>CAMBPB010000044.1 GCA_945869465.1 Prosthecobacter debontii
GAGGTTGAGCATTTGCTTGAGGACGACCACATTGGCCCGGGTTGGTGTTGTGTTGTTCATTACGCCCTACCGAGTGGCAGGGATTTCAACTCAACACCAGCCCGCTTTTCCGCTCTCAGCTAGGCCTTCCCGTGGGACGGCAGTGGATCCCGATCTCTCCCGGGTGCTGGAACCGCGCGCTTCGTCGCCGCGCGCCCGGCTGGACACGATCCGGGCGCTGGCCGATGCCGGAGTGCCGGCCGGAGTGAGCGCGGCGCCGATGATTCCAGGGCTCACTGACTCGGAGATGCCGGCCATTCTGGCGGCGGCGGCGGCACATGGCGCGGCGTTCGCCGCATACTCGATGGTCCGTCTGCCGGGTGCGGTGGCGGCGGTATTTTCCAACTGGCTGGACCGCCACCAGCCGCTGGCGAAGGAGAAAATCCTCGGCCGGATCCGTGCGGTGCATGCCGGGAAACTCAACAGCAGCAATCCCGTCGCACGAATGCGCGGCACGGGCGAGGCAGCGATTCAATGGCAGGCGTTGTTTCACGCCTGCTGCCGGAAACACGGCCTGCGGAGCGGGACACCGGTATTTGATCCCGCCGCGTTTCGTCGGCTGACGCCGGGCCAAGGGGAACTTTTCTGAAAATTTCCGCCCCACCGGAGACACGGTTTCAAGGACTTGCGAATACCCGGCGGAAGTCATCCGCCTCACCGCTTGCCGATCACCCCGAACCTGCTTTCATCACCCCTCTTCACCCGCCCATGACCCATCATCTCGACACCATCGCCCGCGAAACCGGGATCTCGCTTTCCTCCGTAGCCTCCACCGCCAAACTGCTGGCTGAAGGCGGCACCGTGCCCTTCATTTCCCGCTACCGCAAGGAGCAGACGGGCTCGCTCGACGAGGTGCAGATCACCACGATCCGCGACCGCATGCTGCAACTCGCCGAGCTGGACACCCGCCGCAGCGCAATCCTGAAATCACTGGAAGAGCGATCGCTGCTGACGCCGGAGCTGAAGAAAAAAATCGAGGCGGCGGTCACCTTGACAACGTTGGAGGATATTTTCGCCCCGTTCCGTCCGAAGCGTCAAACGCGGGCGACCAAGGCGATCGAGCGCGGCCTCACGCCGCTGGCGGATTGGCTGCTAGAAAACCAATGCGCCGATCCCACCGACGAGGCCGCCAAGTTTGTGGACGCCGAAAAGGAGGTTGCCACCGCCGCCGACGCGCTGGCCGGCGCGCGCGACATCATCGCCGAACGCGTGGCGGACGATGCTCCCCTGCGTGGCCGGGTCCGCAAGATCTATGAAGAGGAGGCCACCGTTTCCTCGAAGATCATGTATGGCAAGGAAGAGGAGGCCGACGCGCAGAAATTCCGCGACTACTTCGAGTGGAGTGAGCCGTTCAAGTCGATCCCGTCCCATCGCATGCTGGCGATCCGGCGCGGTGAAAAGGAGGGATTCCTGCTAATGAGAGTCGAGGTGCCGTTGGAGCGGGTGAGTTCCCAGGCGCTGCCGGACTGGGTGAAATCCTCGGCCGAGGCGGGCAAGCAGGTTTCTCTAGCAGTCGAGGACGGCTGCAAGCGCCTGCTGATGCCATCGATGGAAACCGAAGCGCGCCTGATGGCGAAAAAACGCGCGGATGAAACGGCGATCAGCGTGTTCGGCGAAAACCTGCGCGAGCTGCTGCTGGCCTCGCCACTGGGCGAGAAGCGTCTGTTAGCGATCGACCCCGGCTTCCGCACCGGTTGCAAGACCGTGGTACTCGACCGCTCGGGCAAGCTGCTGCACCACACGGTGCTGCACGCCACCGCCGGTTCTAACAATCAACTCTACGAAGCGGCGGTGGAAGTCACCACGCTCGTCAAAAAACACGACATCGAGGCTATCGCCATCGGCAACGGGACGGGCAGCCGCGAGACGGAATCATTCATCAAGAAGCTGAAACTCCCCTCCTCCATTCCGGTGGTGATGGTGAATGAAAGCGGCGCATCGATTTACTCGGCGTCGGACGTCGCGCGCGAGGAATTTCCTAACGAAGACGTCACGGTCCGCGGCGCGGTATCCATCGGCCGCCGGCTGATGGACCCGCTGGCGGAGTTGGTGAAACTCGATCCAAAATCCATCGGAGTCGGGCAATACCAGCACGACGTGGAGCAGCGCGCGCTCAAGAACAACCTCGATGACACCGTGATTTCCTGCGTCAACGCCGTCGGTGTGGAATTGAATACTTCGTCGAAACAACTGCTTTCATACGTTTCCGGGCTCAACTCGACCCTGGCCGAAAACATCGTCGCCTATCGCAATGAAAACGGCGCGTTCACCTCGCGCGAGCAACTCAAGAAGGTGCCGCGCCTCGGCGAAAAAGCCTTCGAACAAGCCGCCGGTTTCCTGCGCGTGCGCGGCGGCAAACACCCGCTGGATTCCTCGGCCGTCCACCCGGAGCGTTACGCGCTTGTCGAACGCATGGCGTCCGACGCCGGCTGCAAGGTGGAGGATCTGCTTTCGCATGAAGCCGACCGGAAGAAAATTGATCTAAAACAATACGTCGATGAAAACGTAGGGCTTCCGACCTTGCAGGACATTCTCAGCGAGTTGGCCAAACCCGGCCGCGATCCGCGCAAACAATTCGAGTTATTTTCCTTCGCCGACGGTGTTGAAAAGACCTCCGACCTGCAGGTGGGCATGAAACTTCCAGGCATCGTCACCAATGTCACTGCGTTCGGCGCCTTCGTGGATATCGGCGTCCACCAGGACGGGCTCGTGCATGTCAGCCAGCTTGCAGATCACTTTGTGCGGGACGCCTCGGAAGTGGTGAAGGTGGGCCAGAAAGTCCAGATCACCGTAATGGAAGTGGACTTGAAACGGAACCGCATCGCGCTTTCCATGAAGTCCAAGCCGGACATGGACAACAACCGCCGATCCGCGCCGGGAGATGGCGGCCCGTCCCAATCCCAGAACCGCGGCCCGCGTCCGGGTGGAGGCTCAGGACCCGCTGTTCCTAACAACGACTGGTTCTCGCAGGCGATGCAAAGCGCGCGGAAGAAATAACGGATTCAGGGAGAGGCGATATGCCTCGTCGCCGGTGACGGCACCTCTAACCGCGCCGCGGTCACTCCGCCTCGGTATCGTCGCCGTAGAAGCTCTTGATATAGCCGTATTCGACGAGCGTATCCTGCCATGACGCCAGCACGTTGGCGTCCTGGAAGATGCGTCCGGCCCGCGCGAGCCATTCCTCGGCCTTAACCAGATCCTTATCGTCGTAGGCGAGGGCGGCCTTGGCGAAATAATAATAGGGCGAGTCATCCAGGAAATCGTATTTCTCCGCGAGAATCGTCACTTCGTCATGTTTGCCGAGTTTCTTCTTGCAGAGCAGGATCTTAAACTCGACCAGCCGTGGAAGGGCGATGGGAGTGGGCGGCAGTGTTTTCAAAACCTTCTCAAACAGATCACAGGATTTCTGCCATTTTCTAGTGACGAAATAAACTTCGGCAATGTTGAAATCGATGCTGGGATTGTCCTTTGAAAGGGCGATGGCCTGGTTGAACTCCGCCAGTGACTTGTCGAACGCACGCATTTCCACGTAACAACTGCCGCGCAGGTTGTGGATTTCCGGACTGTCCTTGAAAATCGCCGATGCCTTGTCGAGTTCATCGAGCGTTTCGAAGATCCGCTTCTGTTGGAAGACGCGGTTGGCCTCGGACAGGTGTTTGATGAATTCCTTGCGGTTTTCTTCTGGCAGATTGAGGAATGCCTGTTGATGGGGAAGCAAGCCCTCCTTGCCGACGGCGGGTTTCGGTGCAGGTGGTGGAGTGTCCTGCGCGGCGGCCAGCGGCGTCAGCAGAAGCGACAGCGAAAGGAGGGAGATGACTTTCATTGAGATGGGATTGAGGCGGCAGACTATCCAGGGAATTCACAAACCGCAAGCCATCGTTCGCAAGGAGTATTTTCCAAACCCATGAATTTCCGCTTGCCCAACGGCTCCGAATCGTCTTTTGTTCCAAAGAACACTGTTCATAAAGCTATGCAACCCCATCTGACAAGCCGCCAACAAGAGATCGTCGAATACCTGCGGACTTCGCACCGCCTGACGGGAATCATGCCCACCACTCGCGAAATCCAGCACTACTTCGGATTTGCCAGCCAGACCGCCTCGATGAGCCACTTGCGCGCACTCGAACGCAAGGGAGCCATCCAACGGCTTCCCGGCAAGGCCAGGGCGGTGATTTTCCCCGAAGATCTGGACCGCGGCGAGATTGCCGACATTCCGATTTACGGTAGCATCGCCGCCGGCATGGCCCAGGATGCGGAATCCGAGCGCCAAGGCTGTGTTTCAGTGGACATTTCCGCGCTTGGGATCCCCCGCCACGCCCGGACCTTTGCCCTCAAAGTGCGCGGGAATTCGATGATTGACGCCCATATCTGCAACGGAGACACGGTCATTCTCGAATTCCGGGAGCCCCGCAAGGGGGACATTGTCGCGGCGTTGATCGACGGAGAAACGACTTTAAAACGCTACCTCGTTGAAAAGGGCAAACCCTTCCTGCGCGCCGAAAATGCCGATTATCCCGATCTGATTCCTGCCCGGGAACTGATCATCCAGGGCGTTCTCATCGCCCTGCTCCGCCACGCGGCTTGAAAAAGCGCCTAGGCCGTCATTGGGCGGGAATGTAGTTAAGAAATCTGATTGACTGACCCCATCGGGGATTTGCGTAAAAGGGATCCGCAAGGATTGGCAAACGAATCCATCCCATTTTTTTGCCCGGCTTGCGGAATCCAGCTTACGGTCCCTGCCACTCTGGCGGGAGTCATCGGCCCCTGCCGACCTGCCGGAAACAGATTCAGGCCACGTTGCCGCCAGCGCTGCGGGCGCAAGCGGAATCACCGACTCCGCAGCAAGCTCTTCAAACAGCCGTACTCCATGCGCAGAGCACCCTTCCCTCACGTGCCGCGATCCCACCCCCGTCGCGGTTACCTGTAGCTGCGACGGACGGTTGCAACCTCGCCCGCAGTGCTCAAACCCGAACCCCGGCAATTGCCGAACCGATCCGCGGTGGTGAAGACCTCGCCGGAGCTGATCAAGGACCTCAGGGGCGACAACGCCTTCGGCCTGGTGCCGGGTTCGGCGGTCTCAGCCAACCCCGAGGCTCCGGATTGGTTTGTCTTCAAGCCGGAGGAGTTCTCGATCTTTCATTCACCCCAATCCCGGATGCGCCTGAGGTTGCTAGGAATTTGCTTTCTGCTGGAGGCCCCTGAAGAAGCCATTGAGTCCGACCGGAGGGCGGGGAAATGGGGGTTGCATAGATGTAGAGCAGGGATAGACCTTCGCGGGTGAGGCTCTCGTTGGAACGGCGTAGAGCCTTTACAGGAACATCCAAGGACAGACGCTGGAGAAAATCACGAACCACATCATTGCCAGGAAAAGCCTTGGGGTCGAACTTCCAGTAGTCCACGCGCTCCCTGCCGAAAACCTTCTCCAGTTTCCCAAAGCGCTCTTCGTAGTCCGGGTAGTGGTTCTTCAACTTGATGCGCCCCTTGCCGAGGACAAGGGAGAGGCCGCCATCAAGGTGGCCTGGATCGACGTGCTGCCAGTCTTGGGCATGCCGAAATGAATGATGCACTGCCTCATGATCAGGATTGGGATGTCGGTTTGACGTTGCGCCCGGCCCGTTTGATTTGGATTCGGGCGTTCCTGCCACGCCCCCCTTCCTTCTTGCACCATTTCAGATTCTCGAACTCATCCAAGCCTGTCAGTTCCATGCCCGACGGATGTTTGTCGATGGTTTCCACCAGCCTAACCAATGCTGCGCGGACAAGGTCGCGATATTCCGCATGGTCAAGCGCGACACCGGGACATGAGTCACGAACCGAATCGATCAGAGTATTGATATGAACCTTCCGGCGGGTTTCAGTCTCTTCCTTCACCACCGGAGGCTCTTCGGGCAACTTCGTGTCTTCATGCTGGTCGAGGTAGGCATCAAGTGCGCCTGCCAGCTTGGCCGAATCATAAGGATAAGGGCGGCCTGAAACCTGGATCAGTTTCCCACCCGTCAGGCGGTTCAACCACTCGATCGTGGCATCTGAGTAAGTCAGCAGGTCACGTTCGGCCTGGATGACCGAGGAACCGGCGGCCGGATAGACTGGCGTGAGGGGCTGTCCCAGGCGCTCGGAAATCCAATTGAGGTCAGCCGTCTGGGATTCAATGACATCGCGGAGCAGGCGAGGATGGATTCTGAGTTTGTCACCGGTGAGCGTGGCGAGTGATTGAATCAGTTGGCGGTTCCGCCGCACAGCGTGCTGGCCGGCTGCGAATTCCGGATGGTGCTGCCGATAGGCATAGAGCAATCCGACCGCCTCGCGGGAGAGGCTCTCGTTGATCCGCACGATGGACGTTTCCGGCAGATCGAGACCAATTGCTCCGAGAAAATCCCGAACGACACAGCGTGACGGAAAAGTGGCCGGTGCAAACATCCGGTATTCAACCCGCTGACGGCCGAAGGCATTCTCTAACTTTTCGAACCGCTGGCGATAGGCAGGGTAGCGTTTGCTCAATTTGAAATCGCTGTTGCCGTTCTTCAATGATTGCTGAAACATGCTTTCAATGAAACCGGCCGGTTCCCGAACATAACCAATGAGGCGGATCGCATCGACCCGTTGGTTCAACCATTCGTAGAGTGCGCACAGCGACTCAGGGTCGAAATTGCCCAGCATCTCGGAAGAAGCGACCACCAGATCCTGCGGGCCATCAAGCTGGCGCGAGAAATCCTCAAGAATCTTCTTTTTGCCCCGTTGCATCACCTCGTCACTGAGGCCTAACTTGCGATTCGGCCGGAATGAGTTAGGTTGGGCCATGAATGCCGTGGCAAACGCACGACCGACATTGGCTTCTCCAGAATGCAGGTAATGGAATTCCGGACGGTTTTCGACTACGGCCAGCGTGGCCTGGATCGACGTGCTGCCGGTCTTTGCCATTCCGAAATGAAGAACAAATGTTTTCACGGTTTTATCAGAAGAAACTGGCGTTGGCGGCGTATCCCAGAAGTTGATAGTCGCTGGCGTAAATCTGGCGCAAGCGGGACTCCACCTCCTCGTCGGCGATCTGCTCGTAACTGAATGGAGGCTTGGGCCCCTCGTTGAACCTCACTCCGATGTCAGGCCTGTGCGGCAGCGAAAACTGGTCGAGCACAAATCCGAACTGCGCTTCGAAGGTTTCCACGCGACCGATGAAATCGATCAGAAAGAATCGTTGGAAATGCTCGATGATGGAGGTTTGGATGTTCCAGTGGGCATCCACCCTCACGTCAGTCGAGCCGGCGAAATTGGCTTGGACGAAATCCAGGAAGCACATGAAGTTGGCGCGATGGCACGACAAGTCGTAGTTGAAGTCCATTTTGGCGGGCAGCTTCAAATGGTGATGCTTCACGATGTAGTCGCGTATTTTGGGAAAGGAGTATTTGCTTTCGTGGAAGATTTTTTCACTGAAGCACGAATAGGCGCGCTTGCCGGGATGCCTCACAAAAGTGAACACCAGGTGGGGTTGTTTGAGTTTATTGGCGAAGAATTCCGTCGCCTCCTCCGTGCGCTCGCGGCTTCGCTGCAATCCACCGTTGGCATGAATCGCAAGAGGTTCGTCGATATAACGTCCATGCTCGGCGAAATACAGGTGGTTCTTGATGGTCGTGCAGGCGGACTTGGGCACGTTGAGATAGATCAACGGCAGCCTGTCCAAGGTGACCGCTCCGGCAGGCACATTCGGATTGGCATTCTTCCGCCGCCCCTGATGGGCCTTCTTTTTCCCCTGAGGGGCGAATTTCCATTGCTTGCCTGGTGGTGCCTTGGCCCCGGCCTCTTGTGATGGTTCGTTGGTCTGCATGGTGATCCTCTGGTCAGCGGGTTGCCATCAGGAAATCCTCACCGAACTCGGTGCGGATGAATTCCACGGTAGGTTGGACAAGTCCTTCGATGTGGCGCAAGACGGCGGGTGGAATCTTGAGTGGCCGGGTCGCGTGCACCTTCTCCGCAGCGGGATAGCTGTGGAAGGGCTGCACTCCAATGAAACCCTCGACCTCGCGGAGCAGGTCCATCGGCGCGTCACGCACACGTCCAAAGGGCACGATCATCAAGCGCTCCGGCGGAATCATCCGGCGCCAGCGCGGCACCTGGTTCTGATACTCGCCGCGACTGAAGATCTGCGGATTGCTTTGGATCATCTCCAATAGCGCATTCTCCGTGGGCTTGACCTCGCGGCGATGTGCAGCCATCCCGATATGAGACAGAGCTCGGTCAATAGGATGGCGCAGGATGTGGATGATCCGCACTCCGGGTAACAGACTCATGAGATGTTGGATTCCCTCATCGCCAAGCTCTGCGTAGGCAGGCGTGATTTCTCCGATCACTTTGCCGGCACGGTCCGGGCGCTCAAAGCACCGCCCATACCATTCCTCTGAAAAGATCTCAAGTGAAAGCAGTCCCTTGAGATGTCGCACTAGCGGCTTTGCTTGTGGTTCACCGCTCTCATGTGCCCGGCGCGCGCTTCTCAATTCGCGCTTGAATGCGCGGGTGACGGTCTTGGTGGCCCAACTCCGATGATCCGCCGAGTGCAACGAACTGAAGTAGTGCAACTCCTTCACCACCGGCATGCGAACCTCGGGGTGATGATCCAGTTGTTCGTTGAGCCAGCTTGTGCCAGCTTTCGTCGCCCCAATACACAGGAAATTTGGCAGTGTCATCGGCGGTTTCAGTTTGTTAGCGAATAAAAGTTAGGTTGGCAGAGGCGGGGATCCGTTTAGTCTGGTTTTACAACAAACTGACTATGAGTAACAAATACCAACGCCTCTGCGCGGGAAAACGTATCGTTATTGCCAACATGAGGCAAGCCGGAAAGACCCAAATCGAGATTGCGCAGGCCATCGGATCCACCCAGGCCTCCATTAGCAAGGAACTTTCGCGTAACCGGGGCGAACGCGGCTATCGGCCCGCCCAGGCTGAACGGCTTGCGATCGAACGGAAGAACCAGAAAAGGACCCGGCCAAAGGTGATGGTCGGCATCATCAAGGACGCGGTCGAGGCGCGGTTGAGGATCAAGCACAGCCCTGATCAGATCAGCAATTCACTCATCCTAAAGGGCTTGAAGGTCAGTCACGAAACGATCTATCAGCATTTGGCGGATGACAGGCCGTTGTAGGACCAGTCCCTGAGCGTCATGTCCGCCTCGAGTCTCACTTATTGCCAGGAAATTGCTTTCCTGGTCAAGGCCGTTGAAAGAGCCGGTGACCGCACACTGCCTGCCGTAGCCTTCTTGGCCTTCGTAGCTTCAGCGAAGGAGGCGGCGAAGACTGAAGGCGGGGGAAAAAGGGGTTGCTCGAGCTCTGGACTTTCTCCCACCGGAGGCACCTCGTATGGACGCAGTGGGACTTTGGCGGCACCCGTAAGTTCGCGTTTCGATTTCGCCCGTCTTGCAAGGTCCTTACCGATCTCCTGCAAGGCTAAAAGTCGCGCTTGATTCGTCTCGTAACCCCTTCCCATGCATGAGCCTAGCATAGAAAATCCCACGAGTGAAATCTTCAATTTTAGCGGGCACCGTTATAACTATTCCGCGCCAGCCATTTTTTCAACCATCCGGATCGTGGTTTCCTCGTCTTGATACGCGTCGGCACATCCTGGCAGTATGCCTCGATATAGTCCTTGAACTCCACTTCAAGCCGGCTCGCATCGGTCGGATCCATCTCCGTTTTCCAACGTTGTGAGCGGCCCCGATTGAACTGGGTAAATCTCGATCCGGTGACGATTTCAATCGCCCGGGGGATGTCCACGGTGATGCCGAGCTGTGCGGCGATCTCGGCTGCCACACTCTCGGTGTCGAACGCCAATCGCTCGTAGCAAATGACCATCACGTTCGGTGTCGTCGCCCATTTTAAGAACATATTCACACTCGTGTGTAGCCGCTTTTCCGTATCCGCCACCATCTGATAGGGTCCCTCCTGGCTGGCTCCCCAGTCACGGTTTTCTCGCGCAGCATCGAGCATGGACAAGGCTATGTCACGCGGATCACGGCACACGGCATGACCGATGATGGCACCGTGTTTTAACGCCGCCTCCACCCGCGGAAAAATCCGAGAATGGGTTTTGATCACCCTCGGGCCCGGCGAGTTCACGGCTTCGTCGAGCAGCTTGTCCAGCGCGTAGCCATCCAGCTTCTGGACAAAATTGATCTTCGTCTCGGCGGCGGTGATTCCTTCGGCGATCTTGTCCTGCGCAACGCCCGCCAGCTCCAATAGGGTCCGCGTTAGCTGGAAGGCAAGCGTGCTGCCCGACTTCGGCATTCCAAAACTAAGGTAAAGCGGCGATCGCGTCATGACACCTTCGTCTTTCATCGTCATATTCCAGTTCACCTGCCATCGCACGTCAAGAGTTTGATTGCTAGGCAATTGCTTTCCTGGTGAAGGCCGTTGAAAGATAAGCGTCGTAAAATTGCCCCCCCTGCCCAAGCCGCCGGCGCTGCTAGGCTCCGGCCATGTCGTTCTCAAACACCGGCTTGCCACCGTCGCCGCGCACCATCACGTGGCAAACCGCCCCCGCCGCCTCGTAGCGCAAGGGTCTTGCCATGAACCCATCTAAACCCCCAGCGCTTCAGCCGTCATTGCTTTGTTAGTCGGGACTGACCCTTCGACGGTTGCGGCGTTTCATGGCTTGCTATTTTCGGGTCATGGCTCCGGCTAGTCTCATGCCGATGGAAGCTATGCCGGTCACGTCGATTTTCTTGCGGCCTCTGATGATGAGTGAGGTGTCTTGGGTGTAGTCCGCGTAAAGGCTGGTGGTCTCAGTGGTGTAAAAAACCTGGTTCCCGCTCTCCCACCATGTGCCTGTAACGGTGGCGGTGATGATTCCTCCTTCGCTGGCTTCGCCGTAAAGCTCGCCTGAATCATAGAACCATGTGCGACTGGCGACGGCGGGTTGCCCAGCGACATTCAATTTGCTTTGCCAGAAGATGCCGGTGGTCCCGAAGCGACGGATCATGCTGGTGCCCGCCATGGGGATTTTCTGGCCTTGGTAAAAGCTGGTGATCTCGAAGTTCCAACGCCCAAGGATGCTGCTTGGGATGGCCTCACACGTTTGCACGGGGCAAAGGCAGGCGAGGGCGAGGGCGAGGAGCAGCGATTTCATAGTGTGTGTATTGGTTTAGTGAGAACTTACGAGTGCCACTTCTTTCAACGGTGGCGGAAGTCCACGCACTTGAAAAATGGGAGAAGGAGCTTGATTTCAGTCTTTTTTCGGAATCTGATAGAATAATAGCCTGCCGGGATAATGGGTTTCAGCGAATCTTTTTTTCCTCTTGGCTTTCGGCGGTGGCGGCATCGATTGCAAGGGGGCATATTGGATGGCGGCACGTGCTTGTTCCTCTTCGATTTGCTCGACGATTGATTGCTAGGCAATTGCTTTCCTGGTGAAGGCCCCAGAAAGAGCCATTGGGCCGGACCGGCCTGCCTGTCGTAGCCTTCTTGGCCTTCGTAGCTTCAGCGAAGTCGGCGGCGAAGACTGGAGGCGGGGTAAAAGAGGACGAAAGAGGTGTTTCGGTGCGTCAGTGGGCGGTGTATCGGTAAGAAAAATCTCCAATCCGCAGCGGAATTTGGCGGAATTGGGAGAATTCACAGCGAGATTCATTCGCCGCGAGGGTAGATTTCCAGACCGCTTTGCCAAGAATTCTTTTGGTGGCGGTTTTTCAGATTGGAAAACAGGCGGGACGCCCGTGCCCCTTTCTCAAGTGTATTGGAGAACCAAGATACGCCCGTCGTCCAAATGGATTTCGATATCGAAGGGCGGTGGCGGTGGCGGTGGCGGTGGCGGTGGCGGTGGCGGTGGCGGTGGGCGCGGGAGCTGGATGATGGCTTCCATTCTGCGCTAAAGCTACCAACGGCATGCCCAAAGGCCGTGGAGAGCGAGGAAGAATTCGATCTGCTCTGGGCGCTTGACGGCACCGGCGATTTTCATGGGTGCATTGCAGCACGGGCACTGGAGCGGATCGGCTCCCCAGACTTTGAGGATCAGATCACGCCACAAGGGACGCAGGGAGCGGGCATTCTCCATTTGAGGGATTCGGGCAGAAATGCTTTTGGGGCGCCGCATGAGTGCGACGGGTGCAGGGAAGAGATGTCCGCCGTCCTTAATTTGTCGAGCGGTCCCGGATCGCGTCATACACATACCAATCCTCCAGCCGCTTCCGTGCCCATGGTGTTTTGCGCAAGAAGGTCAGGCTGGATCGGATCGTCGGATCGAACATGAAACAGCGGATGGGGATTTGCCGGCTCATTTCCTCCCAGCCGTGGCGCTCCACCACGTCGCGCAGGATGGTTTCCAGCGTCACGCCATGCAGCGGGTCATTCGGATGGGAGGAGGGCGAGGGCATGTGCCGGCGAGATTGGCCGCGTTCCGGCGTGGCGTCGAGCACATCGCGTGCGGGTTCCCGGCACTCGCGGGTTGCCGGGGCGGCGGGTTTCAGGTAAGACTCGGCCATGGAACGCGAGGATTATCCGCTCGACCGCCAATTGCGCCAGGAAATCCTGTTAGCCCGGGAGCGGGTCTATCGGTTCGGCCGGGCGACGCCGCTGGAGCGTCTGAACTTGGCGGGTCCCGGGCCGGAGATCTGGGTGAAACGCGAGGATCTATCCGCAGTGAAATCCTACAAGTGGCGTGGGGCCTGCAACCGCATGGCGCTGCTGACGCCCGGCGAGATGAAACGCGGCGTAGTCACCGCCTCCGCCGGCAATCATGCCCAGGGAGTGGCGCTCGCCGCGCGCGTGCTGGGCATCCGCGCGCGAATTCACATGCCGCGTTCAACGCCGAAAGTGAAACAAGCCGCCGTGCTCCACCACGGCGGGGACGTGGTGGAGGTCCTTCTATCAGGCGACACCTACGACGAGGCGGTGCATGCCGCCCGCGCGGATGAAGCGGCGACCGGCGCGGTTTACATCCATGCTTACGACGACCTCGGGGTGATGGCGGGCCAGGGCACGCTCGCCGATGAGATCGTGCTTTCGGGACACGGGCCGTTCGATGCCGCGTATCTGCAAATCGGTGGCGGCGGTATGGCGGCAGGCGTTTCCACCTGGCTCAAAACCTATTGGCCCGACATGGAAATCGTCGGCGTGGAGGGCGTGGGCCAGGCCTCGATGAAAGCCGCGCTGGCTGCCGGGAAGCCCGTCGCACTCGAACAAGTCGATCTGTTTTGCGACGGCACGGCTGTGAGGACGGCGGGCGGCCTGCCGTTCGACATCTGCCGGCACACGCTCAGCCGCATCGAAAGCGTGACCAACGCCGAGGTCGGCCAGGCGATGCGGACACTGTGGGATGGCCTGCGCTGCATCTCGGAACCCTCCGGGGCGATGGGTCTTGCGGCGGTGCTGAAACACCGGGAAAAACTCTTGGGCAAACGGGTGTTGGTGGTGCTCTGCGGCGCCAATATCGACTTCCTGCAACTCGGCCTGATCGCCCAGTCGGTGGGTCTGGCGAGCCAGGCCCACCGCACTTTGCGGGTGCGCGTTCCGGAACGGCCGGGTTCGATGTTAGAGCTGTTGGATGGCTGTTTTGGCGGGATCAACATCGCGGATTTCCAATACGGCAAGACCGGCGGGGCGGATGCCTGGCCGGTGTTCACGATCAATGCGGAGGACCCCGCGGTGTTGGCGGGCGTTCCCGCCAAGCTGGATGCGGGCGGATTCATCTGGCAGGATCTCGGCGGAGCGGTGGACGTGACCTTCCGCGCGATCCCGCTGCGGGGCGATCTGTTGAAAAACCCGCTGTTCCTGCGGCTGGATTTTTACGAACGCCCGGGCGCGCTTCACGACTTCCTCGGCCAGCGGATCCAGGGCAACGCGAACCTCTGTTATTTCAACTACCGCCAATCCGGCGAGCGCATCGGCCGGGCGCTGATCGGTCTGGATTTCCCCTCGCCTTACGAGCGCGACGCGCTGCTGATGACCATCCCCAACCATGGCGGGGGATACCGGCTGTGCGAGGTACTTGATGAAGCGACCAGCCAGCGTCTAACCGGTCATTAGAGCCCCAGCGCTTTCTCCATCACGCGGATGAAGTCCGCCTCGCCGGACGGCCGGAAAGCCGGAAGAACGCTGATGGAATAAAGATTTGGCGCCACTTATCGCAGTCACCTTCCGGGTGAATGCCTGCACGTTCACCATGTTCTGCTAAGCAGTCCGGCAAGGCTTCACTCCATCCGCTTGATGCCGAGAGGATTCAGATCCTGGAGTTCGGCGGGGAGTGCGGCCTGCGGGAAGCTTTGCCAGGCCACCGCGCGGCAAAATCGGTAGATCGCCAGGGTGCCGACGGAAGTGCTCCGGCCATCAGAGGTGGCGGGAAACGGTCCGCCGTGGACCATGCTGGAGCACACTTCGACGCCGGTGGGGAAACCGTTGAAGATGAGTCGTCCGGCGCGTTGTTGCAGGGCGAACACCAACGAGGCGCAGGCGGTGAGTTCCGACTCGGTGGCGTGGACGGTGGCGGTGAGCTGGCCTTCGAGTGTGGCGATGGAGGCTTCGATTGCGGCGACGCCGCCGCGCACGATCAAGGCGCCGGGGCCGAAGATTTCTCCCTGCAAGGAGTCGTTTGCCATGAAATCGCGGATGGAGACGGTGAACACCACGGGAGCCCCCTGGCCGGGAGCGGCCGGGCTGGCGCAGCGGGCCAAGGTCTGCACGCCCGGGGCGGATGCGAAAACGTCGGATGCCGCCGCATAGGCCTTGCAGATCGAGGCGTTGAGCATGGTGCCCGGCGCGCCGGTTTCCACCAGCGTCTTGAGGCGGGCGAGGAATTCGTCGCCCCGGTCTTCCGGGAGGAACACCAGCCCGGGGTTGGTGCAGAACTGGCCGACGCCGAGTGTTAGAGATCCGTAGTATGCCTCCGCCAGCGCCGCTTCTCCGCGGGCAAGTGCGCCGGGCAGAATGACGACCGGATTGACTGAACTCATTTCCGCATACACCGGGATCGGCTGCGGGCGTTTCGCCGCGGTGTCCATGAGAGCCATGCCGGCCGTGCGGGAGCCGGTGAAACCGACGGCTTGGATGACCGGATGTTTCACCACCGCCTGACCGACCATGCGGCCGCCGCCATAGAGCAGCGAGAACACGCCTTCCGGCATGCCGGTTTCGCGGGCGGCCGCCACCACCGCAGTGGCGACGATCTCGGCGATACCGGGATGGGACGCGTGGGCGATGACCACCACCGGGCAACCGGCGGCAAGGGCGGAGGCGGTATCGCCCCCGGCAACGGAAAAGGCCAACGGGAAGTTGCTGGCGCAAAAGACCGCGACGGGGCCTAACGGACGAAGCATCGAGCGCAAGTCCGGCTTGGGGGCCGGTTGGCGATCAGGCTGGGCGCGTTCGATGCGGGCATCGACCCACGACCCTTCTTCGAGCAGGGTGGCGAACATCCGGAGCTGGCCGGTGGTGCGGCCGGTTTCCCCGCGCATGCGGCCTTCCGGCAGGCCGGTTTCCTGCGGCCCGCGGGCGGCGATTTCCTCCACGGCGGCTTCGATGCCAGCGGCGATGGCGCGGAGAAATCCGGCGCGCGCCTTGCCTGATAGATCCGCATAGATGGGAAACGCGGCGGCGGCCAGAGCCACGGCGCGCTCGACTTCGTCCGGAGTCGCGCCCAGGTAGGCGGGCGCGAGTTTTTCGCCGGTGCCGGGGTTCACGCCCTGGCCGCAGACTTGCGTGCCGGAGGAGCGGGAGTAGCCGATGAAAGAAGTGCCGAGGAGTGGCGCGGTCATGGTGGTTAGAGGAGAAGGCGCGGGGACGGCGGACGAGTCGCCCTCCCTCGTTCGTCAGGCTTCGGGCAGGGTGGCGAGGGCGTTCTCGATGAGCGCGAGGGTTTCGGCGAGTTCCGCGCCGGTGAGCTCGAGGCGTGGCGGACGGACGCGATTGTTGCCGAACTTGCCGCCGGTGGCGAGGTTCTGCTGAAGCTTGAGGAGCTGCACGAACTTGGGGACGGTGTCCATGCGCAACAGCGGCAGCATCCAGTGATAGAGCGGCATGGCTTCCTCGATGCGCCCGCTGGTGGCCAGATCCCAGAGTTTCACGTTGTGTCGCGGAAACGCGCTGCCAACGCCGGTGATCCAGAATTTCGCGCCCATGGCCGCGCCTTCGAGCGCGCAATCGTCCACGCCCACGCCCAGCACCAGCCGGTCGCCGCAAACCTCGCGGATGCCGGCGATGCGGCGCGCATCGGTGGAGGATTCCTTGATCGCGATCAGGTTTGGCAATTCCGCGGCGAGATCCTTGATTTGCAGCGGAATGAAGTCGGTCTTGTAGGCGACCGGGTTGTTATAAAGCACGCAGGGCAGATCGGTGGCTCCGATGACCGCCACCATGTGAGCCTTCATTTCACGCCAGTCCGTGGAGTAGAGGAGGGGAGGCAGCACCATCAGTCCGCGGCAACCGTTGTCCTTGGCGGCTTTGGCGAGATCCACCGCTTCCTTGGTCGAAAGCGCGGCAATGCCCGGGATGATCGGCGTGCCGGGCACGGCGGCAACGAGGGTTTGCTGCAGCGCGACTTTTTCCTCAAACGAAATCGTGGCCCCTTCTCCCAGCGAACCATGCACAATGATGGCGCTGCAGTGGTTCTCGATCAGCCATTTGGCGTGCGCGTCCATCACACCGTGGTCGATGGTGAGGTCGGCGTTGAATTGGGTCAGGGTGGCGGGCATGACGCCCTTCCATTGGATGCTCATGGTCGTATGTTGGGATGGAGTTACAGAGATGCGGGGATGCCGTATCGGAAACGATCGGCGGGGTCGAAGAAATAAGTCGCCTCGCCGTTCACCCAGGCTCGACCGGAAACCCGCGGCAGAATCCGGCCGGCCGGAAGCGGTGTGACGCTGCCGTGGAAAACCGTGTCGAGAATGCCGGCCTGGCGCCAGATTTTCCCGGGCGCAAGTTTGCCGTCGGCATGCAGGCAGGCGAGTTTGCCGCTGACACCGGTGCCGCAAGGCGAGCGGTCATAGGCTTTGCCCGGGCACAACACGAAATTCCGGCTGTCCGCGAGCGCTGGATCGCCCGGCGGACCGAAGGACTCGATGTGATCGATTTCCATGCCGCCCTCGCCGGTGATGCCTTGGGCCGCGAGCTCGCGCCGCACCGCCCATGTGAAATCCGTCAACGCGTCGAGATTGGAAAACGCGACCTCGGGGCCCTGGCCATCGATCAGGAAAAACCAGTTGCCGCCCCATGCGATATCGCCGCGCACCGTGCCCCAGCCGGGGACATCCACCCCCACATCCGCCGCCGTCCGGTAGCTCGGCACGTTGGTCACCTCCACCGAGCCATCCTCGCGCAAGGTGGAAACGACCACCCCCACCGGCGTATCGATCCGGTGGGTGCCAACGCCGATTTTTCCCAGATGGGCGAGCGTTACGGTGAGGCCGATCGTGCCGTGGATGCACATGCCGAGGTTGCAGACGTTGTTGAAAAAAATCACGCCGCACACGCAATCCGGCTCATCCGCCTCGCACAACAAGGCGCCGACCATCGCGTCATGGCCGCGAGGTTCGTTGCAGACGGCGCCGCGCAGCCAGTGGTGTTCCAATTGCAGGCGGCGCGCGCGTCCAGCCAGCGGCCCGCTTCCCAGATCCGGCCCGCCCGAGACGACCACCCGGGTGGGCTCACCTTGCGTATGCGAGTCGATGACGTGAATGGGCGGTTGGCTCATGGCTCAAACCCTTGTATCACCCGGGTCTAGGCGAAAGCGCTAGCGGCAACTTCCCAATTCGCATAAGACTCCCCCACCCCACCTGCATGAACCGCGCGACCTCACTCCGGAAAGCGTTTTTCGATTCGATCCACGGCATGTTGCCCGTCGATCGGCTGTTCGACGGCGTGCCCGACATCCTGTTTTTCGTGAAGGACGCCCTCGGACGATACATGGCGGTAAACGACACGCTGGCCACCCGCTGCGGCTTGTCCGGCAAGGAAGAAGCGATCGGGCGCAGCGTCGAGGAACTCTATCCGCCGCCCCTGGCCGGCGCCTTCGTCCTGCAGGACCGGGAAATCCTCCGCAGCGGCCACGGCATCCGCGATCGGCTGGAACTCCATCTTTATCCGGGCGGCCGCCGCGGCTGGTGCCTCACCTTCAAGGAGCCCGTTCGCGGGAAAAACGGCGGCATTGCCGGCATCTGCGGGATTTCCCGCGACCTCCACCCGCCCGGCACCCAGGACGGCGACTTCGCCGCCCTCTCCGCCGCCATCGGTCACATCCACCGCCACTTCGACGAGGCGCTGCGCCTGCCCGCCCTCGCCGGAATGGCCGGCCTCTCGGTCTATCAGTTCGACCAGCGCATCCGTTCGCTGTTCCACGTCACCGCCGGCCAATACCTTGTGAAGGTCCGCATCGATGCCGCCTGCAAGCTGCTCACCGGCACGCGCGAGCCCATCGCACAGATCGCGCTTGCCAGCGGTTACTCCGACCAGTCGGCGTTTTCCCGCCAGTTCAAACAAGCCGTCGGCATCAGCCCGCTGGCCTACCGCAGGAAACTCGGAAACGGATAGAGAATCCCGGACCGCGAGTCTCCGACTCGCTCGCGAAAGGAACGCCAAAGATCCGCGGCATCCGCCACCCCACTTTGTCCACTCTTTCTCCGGCGAGTCGGGAGACTCGCGGTCCATCCTTTAGGCTGCTGGCGGCTCCGTCACGACTGAACCTGATCCAAGAGTTCCCGCACGGCCGCCGGGCTGAGGGATTCCTGTTCGAAGCCACCCTTGGTCCCGTGATCGAGCATCGCTTGAAGCGCGGGTTTGATATCTATCATCTCCACCGCCGCCGTCAGCCGCGCGATGGTCTTGCGCTCGGCCCCGGTGAGTGGCGGAGCACCGGCCAACGGCCGGAATTCCATGCCAAGCGGCCGGAACCTCCTGCCGGTTTTCTCCCGCAGGTCGCGCAGGATGTCGAACCCCGCCGGGTCGCTGTCACCGAAATGATGGAACGCCATCGATTCCGGCAGGCGCGCAAGCAGATGGCGGGTGGCCGCGCCCGGAAAACTGGTATGGACGAGCAGGACGCCGGAATTGCGCTTCGCAAGTTCGCGGAAAACGCCCTCGTTCTCGACTGTTAGACAAACCGCCGCGGTGCAGCGGATCTCCTTTGCCAGCGCCAGGTCCGTCCCGGAAACCACCACCGGCCCGCCTAACAAACCGAGGTCGAGCGCGCCGCCGGGCAGATCGAGCAGCAGCGGACCGTGCATCAGCACCGAACGCGGCGTTTGCAGAATCTGGAAACTTTCCAGGCTCGTCTCCGGATCACCGGTCACGGCGCGCAACGCCTGGAGCAACCGGGCTTGCAACGCTTCGAGACGTTTCGAATCCCCGCAAATCACGGCGCTGGCGCAGCGGATCAGCGATTCGTCACTCCATCTTAGAACCTCGGCGGTGACGCGGAGCAACTCGGCGTTGAGCGCCATGTCATCACGCTCGAAGGGACGCACACTTTTGCCGGACAACGCGCTTTTCGATAGAGCAAGCAGCCAATCCCGCCAAGCGGGATGCGGATCGATGGCCGCGGCATGTTCGCGGAAAAACGCCGCAAGCACGGTTCGCCTGGCGGATGGAGCCGGCTGGCCGAGGCCATTGAACAACCAACCCTCACCGGTCGGACGAAGGCGCACCCGGTGGATCATGTTGGGATCGCGCGGATGTCGGTCGAGCGCAAGCAGGCCTCCGGATTCCCGTTCCGCCCGCCGCAGGTCCTCCTCGGCGCGGACCCGGGCCTCGCCATCATGACTGGCCGCGGATTCCAACAGTTCGCGAAAGTCCGTTAGAAAATCCGTCACCCCACCCTCGCGCCCGAATTTGGACTGCCGGTAGCGATCCGCCAGCGCAAGCAGCACCGGTGGCGCATCCTGCCTCACGACTCGTTTTCCTTCATCCATGCGCGGCCCTCCGGAGTGTCGCGGAACAGCACGCTCGGCACATTGCGGATGCCCACCCGCGAGCCGCGGCGTTCCTCTTTTTTGGTAATGACGATCAATTCGTCGCACAGGCTGAAGGCATAGGGAATGTTGCCGCTAGACATCGAAAACATGCCTTGCAACCCCAGCTCGGCCATCGCCTTGAGACAGTCTTGGATGCGCTCGCCGGAGAGTTTCGAGAACGCCTCGTCGATCGGCACCAGCGCCAGCGACGGCTCTTTCCAGCGGGTTTCGTGGCGGTTGTAGGCGTGCAGATAACTCGCGAGGATGGCGACGAAATACGGGCTCTGGTTTTCACCACCACTCATCTTGCCGCTTTGTTTGTCCACGCTAACCGGCTTGGCTTCCGGGTCACGGATGTCGCTAACTAGCAGGTCGTAATCGAAATACTGTCGGTAATCCAACAGCCGGGCCGCTTCCGGGCTGTTGGCGTTTTTAACCAATGTCTGGAGGAACGCATCGAGCGCCAGGCGGAGGTCCTCGCTGATGCTGGCAAAGAACAACTCGTCCTCATGATGAAGCGCGTTGAGGTCGATCAATTCTCGATAGAAACGGAAATCGGGATTAGGCTTGCGGTCGATCTTGTAGCGGTCGTGACCGATCGGGCGCTTGAGCTGGTGGTTGAGCAGCGAGATGATGTTTTCGACATTCTTGATCGCCTGTTGCATCCGGCTGAGCACCTGGGTGCGGAACAGGCCGCCCCAGCGCTTGCGTTCGGCGGCGGATTTGCGCTCGTATTCGGGGATGTTGGCGTTCTCGATTTTTGACAACACCTTGTCGTAGGCCGCAGTGTCGCAGCCGTTTTCCGGCAACTCATCGAACTTCGGCTGGAAGGTCTTCTTGAAATCCAGCATCGCTACTTTCAAATCGCCGGTGGTCTCTAGCAAGATCTTCTCGGCCTCGTTGGCGGCCTCGCCGAACTTCCGCGCCTGCACCTCGGCGGCGGGAAAACGCCCGGCCATCTCGTCCTTCCAAGCACGATACCGCTGGAGATGCGCGACGATGTCGATGGCGAGCTTGGTCCGCGAAAACTCATCCTCGCGCCTCGAGGCATCTTCCTTGCGGGTGGCGAGGATCCGCTCGGCCTGCTCGATCTCCTTGTGGCCGCCTTTGCGGGCGATGGCGAGCTCTTCGCGTTTCCACGCGGCGATCTGTTCCTTCTTCGCCTGCGCCTCGTCTTCCAGCGCGCCGAACGATTCGGAATCGATGGCCTGGATTTTCACCATCAGCGCGTCGTGCTCCTCATTAAGCCGCGGCAGGGCCTCGATGCGCACCAGTTCCTGTGAGGTGGAAACATGCTCCTCGATGTCCTTGCGCCGCGCCTCGATGATGCGTTCGATCTCGCGTTCAAGCGGTTCTAACCGACGAATGCCGGCCTCGAGTTCCGCAAGCCGGGCGAGTTTGACTTCGAGCTGGCGTTTCAGGCCACCCTCGCCGACGAAGGGCAGGCCGTCATAATGCCGCGCCCGCTGGACGAGGGTGCCGCGGATCATCAGACCGTCCGGCAGAATTGCCGCGTCGTGTTGGCACAATTCCTCTAACGTGCCGACGCAGATCACATCGCCGAACCACTCGTCGATCACCGCGCGGGCGATCTTGTGGCTGGCGTGAATCTTGCCAGCGAGTGAGTTCCGGAGTGCTTTGCGCGGCGTTCCGCCGGCCCGCTCCGGGCGGATGAGGGACTGCGCGAGGTTGCCGGACGGCGCGGTTTCCGAGGCCTTCAACCCGTGCAGAACCGTTAGTGCCTGGTCGTGGTTTTCCTTCGAAACCACCACCGCGAATTTTTCGGTGAAGGCCACTTCGATGGCGACGCGCCAGTTCTCGTCGGTCACCTCGCACAGCTCGCGCAAGGCGTGCGCGGCGGCTTCGCCGGGCAGTGATGGCAGGCATTCGCGCAAGGCGTGGAGCAAGGGCTGGGAAACTGGCGGCAGTCCGCGCCGCAGCGCGTCGATCTGGGCTTCGAGCTCGGATCGTTCCGCACGCAGCCGGCGCAGTTCTGTGGCGTCGGTGGCGAAACGCTCGCGCAGTTGTTTACAGAGATGATCGGCCACCGTCGCGACGTGGGAAAGCCCGTTGGAAGTCTCGCCGACCTCGCATTCGCCTAACATGCGGATCGCGTCGTCGAGATTCGAGGCGATGATCGGGGGCTGAACCGGCGCCTTTTCGATCTCTGCCAGCCAGTGACGGGCGTTTTTGACCCGCAACCGCAGGCCGCCGTCAATCTTGCGGGAGACCTCGCGCAGCCGGTCGATTTCGACTTCCAGGCTGCGAATCCGTTCCGCCAGTTCCTTGTAAAGGCGGCCGTCGGAGGATTCGTTGAGCAGCGCGAGCAGTTGTTCGCGGCGGGTCTCAGCGGTTTGCGTTAGATCCGCCAATGCGGTGAGTCGCAGCTCGTCATCGGCATAGGCCTCACGCAGTTTGGCGAGATGCCCGTCCATGCCGGCGACATCCGCCGCGGCATGTTCCCAGGCCATTTCCGCAGCGAGATAGCGGGCAACATCGCGGTCCCGCTCGGCCGCCTGCCGGGTGGTGGAGAGCTCGCGGATCCTGAGCAACCGGTCCAACTGCGCGCGCAATTCGCGCAGCTCGCGTTCGTAGGATTCGAAGTCGCGGTAACTGGCGACGACATCCTCCACCGGCACCGCCTCGCCGGGCAGCACGAAGCGGCGGCAGAAGTCGTCGAAGCTCTTCAAGTTGGTGAACGACATTGCGCTTGGCAGCAGCCTCTCTAACACATCCTTGTTGAAATTCAGGTGGCTGCCGTTGGCCATGTCCCGCAGGTATTCGCGCGACGAGGCGAAGGTGCGGCCGCCGCGGGCCTCGATGAAGGCGCGGAAGTCCGCCAGCGTGCGGGTGCGTGGTTTGCCATCCTCCGGCGAGATCGCGAGGAAATCATCGCGTTCCAAGGCGCAGGGACAGAAGAACGGCGTGGTGACGCCGTCGTTTTCCGCGGTGTTGCGGAACTCGAAGCGCAGGCCCCAGGTCTCGACACGTGAGCCGTCCGGCCAAGTGAACTCCGCGGCGATATAGGTGGTGACGCCCTTGTCATGGAAATATTGCGGCTGGCCGTTTTCCTCGCGCTTGGTATCTAGCAGGCAATAACCCTTGATCGTCCGGTCGCTGCGCGAGCCGGTGGCGCTGCGGTTGAAATGGTGGTGCGCCTTTTCCGGTCCCACCAACACCAACATCAGCAAATCCATCAGGATCGACTTGCCGGAACCGGTGACGCCGGCAAGCACAAGGTTGCCTTTCACCGGCAGGCTGTCGCGATAGCCATACCAGTTCAACGCGTGAATCTTGGACAAACGAATGGCACGGCTCATGATTCTTCCTCCTCGGTTTCCACCGGTGCTTCCACGCCATCCGGCTCGCGAAATGCCGCCGCCGAGCCGGACCACGCCGCCAGATCTCGGAACGGGATCACCCGCCGGATGGTCGGCAACACCTCGATGCCGGATTCCTCGAAGGGCTCGGCCAGGGAAAAACGAATCAGGTTGAAACGCGCCGCCTGGCGCAGGATCTGGAGCAGCCGGCCCTTTGATAGAAGCCCCACAGCGTCCGGCACCAGTTGGTCCTTCAACAGCGCGTTGAGTTCTGATACTGATAGAAACGCCTGCGCCTCGCCTTCGTCGCGCCACCGCACGTCGCCCGCATACCACAGCGCGAGCCAGACCAGCGTGGCATCCTGGCGCAGGTTCAAGCGCAAGGCCGCGACCCGCGGCAGCGCCTGCACCATGCGTTCCTCATGTAGCAACGAAACATCCAGTCCGACAAGCGCGGCAGCTTCCCGCAACCACTCGAAATTCTGACGGCACCAATGATACAACGCCGAGCGCCCCGCCTCCAGGCCGAGGATCGACCCATGGGACAGCAATTCCTGCAAGGCCTCCGCCAGGCGCGCTTTTTCCTGCTCCGACAAGGCGATCAAGCCGGGCGGAGCGGCCTCCGGCGCTTCGGGGATTTGTGATAACTCCGGGGATTCGTTCATTTTTTGATCACTGAAAATCGTTCCACAACGCAGCCCGGCAGTGAGTCCACCGCCGGCGTGCTGGTTTCCTCCGCCTCCCGCTCGACTTCCAGCCGATAGCGGGCTTCCGAAGATTGCGAATGCAATAACAGGGCGATCAAATCCGAGAACCCGCGCTCATCCGCCAGTGGCAGCTCTCCGCTGGAAATGCGCGCGCCCTTGCCGCCCGGGAGCGCTCTAACAAACGCATTCGCCCGCTGTACCGAAAGCGATTCGCGCAACGACCGCTGCATGTCGCGCAGGCCGGATTCCCGGTCGTCATCATCGACGGTGTCCTCGAAGGCGTCCTGTTCCACCGGAGCGCGGCGCAATGGCGGCGCATACAGAGAGTCGAGTCCGGCGGGCAGCCGCGCCTCCGGCAAACGCAGCGCTGGCAGGTCCGGCAAATCCGGCGCGTGCGACAACCGCCTGCCGGCTAACAAACCATTCACCGCCTCGAAAAACACCCTCACCTCGCCGCGCCGCTCGCCGGTCACATCCTGGAGATAGCGAAAACGCGACAATGAGCGGCGGGTGAAATCCGCCGTGCGCCGGTCGATCTCATCCGCCATCGGCAACACCGCTTCCAACAGGCTCGCGAGTTCATCGAGCGCATTTCTAACTTTCGCCTGCGCCGTTTCCGCGCTCATCGCCGGGTTGCGCCGCAGCACCTCGGTTTGCATATCCGCCATCGCCCCGCCGTCGTCGGCCAGGCGCACGCCGATCCGCCGCACCGCCTCCGGCAGCCGTAGTGGCAGCCGCGCCCTAACCAGCTCGCCGTAACAGGCGTGGGAAAACTGCTCCGAGTAATCATCGAACACCACCGCCAGGTTTCCCTTCAGCGTGTTTTCCTCAAGCTGCCGGCGGGTCAGACGCTGCACCGATTTCTGCATCGCCCGCAATTCGTTGAGTCCCGCCCTCACGTTAGACAGGCAGTTCTCCACCACCTGCCACGGCCGGCTGAGCAGCTCGACCTCGTCGGCGAGCAGCGCGCACACCGCGATCAGCTTGTCGGTGAACACCGCCGCATCCGGCCAGGCCATTTTCCGCAAGGCGGCCATCAGGGTCGAGCCGTGGGCGTCGAAATGCACCGTCCGCCGCCAATCGCGCCGCGGCGGTTCTTCCAGCCAGCGGGATTGGATCAGGTGGTCCAGCAGCTGCCGTCCGCGCTCCCGCGGACTGCTCGCCGCGGACGTTTCGGTTTCCTCCTCGAAAGCGATTCCCGGATGCCGTTCAAGCACTTCGGCGATGATCAGGATCGCCTCCTCGCGGGCCATACCGTCCGGGCGATCCACCGCCTCGCGCTCCAAGGCATCCAGCACATCCACGTAAAATGGCGCGTTTTTCCCCGCCAGCACACGAAAAAACGCCGTGCCGCGAGTCTCTTGGAAAAGCGTGGTGGAGAGTAACACCGGGGCGCAGCCTGCCGTCCGAATCGCCCGCAAGTCAAGCGGGCATGGCACGCCGGAAAACCGGAGCGCGGAATTCATCCCCATCGCCTTCACCGGCAAACACATCACCGAAACCCACCACCGCGCCCTCGAATGGTGCACCGAGCGCCACGGCATCCCGCCCCAATCTGTTCTAACATTTTAATCCGCGGCACGTGACCCTATTCGTGACCCTATTCGTGACCCTATTCGTGACCCTATTCGTGACCCTATTCGTGACCCTATTCGTGACCCTATTCGTGACCCTATTCGTGACCCTA
>CAMBPB010000045.1 GCA_945869465.1 Prosthecobacter debontii
CGCTTCGAGCGCGACGCGGGCTTTAAATTCGGGTTCGTGTCTTCTTCGTTTTGCTTTCATTTTGTGTGGTTTAGGTTGGGTTCAAGACCCGCACCCGACCACCACAATCCAAGCTTAACCCCTGGCCCGAATTTCGGGGTCCGCCTCACACCACCAGCAGGTAAAGCCCGGAGAGAATGGCAAAGATCCATGCGCCGCGACGTTTCATGACCGGATCGTAGCACTGCGGCTCCGCTTCGCAATGTTCGGAACTTTCTTGATTCGCTCCCCGATCCGAAGAAACTCCGGCACCTCATCTCCACCATGGACCCTCTGATCCTAAAAACACTGCACATCGCTGGCGTCATCGCACTTTTCACCTCGCTCGGCGCCACCCTGCTCGGCGGTTCCGGTAAAAAGGGCGCCACCATCCTCCACGGCATCTCACTGCTGCTGATTCTACTCGTCGGTTTCGCCATGCTCAAAAATCCGCCGATGGGCAAATCCTGGTGGATGATCAAGATCGGCCTCTGGCTCTTCCTCGGCCTCGCCCCCGCACTCGCGAAACGCAAGGTCCTGCCCTCGTCGGTGGTGCTGGTTCTATCCATCGCCGCCGCCGCGTGGGCCGCCTGGCTAGGGCTTGCCAGGCCGTTCTGAGTGGAGGTTTGGCGGGGTTGGAAAGGTCCTTGCAACCGGAGCTGGCGTAATTACATTTGAAGCTTGTCCTTCAAATATTCAAATCGTCACGCTCGGTGAAATCCCGATCTCACGCCCCGATCCTTGCGTTGTTCCTGACGGCGGCATCCTTGCACGCTGACTGGAAAGATGAAATCGGCTTCACCCGGCTGCAATTGCTGGCCGGACCCGAGCTGCCCACCGCGACGAGCCAGGGGCTTTCCCATGTGGAACCGTCCGACGGATTAAATTACACGCCAAACATCTCGGACCCCATCTTCACCGGCAAGACCTTCACCTTGAAATCCGGGGCTTCCGGCACCAGCAATCATGCCCAACATGTGGCCCGGAATTTCTACAGCACCACCAGCCTGCTGCCCGGTGCCGCTGATGTGGATCTCTATGATGCTCAAGATTGGATCAATTCCGGGTTTCTCAATCACGGCGGGCCGGACGAGCCAGAGCCCGAAACCCGCTCGGTTCAGAGCCACAGTTGGATTGTTCCCGCCGGTTGGACCGTTGCGGTGGTTGAGGAAGCCAACCGGCGCCTCGATTACGCGATCGATCGCGACGGCTTCGTCTGCGTGGTCGGCGAGAACAACGGCAGTTCCACCCTCCTCCCCCAGTTTCTCGGCCAGAGCTATCACACGATCTCGGTGGGTCGCGACAACGGCAGCCACAGTGCGGGATTCACCGCATACGACGGCAGCAACCGCATGAAACCCGACATCGTCGCGCCCAGCGCCTCGCCTGAGGGCGCCACGAGCTGGACCACCCCGATGGTCGCCGGAGCGGCCGGCCTGCTGTATGCCAAACTCACCGCCGCCCCCTACTCTCTAACCGGCGCGGACCCGCCCCGCGTGATCAAAGCCCTGCTGATGGCCTCCGCGACGAAAAACACCGTGCCTGGCTGGGATAACAGCGCCACCTCGCCGCTCGACAGCATCTACGGTGCGGGCGAACTCAACGCCTACCACGCCTATAGTACTCTCCGCGCCGGCCGGGCCACCGCCTCCAACGCCACGCAATACTCCCTCTGCGGCTGGGCGGCGGAGGCCGTGCCCGGGGTCTCCTCGAAAACCTATTTTTTCACCGTTCCGGCCGGCGCTCCGTCCACCCCGTTCAGCGCCGCCCTCACCTGGCATCGCAAAATCACCGATGGAAACCCCAATCCTAACATATGGGGCAATCTCAACGTCTCCCTCGCCAATCTCAACCTCCGGCTCTATCAGGCCAACGGCTTCACCCTTGACAGCCAGCTCGCCGCTAGCCTGAGTATGGTGGACAACGTCGAGCTCATCTATCAATCCGCACTCGCTCCGGGAGACTACGCGCTGGTTGTGGAAAACCTCTCCGCCATTTCCACCACTTACGGGCTGGCATGGCACAGCCTGCCCGCCGCCACCGTCGCCGCCACGTCTCCCGTCGCCCGGGAATTCAATACCCAGGCGGGCGTCATCACCCTCACCCGGACGGGTGACACCACCCTGGCCCTGTATGTTCCGCTGACCATCGGCGGCACCGCGATTGCCGGCACCCATTACCTGGCCTTACCAGCCAGCGTGACAATTCCGGCCGGCCAAACCACCGCCACCCTCCCGGTCATCCCGATTTCCGACAACCTCGCCCAAGGCAATCGCACGGTCACCGTGTCCATCGCCGCCGATTTCGCCCTTGTCCGGGCCCCCGCTCAATCCGGGATCGTGACCCTCGAGGACATGCCCTTCGACACCTGGCGCCTCGACAAGTTCACCGGTCCCGAACTCGGCAACCCCGCAGTCAGCAGCGAAACCGCGGATCCGGATGGCGACCAAATCGCCAATCTCATCGAATACGCTCTCAATCTCCTGCCAAAATCCCCCAGCACCTCCCCCGTGGCCATCATCGATCTCGACGGCTACCTGGCGCTCTCGGCACAGAAAAACCCCGCCGCCATCGACATCACGTGGGGCGCGGAAATCACCGGCAACCTGACGTTGTGGAGCCCGGCGTTCATCGCCACCGACACCGACGAAACCTTCGAAGCCCGTGACACCGTGCTCAGGAGCGGGGCCATCAAACGTTTCATGCGCCTGAAAATCACCCGTCCTTGAATCCGGGCCACTACTTCGTTAGATTGACGCCTCTTGCCGCGTCGGCTAATTGTCCGGGGTGATGATCCATTGGACTTCGAAATTTCTCGCTGCTGCCCTCGTGTGCGTCGGTTCCGCGCAAGCCCAAGTCGCCACCAGCCTGCGAATCGCCAAAAAACAACACCTGGCGGGTGAACCCGTCATGGCGGTTGTCACCATCACCAACCATGCGGGACGGGAACTCATCTTCCAAAGTGACGGCCGCTTCCAATGGCTCGATTTTATCGTCAAGAACGGCAACGGCGACCCGATCAGTCCCAAAGGACGCACGATTTTTGGTCCCATGAAGATCGCTCCCGGGGAAACCATGGCTCGGGACGTCGATCTTTCGCAACATTTCCAACTCAGCCAACCCGGAAACTTTTCGGTCGCCGCAGTGATTCGCCCGACTTCTGACAACACCACGGGCACCTCCACCAACCGGGCCTCCTTCACCCAAAGCCCCGGCCGCTTGGATTGGTCCCAAAAGGTCGGCGTTTCCGGAAGCACCCATCACACCCGCGAATTCCGCATCCTCAACTTCGCCGGGGATCTGAAATCGCAGATCTATGCCCAGATCACAGACAACCGGACCGGTCAGTTTGTCCGCACGTTTCTGCTAGGAGATGTCCTGATGCTCCGCAAACCCCTCGCCACGGTGGATCGCGATCAACGCATGCATGTGATGTTTCTCACCACCCCGACGATGTGGGTCCATTGTGTCATCAATACCGACGGCAAGTTGGTCGATCGCAAGATCCATCAGCGCGGTCCGCAGGGTGACCCCCAACTGCTGACCTTCGGAGACGGAAGCGTGCGGGTGGCCAACAGCATTCCTTACGACCCCGAAGCCGTCGCCGAACAAAAGGCGAAAATCCGCAAGGCCTCGGATCGTCCGCCCGTCCTCTATTAATCGCCGCGACCGGAAGATTTTTCGGCTCACATGAAAAATTTCTTTACAATTTTTAAAAAATATCAATGTTTCCTTACAGTTTTTGAATACTTACTTTCTTATGAAAATCATCCTTCGGATTCTCGCGCTCTCAGTGATCGGCACCACGGCCTACGCCGCAAATTTCCGGACGGTGGTGATCGATCCGGGCCACGGAGGGCATGACAACGGCGGCCAATGGGGACAGGTCTATGAGAAGCACCTGGCGCTCGATACCGCGACTCGTTTGGAGTCCAACCTGAAAAAAATGGGTTACCAAACCGTGATGACCCGCCGCAGCGATTATTTCATCACCCTTCCGCAGCGTGTGAGCACTGCGAATCGCTACAAGAACGCCATTTTTGTGAGCATTCACTACAACTATACGTGGAAGGAGCACGTCAGCGGTTTGGAAACATTCTATTACAACAGCGAAGGGCAGCGTCTCGCGCAATTGGTTCAGAAGAGCCTGGTTCGGCACACCCGCACCGTGGATCGCAACGCGAAATTCGCCAGATTCTATGTGATCCGGAATACCAAACTGCCATCGATTCTGGTCGAGGGCGGGTTTGTCAGCAATGAAGCCGAGCGGACCCGCATGAAATCGGCTTGGTTCCGCGAATCGATTGCCCGCGGGATCGCCGAGGGCATCCAGCGTTACCGTCGCAGCTACTGATCCGCCGGGCGTTTCTGGGCTGTGATCGGCAGCAAAAAAGGGCTAGAGTGCCGCCATGGTCGCACTCACCGTCTCCGCAACGCTGGCCGCCGAAGCCGCCGCGTTTGCGTCTGGCCGGACCGCAGAACAACTGCTGGATCTCGCGGGGAAAGCCTTGGGTTCCGCCCTCGGGAGTTTTTTTCCGATACCCTCCCGAAATCATCGTCTGCGGATATACCTCCCTCCGCGAGCTGCCGAATTCCGGCGATGACTCGTGGGTCGTCGGTTGTGGAATCGGCGATCTGCGATACGGCCAGCGGGCAAGTCTTGCTGGAATGGATCGAAGATACCCAAGGCCCCAAGCGTCGTGGATGCGGACGCCCTGAATCTCATCGCAAAAACCGACAAGACCGGGATTTTGGCCGACCGACCCGTGCTCACGCCCCATCCCGCTGAGTTTCAGCGGTTAGCACCCGATTTGGCGGGACTCCCTAGGGAAGCCACTGGTTGCATGAAAAACCTTGGGAAATGGAATCAGTTCACCGCCACTGCGGAGGAGCCCGTCTCGCCGGTCCGAATGCGGATGGCTTGCTCGACCGTGGAAATGAACACCTTGCCATCACCAATCTTCCCGGTGTTGGCGCTTTTCACGATCACCGCAGCCACGTTCTCGGCTTGCGCATCGTCCACCACAATCTCGATTTTGACTTTCGGCAGGAAATCCACCGTGTATTCGGATCCCCGGTAAATCTCGGTGTGACCCTTTTGCCGGCCGAAACCCTTGACCTCGGTGACGGTCATGCCTTGCACACCCACCTCGGCGAGGGCCTCCTTGACTTCTTCAAGCTTGAACGGTTTGATGATCGCTTCGATTTTTTTCATAGTTCGGTGGATTGGTGGGAGTAAAAAAGCACCGACCGTGCCAAGTTGGCGGATATGGTCAATTATTTTCCGCAACCAAACTAGTCTCAGGTCCCGCCACTGACGAGAGGAAAAAATGGGAGTCTAAAAAACTCAGCCCTTTTGCTTGAGCAAATCGCGAATCTCGGTGAGCAATGTTTCTTCGGCGCTCGGGGCAGGCGGGGCCGCCGCCACAGCGGGCTTAATGGCAAGTGTCTTGGCCCTGTTGATGGCCTTGACCACCAAAAACATGACGAATGCGACGATCACGAAATTGATGCTGATCGTGATGAAATTACCATATGAGATCACCGCACCCTGCTGTTTCGCCGCCTCCAGGCTGGTGGCGGTCACCGCCTCGGACAAGGCTATGAACTTGTTGCTGAAATCCACCCCGCCCGTCAACCTGCCGATCAAGGGCATGATCAGGTCCTCGATGAACGATCCGGATAGTTTGGTAAACGCGGCTCCCATGACAAAAGCCACGGCCATATCAATCAGATTTCCTTTCAGGGCGAACTCTTTGAATTCCTTGAACATGATGGTTGGTTGGTTAATTGGTTTGAGGCGGACGCGAAAATCGGGCCATTGAGGAGCTGCATTAAGCGATGGTGGCAGGATACGGGAAAACACTAGGAGATCATGGATTAAGAATCAAGGATGGAGTGGCGAGGGCCTCGCCGGGGGGAGCGCGGGTATCGAAAGCACCCGGCCCAGCCAGTTTTTTTTGCGGCTGATTTTCTGTCACCCAACTTGGAACTTGGCAGCGCGGATCACTCCGGCGAGCCTCTGCCCAATGCTTCCGAAAACCTCACCCGCCCTGCGCCGCCTGTTGGACGATGTCGGCCCGGTTGACGAAGCCGGCATTCAGGAACGTGTCACCAAATACACCACTCGCAGCATCAAGCACGGCTCCAAGCTCTTCGGCCTCCGCCTGGCGCTCAGCATGGTGGACCTCACCACCTTGGAAGGCGGCGACACGCCCGGCAAAGTCGCGTCACTTTGCCGCAAAGCCCTGCGCCCCCACCACGCGCCCAGCATCCCGCAGGTCGCCGCAGTCTGTGTCTATCCATCAATGGTGAAACACGCCGCCAAACACGTGAAGGGCACAGCAGTCCGCATCGCCTCGGTGGCCACCGCCTTTCCCTCCGGCCAGACTCCTCTCAAATCCCGCCTCGCCGAAGTCCGGGCCGCCGTGTCCGACGGAGCCGACGAAATCGACATGGTCATCAATCGCGGCGCCTTCCTCGCCGGGGAACTCCAGCTCGTGCAGGATGAAATCGTCGCGGTACTGGAAGCCTGCGGCGATGCCACGCTCAAGGTGATTCTCGAAACCGGCGAACTCGCAACCTGCGACAACATTCGCGCCGCTTCGTTCCTCGCAATGCAAGTCCTGCGCCCCGGCGATTTCATCAAAACCTCCACCGGAAAAACCTCCGCCAACGCCACGCTCGGCAACCACCAGGTCATGCTCGACGCCATCCGCGACCACTTCCTCGCCACCGGCACCGCAATCGCCATGAAACCGGCCGGCGGCATCCGCACCGCCAAGCAGGCGCTGCATTTCCTCGTCGCCGTCAAGGAAACCCTCGGCGACGCCTGGCTGACTAACACCCGCTACCGCTTCGGAGCCTCAGCCCTGCTCAACGAGCTCGTCCGCCAGCTCGAAACCCAGCGCACTGGTGCCTATCAGGCACCGTGGACCTTCACCGAGGATTCCACTGGATACTGAAGTTATGCCAAGTGATCAATGACGCCCCTCACCGCCCACTCATTCCCCCATGCCCGCCAAGAAATCCACCCGCCCCGCCGCCCGCGAGCTGCTCTTCGGTGACCTCTGGGAATACGATCCCTCGCCGGAATCCGCACCAGCCTTCATCGAACCACGCTACGGCTTGTTCATCAACGGCAGGTTCATCGCGCCGAAAACCCGCAAATATTTCGACTCCATCAGCCCGCGCAACGAGGAGAAGCTTGCGGAAATCGCCCTCGCGGGAGCCGCCGACGTCGATGCCGCCTATCAGGCCGCCGCCACCGCATTCATTTCATGGAGAAAACTCCCCGGCGCCGAGCGCGGGAAATACCTCTTCCGCATCGCCCGGCTGCTGCAGGATCGCGCCCGCGAGTTCGCCGTCGCCGAGACCCTTGATGGCGGCAAGCCGATCACCGAATCGCGCGATTTCGATCTGCCGATGGCCGCCGCGCACTTCTTCTATCATGCCGGCTGGGCGGACAAGCTCGACCATCTCGCGCCGGGCCGCGCGCTGGTTCCGTTAGGCGCGATCGGCCAGGTGATCCCATGGAATTTCCCGCTGCTGATGCTCGCATGGAAAATCGCGCCCGCCCTCGCCACCGGCAACACCGTGGTCCTCAAACCTGCGGAAACCACCTCCATCACGGCACTCAAGTTCGCCTCCATCCTGCTGGACGCCGGCCTTCCGCCCGGCGTCGTCAACATCGTCACCGGGGCCGCTGAAACCGGGGCCGCCGTGGTGAATCATCCGCTCGCCGCGAAGATCGCCTTCACCGGCTCCACTGCGGTCGGGAAGATCATCCGGCACTCCCTCGCCGGCAGCGCCAAACGACTCACCCTCGAACTCGGCGGCAAGGCCGCCAACATCGTCTTCGACGACGCCCCGCTCGACCAGGCCGTCGAAGGCATCGTCAACGGAATCTTCTTCAATCAGGGCCATGTCTGCTGCGCCGGAGCCAGGTTGTTAGTCCAGGAAAACGTCGCAAGGGACCTCACCGCCCGCCTCAAGCGACGTCTCGCCACGCTCCGCGTCGGCGATCCGCTCGACAAAAACACCGACATCGGCGCCATTAACTCCAAACAGCAGCTCGCGAAAATCCAACAGCTCGTGCAAAGCGGCATCGACGAAGGCGCGGAAATCCACCAGCCCGCCTGCAAACTGCCGGCCAAGGGTTTCTATTTCCCGCCCACGCTCTTCTCCGGCGTTGCCCAAAGCCACCGCATCGCCACCGAGGAAATCTTCGGCCCGGTGCTCTCGATCCTGACTTTCCGCACGCCCGAGGAAGCGATCGAAAAAGCCAACAACACCCCCTTCGGCCTCAGCGCCGGCGTGTGGACTGACAAAGGCTCCAAAATCCTCATGATGGCCTCCAAACTCAAAGCCGGCGTCGTCTGGGCCAACACCTATCACAAGTTTGATCCATCGTCCCCCTTCGGCGGCTACAAACAATCCGGCTTCGGCCGCGAGGGTGGGAAACACGGATTGCTGGATTATGCCGAACTGGTATAGGTTTCCTAACGCCTGGATACCCTATATAATATATGCAAAAAATCCCCAAAACCCCGAAATGTTATGTCGGCGGAGCCTTCGTCCGCTCCGAGTCCGGCCGCGTCGCACCGCTGACCGATTACGCCGGAAATTTCTTCGCCAACATCCCGCGTTGCGGCGCAAAGGACCTCCGCAACGCCGTCCAAGCCGCCGCCAAGGCCGGAGCCGGCTGGGCCAAACGCACGCCCTACAACCGCGCCCAGATCCTCTATCGCCTCGCGGAAATGATCGAATCGCGTTCCGCCGAATTGGCGGCGGCCGTCTCGGACCGCGGCTCTCCAGACCTGCAATCCATAACCGAAGTCAGCGCCACCATCAGTCGTATCGTCTATTTCGCCGGCTGGGCGGACAAATACGAACAGGTCCTCGGCAGCGTCAATCCCGTCTCCTCCCCGCATTTCAACTTCACCCTCACCGAGCCAGTCGGCATCGTCGGCGTGCTCGCCCCGGAAAACGCTCCTTTGTTAGGCCTGCTGACCCTCATTCTCCCCATCATCACCAGCGGCAACTCAGTGGTCGCGCTCGCCTCGCGATCCCGCCCCTATCCCGCGATTCTGCTAGGTGAGATGCTCGCCACCAGCGACCTCCCCGGCGGCGTGGTCAACCTGCTCACCGGTGAGCGCAAGGACCTGCTCGCCACCTTCGCCACCCACCAACACATCCGCGCCATCGCCGCGGTCGCCGATCACGCCGACGCCACCGCCCTCGAGCAAGGCGCGGCGGAAAGCCTCAAACGCGTGAAGATCCTCAGCCCGCAGACCGACTGGTTCTCGCCCAAACACGATTCTGTCTGGCCGATCCGCGATTTCACCGAAGCCAAGACCGTCTGGCATCCGATCGGGTCTTGAAAAAAGCCGGCATGGCCGGATTTTTCAGGTGAAAATCCTTGTCGCTCCAGTGCGCCTCGGACTAGATGGACGAGCCTTGACTGCTACCAATCCATGACTTCGCCCCAATCGACCATGACACTCCGCTTCACGAAACGGGCGGCCGCCGCCTGCTTCGCCTGCACCCTGCCCTTCTTCACGACCGCTTGCTCGAAGAACGCCAAGCAGGAAACCAAGATCAAGCAACTCGAACAAGAGTTGCAGGACCAAAAACACGACAACGAGAAACTCCGAACCTACCAGCAAAAACTCGAACTGGAAAAAGCGGAACTCAAGACCAAGTCCAGTCAAGCCGAACAGGCGGCCAACATCGCCAAAGGCCAGGCCACCACCGCCCAGCGCGAAGCGGAATCGCTGCGCGCGGCAAAGACCGCTGAAGTCGCACGAACCCGCAGCGAGACGCCCGCGAAGAAACTCGACGCCAGAAAGTCGGGATTCGATCAACAACTCGCGGCAATCCTCATCCTCGACGGCGATGTTTCCAAAGGCCGCGGATTCCTGGTCAAGGCAGAAGGTAAGACGTGGCTCTACTCCTCCGCGCAATCGTTCAGTGGCAACACCAGGCTAACAATTAAGGACACGTCAGGCAACATCGTGACCAAACTCGGTGAGTTTCAAGTGGCCGCGGATAGCCCGGTCGCCCGCTTGGAAATCCAACAGGAAATGCCCGTCACGTTTGAACTCGCTCCCGATGGACCCGTCGAAGCCTCCTCCAGCCTGATGACCGCTTCACCGTCAGCGGAAACCGGCGCCTTGCAGGCGATCGAATGCCACCCCACCGATATCGTCGGTGCCAACTTCGGGCTTGATGCGTCCGGTGAACAATCCAGCGGACTCCCGGTGGTCGCCACGGATTCAGGAAAAGTCGTTGCCATGCTCGCCCCAGCTCCGCTCGCCATCCCGCTGTGGCCGGATCCGCAGGCGGGTTCTTACGTCGATCCCGTCCCCCCGCGTGCCCATCGCGTCAACCGGGCCATCGACTGGAAAAAATCCAGCATTTCCGCGTTCCTCGCCGAACGCAAGAAAATCGACGAACTTAACAGCACCACCCGCATCCTGCACGCCGTGGCGCAGATCCGATTCGCCGGCAACGAATTGCAGCTCGATGGATCGATCACCGATTCCAACCTAAGTGTCCGCCAGATTCTCGATCAGAACGCCGCGCTGCCCATGGTGGTCGAGTTGAAAAAACTCCACAGCGATTTGTCCGCCAAAAAAGTGCGGGCGTCGGAGCGCGACATCTCGCGCCGGGTGGATCGCAGTTTCCAAGAGGCGGCAAGCATTGGCAGGCGTCAGACACAGGATTTGAAGATCGCAAACTTCTCCTTCCTACACAAACCGTCCGCCGAGGCCGCCCTCAAGTGGCGGGCCGAAGCCGATAAGGCGCTCGCCGCCACGATTGAAAGCCTCCCGAAATAAATCTCTCCAAGGAGCGGCGGAACGTTTCCGCCGTGCCCATGGGAAGCCACTGATTCCGGGCGTAGAAACCCTGCCGTTTCCCGCCCGAAATTCCCATGGCCAAGCCCCGCTTCCGGCCCTAAAAGCCCGCATGCACTTGGAACAAGACCAGATTTGGAAACAGGGCGGCGAGTATTTCCGCATCGTGACTTGGGAACGGCTGGCCATCGAATACAAGGCAACGAAGGACCCGGCATCCAAGGAAGGCACCTTGCACCGGGTCACCAAGAAAGAATTCTGCCGCCTGATCAAGGGCGCGGTCCAGCACCAGCCGGATATCCCGAAACCTCCGGCCGATTCCTGAAGTCAACGTCCATTCGTGTCCATCCGCGGTGCATTCCGTTATCCAACCCATCAACCATGCGCGCTCCGGTCCTGCTCCTGCTCACCCTGCTGTCCTGCCAGGCGGCGGAACGTCCGAACATCGTGTTCTTGTTTTCCGACGACCACGCGTTGCAGGCGATCTCCGCTTACGGCGGCCGATTCAAGGACATCGCCCCCACCCCTAACATCGACCGCCTCGCCAAACAAGGCGCGGTTTTCGAGCGATCCTATTGCGCGAATTCGATTTGCGGTCCGTCCCGTGCTTGTGTTCTAACCGGCAAGCACTCGCACAAGAACGGTTTTATCGACAACGAAAACTGCCGCTTCGACGGTTCGCAGCCGACGTTTCCCAAGTATCTCCAACAAGCGGGCTATCAGACAGCCATCATCGGCAAGTGGCACCTCATCACCAACCCGACCGGATTCAACCACTGGGAAATTCTCCCGGGCCAGGGGAATTACTACAATCCGGACTTCCTCCGGATGGATGGCACCAAAACGCGTGTCGAAGGCTATTGCACGGACATCATCACCGACAAGGCGCTCGCCTGGCTGAAGAACCGGCGCATCAAGGACAAACCCTTCGTTCTGATGTGCCAGCACAAGGCGCCGCACCGCAACTGGGTGCCGGCGGAAAGGCATTACAATCTATTCGACGGCCAGGATCTGCCCGAGCCGCCCACCCTGTTTGATGACTACGCCGGACGCAGTGCGGCGCTGGCCCGCCAGCAGATGACCATCGCCAAGGACTTCATGTGGGGGCATGATATGCTCCTCCACGGCAAACCCACCGACCCGCGTTTCCTCGGCGGCCAGAATGGCGAATACGCCCGCATGAATCCGGCCCAAAAAACCGCGTTCGACAAAGCCTATCAAAAAGAAAACCAGCAACTCCTCGCCGACCTCGCCGCCGGCAAACTCGATGACAAGGCCCTCACCCGCTGGAAATACCAACGCTACATCAAAAACTATCTGCGCTGCATCCGCGCCGTGGACGAGAGTGTCGGGCGGGTGCTCGATTACCTCGACGAATCCGGCCTCGCGAAGAACACCATCGTCATTTACTCGGCGGACCAGGGATTCTATCTGGGCGAACACGGCTGGTATGACAAACGCTGGATGTTCGAGGAATCGCTCGCCATGCCCTTCCTGATCCGCTGGCCGGGCGTGGTGAATCCCGGCGTCCGCTCCAAGGTGCTCATCCAGAACATCGACTACGCCCCCACCTTTCTCGAAGCCGCCGGGCTTGCCATTCCCGCCGACATCCAGGGCCGCAGCCTGGTTCCGATCCTGCAAAACGAAGGCAATGCCCCGGCGGATTGGCGCAAGGGTATCTATTACTTTTACTCCGGCGAGAACACCCACCGCGTCGCCGCGCACGCCGGCGTCCGCAACGACCGCTACAAGCTGTTCTTCCTGCCGAAATCCAACGAGTGGCAGCTCTTCGATCTCGAACAAGACCCGCAGGAACTCCGGAGCCTCCACGAAGATCCCGCCAGCGCCGCAGTTCTAGCGGAAATGAAGAAGCTCTATCAAACCCTCCGCGTCCAATACGAGGTGAAGTAGGCCTTCTGACAACTCTCGCCTCAATCCCGCTTCTCCTGCACCCAATGGGCCATCGCCATCAGGCGGCTGACCCCGGCGTTGCCGGTCGTTCCGGTTAGAGCGGACGCCTGATCGGCGATTTCCACCCGCCTTCCTTCCGACCACAATCCAGCCCGTTCGCGGAACAGCACCAACGCCCGCGTTTCATCCGCAGTTAGTCCGACCGGCAGCGGCAGCGGAACCATCGGCGGCGGCGCGGCGCTCACCGGCAGCGGCGGAATCCGGTCGTAGATGACCACCGTGCCCGCCGCCAGATCGCCGAGACGTTGGAAACGCTTGGATGCCAGACAACTCGTCATCCCGAATGCATAAGTGAAAAGCGGCATGCCGTCGATGAAGCGCAGGAAGTTGCGCACCACCGCCTGCCCCAGAGTGATCGGCGATCCGGTCGCCTGGACAACGCGCAAGCCCACCACCCGCTTGCCGGGCGTCGCGCCGCGTTTGCCTGCTTCGAAAAAAACTGGATAGAGCCAGTCCATCAGAAACCAAGCGAGCCACATCAACCCGCCCGCGACCCTGCCGCCGATGGCAATGCCCGCGAAAGCCATGATCAAGCCGCCAACCATCAGCACCGCCGTGCGAATCAAAAAATCGATCAGATAAGCCCCGGCCCGCGGCATTGGCCCGGCCATGCGCAGCCGGATTTCCACGCCTTCGGCGAGTTCCACCGATTGCAGGGTATCGAGTCTTGCGGTTTCGTCCATGATTGGAAGGATTTGGGAGATACCACGGCCTCAAATCCGCCACTCAGGCTGCCACCAGCTTCACCCGTGGAACAAACCCGAGCGGATTGAGCCGTGCTTGGCAATCCGCCCATGCCAGCCCGAAAGCCCGCGCATCCGCAACTCCCAGACGGGAAACGACCTGCGCCAGGACGGCGGCATCCGGTTCGTCGAATTCCGCGTCCATGAGGGTGTTCTCCGCCCAACCCACCAATTGATCGCGCGTGATCTCAGGGTGCAGATATGCGGCAATCTGTTTTGCGACAGTCGGTTTCGTAATGATCATGTTGAAATCCTACACTTTTTGGTGGCCTCAATCCACAGGGAATTTTTCGCGGATGCAGTGCAATCACTGCTTGAATGTCCCAATTTCCCTCCAATGCCGCGGCATTTCCCACGACTGTAATTTCCCGTGCGCCGCGGATTTCAGCTCGTCCAGGGTGATGCCGGGCCGGATTTCCACTTCCGCGGCGATTTCCTCGAAACGCTCGGGATCGCTGCTGGGAATGCCGAACACTTTCAGGCGCCGCACCAGCCCGGTGGACAAAATGGCGGCCTCGAGCTTGGCCGGGCTGACCTTGCGGCCGGCGACGTTGATGGCTCCGCCGGTGGTGCCGGTGAGACGGAGGTTCCCGGTTGCATCGATGCATCCGAGATCGCGTGTCAGATAGACCCCACCGCCTAACATGTCATCCGGGCGTGGCGCGTCATAACAGGTGGCCACGGCGTCGCTGGCCACGGAAATACGGCCATCGTCCCGAATCTCCACCCGCACCCCGGGAAGCAGCTCGCCTAGCAGACCAGCGGATTCGCGGGGTGTCTCGCTGGCGTCGTAGGCGATGCCGCCGCATTCGCTGGCCCCGTAGAAGTTGTGGATTTTCAGTCCCGCTGCGGCGAAAACTTCCTGTTCGAGCGCAAGCGCGAGCGGGGCTCCGGCCGATAGAGCGAGCCGGATGGGCGCGTTTTTCAGGATGCCGGATCGATGCCAGGCCCGCCACATCGAAGGCACTGCGGGAACCACCATGGCCGCGTGCTGTTGGAACGCCTCCTCGACCATGCGCGGAAAAGGCACCGGCACGAGATGGACCGGCACGCCATGCAACAGCAAGGGCAGCAAGACATTGGAAAACCCGTAGGAGTGCGCAAGCGAAATAACCGCTAGATTCGGAATCTCCGGCGTGAGATTCATCGCCGCAACCAGGCGATCGGCATCGGCAGCCACCTGCACGTCCGTTAGGAAAATCCCGCGCGGGATTCCGGAAGCGCCGGGCGTGTGTTTCACGAGCCGGACGTCGTCCATCGGCAAGCGCGGCAGGACCGGTTCCGGCGCCTCCTTTTCCACCGGGATCACGGCCTGCCCGTCGCGCCAAGCCCGCAGGATGTCGACAAAAAAGGCGGGCGTTCCAGTCCGGGCGATCACGGGAGCCGTCACACCCGGGGCGGCGTCCACCGCCGCCGCCAACTCCGCAAAGCTCATCACATCCCCGCCCTCGTAAATGGCAGGGCGGCTGGCGAAGCGCCGTGAGGTTTCCAACCAACGGAGATAGAGCATTTGACAAGGGGCGGATGCCTGCCTAGCTACCGTCGCTCTGCGTGACGAGCCTTAACTGATCCCACCCCGCCTTGGCCTGGTCCCGCAACTCCCCAGCCCTTCCCGATCCCCGCCGCGTGGTGGTGAGCGGCGCGGGCATCGTCTCGCCGATGGGCATGGATTTTGCGGAAAACGCGCTGGGTTTCCGTGCGGGGCGAATGGCGTTTTCCCCGGTGACTCTGTTCGATGTCTCGCGCCAACGCAGCGGCACGGCGGGGCAAGTGCATCTGCCGGATTCCTCCGGCGGGCTCTCCCGCAGGGCGGCCTCGCGGATGGACCGTGGCACGCGCCTGGCCTGGCTTGCCGCCCGCGAGGCGCTCGCCCAGGCCGGACTCTCCGGTGGAGCGATGCCGCTCATCGTCGGCACGTCGGCCGCCGCCATGCCGATCGGCGAGAATTATTACCGCGCCGCCCATGTCCTGCCGGAAAATCGCCGGGCCCAACTTCACCGCGTGGAAACCTATCAGCCGCAGCGACAGATGACGGATATGGCCCGCCTGCTAGGTGTGGAAGGCCGCATCCGGATCGTTTCAAACGCCTGTGCCTCCGGTGCGAATGCCATCGGCCAGGCTTTCCACCTAGTCCGCTCGGGCCGGGCGGAGCGGGTTCTGGCAGGCGGCTACGACGCCCTCTGCCAACTCGTGTTCGCCGGCTTCGACACCTTGCAGGCGCTCAGCCCTGCCGGCATCCCCCGCCCCTTCGATGCCGCCCGCGACGGCCTTGCGCTTGGAGAGGGCGCTGGCTTCGTGCTGGTGGAATCCGCCGCTTCCGCGAAAAACCGCGGTGCCCGGGTGATCGCGGAAATCACCGGCTACGGCGCGGCCACCGACATCCACCACCTCACCCAACCACATCCACAGGGCGACGCCGCGTTGCTCACGATGCGGGCCGCCTGTGAGATGGCGGGAGTCTCACCGGAACAGATCGACTACCTCAACTCCCACGGCACCGGCACTCCGCTCAACGACATCGCCGAAGGAAACGCGATCCAGCGCTGGGCCGGCGAGGCGGTCTCCCACATCAAAGTCAGCTCCACCAAGTCCGCCATCGGCCACTTGTTAGGTGGCGCGGGCGCGGTGGAATCCGTCATCTGCCTGATGGCTCTCGAAGGCCAGTGGCTGCCCGCCAGTCTCAACGTGCGCCAGGCCGATCCGGTCTGCACCTTCGATCTGATCCGCGAGCCCCGCGACGCCAGCGTCCGCCGCGCTCTTACCAACTCGTTCGGTTTCGGCGGCGCCAACGCGACGCTCGTCTTCGCCAAGGAGGGCCTCGCATGAGGAAAAACCTCGCCATCACCGGCACCGGAGCCGTCACTCCCGCCGGCTGGGGTGTGGATGCCATGATGGCGGCGCTCGCCGCGGGCGGGACGATTCCCCACTCGCTGCTAGAGCGCCCGCTGGAAGCATCCGCCGTCGTCACTCCAGTGCTGCGCGTTCCCGCCGAGGGCTCGACCACGCCCAAATTCGCGCGACTGCGCCGCTCCAGCCCGATCTCGAAGTTCGCCGCCGCCGCCGCGATGGAAGCGCTCGGTGCCTCCCGCCTCGCGGAAATCGCCGCGGGCCGCCTGCGGGTCGGAGTGGTTTTCACGCTTACCAATGGCTGCGTGAATTACTCGAAGCGCTTTTTTGGCGAGGTGCTCGCGGACCCTGCACTGGCCAGCCCGATCCTGTTTCCTGAAACGGTCTTCAACGCGCCCGCCAGCCATCTATCCGCCATGATTGGCAGCACCTCGCCGAACGACTCGCTCATCGGCGACGGCTCCGGTTTCCTAACCGGAATCGACCTGGCCGCGGAATGGCTCGAACGCGGCGACGTCGATGGCTGCCTCGTCGTGGCCGCCGAGGAGATCGACTGGCTCAGTTCGGAAGCGCTCCGACATTACTCGCGCGATTTTCTCCCGGCCGAAGGCGCGGGCGCGATCTATCTGGATTCCGCCGGCGGTCCGGTTCTGCTCCACCACCTGCCCGACCCGCTTCCCTACAACTCCCACGCCCGTCAATCCGCCGCCGGCGGAATCCGCCAGGCCCTCGATGTCACGGATGACGGCCACACCCTGCTCATCGACAGCCAGTCCGGCATCCGCCGTTTCGATTTTCCTGAATCCGCCGCCTGGAGTGATTGGAGCGGCCCGCGCTGGTCGCCAAAACTCGTGCTCGGCGAGAGCATGGGAGCGGCCACCGCCTTTCAAGTCGTGGCCGCCGTGCAAGCCCTCAACTCCGGTCGATTCCACCGGGCGGTGGTCTCATCGGCAGGAGCGAATCAGCAGGCGGCGGGGATGGTGCTGGAACGTCATCGATAGCTTGCCGGGAAAACGTCTCGTGTTTGTCCCGCCAGGACCCAAGCCACCATGCCACCTCACGGCATCCGCCGCATCGTCTTAAAATCGCCGTTTTCGCATGCCCGGACGAAGGCTTCGGCAGAACTTTTGAGCGTGTCCCAGACCTGGCGGATCTCGTCCGCCTCATCCGGAGTGACCGAGCAGTCGTTGGCGGCATACGAGATCCGGTTGAGCAAATCCGCGAACTGGCCGATGATTTGCTGGGTGGCGGGCAGCACGTGGTCCACCTTCACCCCAGTCACGTCCGGATCCCTGACAAAATGCCCGCCCTGCCGCCGACAGAGCCACTCGACGATGCCAGTGTCACCGCTCAGTTCGATGATCTGGAGCAGGCGATCCAAGGGATTCTTGCTGCCGGAAACTTCATCGCCCGGTTTTTCCGCCCACTTGTAAACGAGCGATAGCGAGACGCCCAAATCGGATGCGACCGCTTTGGGCGTGGTTTTACGCAGCGCCCGCCTCAAGACTTCATGACTTTCCATGCCGGAACTCTGACCCCATCCATCCCGCTTGGGAAGCCGACAAATCAGGCCAAAATCCGCCAATAAACGTCTCTCTCCCATCACCGGAGCTGCAATTTTAAAAAAATCCGTGGAGGTCATGGCGCATCCCTGCCTGTGTTAGCAAACTATTTTCAACACTGAATATCAATAGCTTGCGTCTCCGCAAAACGATGGTTTAAGCCAACCCGGATTTTTTCTTGTCGTTGCCTATTTATAACAGCGTGAAAAAAAACCGCGGTTTTTTGCAAGTCGCCATGACGACTTGTCCCGGTCCGCGGTTTTTCCGTTTCAAACGCACCCTTATCAAGGCACTGGGACCGGATCCGGCCTTTTGGGTCGGGCCTTTAGCCCTCATGATCGTGTCATTACGCGCACCCAGCCGGTTGGGCTGGGCTGCTATCATGCCACGCCTTTGGCCCTCTGCCAGACTCACCCGCGGTTGCCGCGGTCTTCGACCGTTGCACCCTTTTGCGCGCGCTTGCGGGCGTTCACATCCAGGATGCGCTTGCGCAGACGGATGTTCTTCGGAGTGGCTTCGACAAGTTCGTCGGTATCGATGTATTCGATGGCACGCTCGAGCGAGAAACGAACCGGCGGCGTGAGCTTGGAGGTTTTGTCCTTGCCGGAGGAGCGCATGTTGTCGAGGTGCTTTTCCTTCACCGGGTTCACCGGCAGGTCGCCGACCCGCGGGTTTTCACCGACCAGCATGCCGCCGTAAACGGCATCGCCGGGTGCGACGAAAAGCGATCCGCGATCTTCTAGCAGTTGCAGCGAGTAGGGTGTGGCGGTGCCGGAGTCCATCGAAACCAGCGTGCCGGTGGTGCGGTTCTGGATCTCACCCGAGTGCGGGCCGTATTCCTTGAAGAGGTGGCTCATGATGCCGTGGCCGGATGTGAGGTTGACCAACTCGGTTTCGAAACCGATCAGTCCGCGCGTCGGAATGACGGCCTGGATGAAGGTGCGGCCGGAGGGTTCGGTATCCATGTGCTCCATCAAGCCCTTGCGGTTCATGAGAATCTTCAGGATACCCTGCGTGTAGTCGCCGGGGGCTTCGACGTAGAGCGTTTCAAAGGGCTCCAACAGCTTGCCGGCGTCGTCGCGGCGGAAGATCACCACCGGGCGGGATACCAGCACTTCAAAGCCCTCGCGGCGCATTTGTTCGACAAGCACGGCGATCTGCATGGCTCCGCGGGCGGAAACATTGAACACGCCTGATAGATCGGTGTCCTCGACTTGAATCGAAATGTTGGTCTTCAACTCGCGCATCAGGCGGTCGCGAATGGCACGCGACGTGACGTGTTTGCCTTCCTTGCCGGCGAGCGGGCCGTCGTTGATGGAAAACTGCATCTGCACCGTCGGCGGGTCGATCGCCACGAAGGGCAGCGGTTTGGCATCGGCCGAGCCGGCGATGGTTTCACCGATATCGATATTCTCGATACCCGCGGCGATGCCGACGATTCCTCCCGCGCCGCAACCTTCGGAGTCGGAGGTGGCCAGGCCGGAGTAGGTGAAGGTTTTCATCACCTTCGATTGTTGCTTGGTGCCATCCTTGCGCAGCAGCCAGATGGTGTCGCCTTTGGTGATGCTGCCACCGAGCACCTTGCCGATCGCGACGCGGCCGACGTAGTCATCCCACTCGATGTTGGAAACCAACATCAGGAACGGCGACTCCGGATCGGCCTTGGGCTCGGGGATGAACTCGACGATTTTCTTCAGAAGCGGGATGCAGTCTTTCCGCTCGTCTTCCGGATGATCCATGAAATAACCGTCGCGGGCGGAACCATAGACGAAGGGGGCGTTGAATTGTTCCTCGTCGGCATCGAGGTCAAGGAAGAGTTCGAGCACCTGGTCATGGACTTTCTTCGGATCGGCGAGCGGACGGTCGATCTTGTTGATGACGACGATGGGCTTGAGGCCCTCCTGCATCGCCTTGCGCAGCACGAAGCGGGTTTGCGCCTGCGGACCGCCGGAGGCATCCACCACGAGCAGCACGCCATCGACCATTTTCATGACGCGTTCGACCTCGGCGCCGAAATCGGCGTGGCCGGGAGTATCAACAATGTTGATCGTATAGCCGTTCCAAAGAATGGCGGTGTTTTTGGCCTTGATGGTGATGCCCTTCTCGCGTTCGAGATCCATCGAATCCATCGCCCGCTCGGTGGTGGCCTGGTTGTCACGGTAGGTGCCGCCTGCTTGGAGCAATTGGTCAACGAGGGTGGTCTTCCCATGGTCAACGTGGGCGATGATGGCGAGATTTCTGATTTTCAAGGACATGGGGAAATGGGATACGATGGAACCTCCGCGGCGGCGGCGGCGGGGCTATGCACGCTTTTCCCCCGGGTGGCAAGGAAGGATTCGGCGGATTTCTGAAACAATTGCCCAAACCACGGCAAATCCAGAGATTGCGCTCGGCTCACGGGCATCCTTCGCCCCGCGCCAGTGGTCATTTTTGAGACCGGGAGGATTTTCCTCGTGTGCGGAAGTTTCCTCGTGAAACCTGCCGCGTCATTCAGCCCATGAAATTTAACATCACCTCAATCCTAATCCCGGTATGTTTCGCCACGGCGACCCATTCGGACGCCGCCGCCACCGATCCGGCTACGCTCAAAATCGCGCCGGGTTTCAAAGTGGAACTCATTTACGACGTGCCGAAAGCCCAGCAAGGCTCATGGGTCTCCATCGCCGAGGATGCCAAAGGCCGCCTCATCACCGGCGATCAGGGCGGCGGATTCTTCCGCGTGACCCTCCCCCCGCCCGGCACGGCCCAAGGCGCGAAGGTGGAACCACTCCAACTCCCGAAGGACGTCAACGTCGGCACCATCGGCGGCGCCCACGGACTACTCTATGCGTTCGACAGCCTCTACGTGATGACCAACGAGCGCGGCGGCAAGGGCCTGTGGCGCTTGCGCGATACCGACGGCGACGACAACTACGACAAAGGCGAACAAATCCGCAAATGTGACGGCGGCGGCGAGCATGGCACCCACGGCGTGGTCCTTTCCCCGGACGGGAAATCGCTGTATTTTGCCTGCGGCAACCACACCAAGTTACCCGACCATCTGGAATACTCGCGGCCGGTGGCCATCGGCGAGGACCACCTGATCACGCGCCTGTGGGATGCCAACGGCCATGCCAAGGGCGTCCTCGCACCCGGCGGTTATGTCTGCAAAACCGACCCCGAGGGCAAGCGCGTCGAGTTCATCGCGGGCGGTTTCCGCAACCAATATGACATCGCCTTCGATGCCAACGGCGAGTTGTTCACCTTCGACTCCGACATGGAATGGGACATGGGTTCGCCCTGGTATATGCCCACGCGCATCAACCACATCGTCAGCAGCGGTGACTACGGTTGGCGTTCCGGCGCCGGCCGCTGGCCGAGCTACTACGTGGATTCGCTGCCGGCCTCGGTGGACGTCGGCCCCGGTTCGCCCACCGGCACGGTGTTTGGCACCGGCGCGAAGTTTCCCGCGAAATATCAGCGGGCCCTATTCGCTCTCGACTGGACCTTCAGCACCGTGTGGGCCATCCACCTCACTCCGGATGGCGCGAGTTTCACCGGCGAAAAAGAGGATTTCCTCGGCGGAAACGGATTCTCCGTGACCGATGCCGTGATCTCCAAGGCCGACGGTTCGCTCTACGTGACCATCGGCGGACGCGGCAACCAATCCGGGCTCTACCGCGTGACCTACACCGGCCAGGAAAGCACCGCACCCGCCAAGGCCGTCGCCATCACCCCCGAGGCCAAGCTCCGCCACAATCTGGAAACCCTCCACCTTGAGGGCGCCTCCCCTGATGCGGTTGCCAAAGCCTGGCCAAGCCTCGGCCATAAGGACCGCTTCGTGCGCTGGGCCGCCCGCGCGGCGATCGAACGCCAACCATCCGCACAGTGGGCGGATCAAGCGCTCGCTGAAACAAATCCGCAAGCCTCCCTCGAGGCGCTCATGGCGCTGGTCCGCGTCGGAGACAAGGCCCTCCAGCCAAAACTCATCGTCGCACTCGGCAAATTTGATTATGCCAAACTGTCCGCCGATCTGCGCCTGTCGTATCTCCGCCTCTGGCAACTGACGTTCACCCGCATGGGCCGTCCCAGCCCGGAAGTCTGCACTGCCATCGCAGGCAGGCTCGACCCGCTGTTCCCCGCCGCCGACCCCTTCGCCAACCGCGAACTCGTATCGCTGCTCTGTTACCTCGGTTCGACCAGCATCGTGGCCAAGGCCGTGCCGATGCTCAGCACCGCCATGGATGCCGATATCACCATCGCCACTGAGGAAATGCTCAAACGCAACGGCGGCTATGGCGGACCGGTGGCAAACATGCACAACAGCCGTCCCAACCGCCAGGCGATCTCCTACGCCTATTCCCTGCGCGAAGCCAAAACCGGCTGGACCCCCGAACTCCGCAAGGCCTTCTTCTCCTGGTTCCCCACCACCCGCGGCTGGCGCGGCGGCAACAGCTTCAACGGCTTCATCAACAATATCCGCAGCGAGGCGCTCGCCAACACGGTCACCGATGCCACCGAACGCGCCACTCTGGATGTCCTCTCGAAAAACAATCCGCCCGCACCGCGCGTCCCGCTCGTCGCCCCCAAAGGCCCCGGGAAAAACTACTCGGTCGAGGATGTCGTCGCTCTTGCGGCCGATGGCATGAAAGGCCGCAATTTCGAACAGGGCAAAGCGATGTATTCGAGCACGCTCTGCATCAATTGTCACAAAATGAATGCCGAAGGCGGCAACATCGGCCCTGACCTCACGGGAGCCGGCAAGCGCTTCGCGGTCACCGACCTGATTACCAACATCGTCGAGCCTTCCAAGGTCATCAGCGACCAATACGGCACCGAACAGCTCGACCTCAAGGACGGCTCCACCGTCGTCGGCCGGGTCACCATCGAGGAAAACGGAAAACTCCAAGTGATGGCCAGCGCCTTCGCTCCCGACGTGCTCACCGCCGTGGACGCGGCCCAAGTCAAGCAGCGCAAACCCTTCAGTGTTTCGATGATGCCCGCCGGCCTCATCAATTCGCTCAACAAGGACGAACTGCTCGACCTCATCGCCTACCTGCAATCGGCCGGCAATCCCGAAGCCCCGGCATTCCAGAAATAACCGGGCCCTCCGCCATCATTCCTCCAAACCGCCGCGTTGTCCTGCAACGCGGCGGTTTGGTCGCCCGGCCTATCGTTTCTTGCGCAGACGTTTGCCGCTGAGCCTCGCGGCGATCAGATTCGGGCAGCGTCCGTTGAGGCGCAGTTGTTCGCAGTTTGCCTCGATCTTGAGCGTCTGCCGGAGCGGCTTGAAACCCAGCCGCCGTGTCACGCAGTCGTTGAGAAGATCGATGTGCGCATCCTCGAACTCGACCACCCGGCCGCAATCGATGCACACGAGGTGATTGTGCGATGGCTTGTCGAGGAAGTTCGGATCGTAGGTCGTCTGGTTGTCGCCCAGATCGATTTCACGCAGCAATTCCGCCTCCACCAGCAGGCCCAGCGTCCGGTAAACCGTCGCCCGCGAAATGTCTGAACTGGATTTCCGCACCCGGTCAAACAATTCTTCTGCCGTGAAATGCTCGTCCTTGGAAAACGCCGACTTGATGATCTTTTCGCGCTGCCCGGTCCGCCGCAATCCCTTGCGCCGGATAAAATCATCGAGCCTCCCTTGAATTCCAACGTCCATGCCCGGATGCTAGATACGTTCCCCACCCGCGCAAAGCGGAAACATGATGGTATGCCGGATCCCCGGCCCGGTCCGCCCACTGGTCCGCCGCGAGGCGGGGCGCATGCGGGGAGCTTGGGAAGAGGAGAAAAAGCGCGCAGCATTCGCCTTTCAGAAGCATCTTCCACGACGCCATGAACCGCTTCAACCGTCGCCTCTCATGCTCCACCATCAGCGCAAACCCAGCTTCAACTTGCACGAAAATCCATCGTGCCAAGCCGACATCCCGCCGCGAATGCCGTTGACCTCGGCCCTGGCCGCGATTACACTTTCGTACTATGAATCGCACACCGGCCTTGTTGGCAGTCATCGTGTTGGGTGTTGCCGCGTGCGACACCATGAACCAGCCCATCACCAGCGGGGATTTTGATCCACTTCGCCCGCCGGGCGGCGCAAGCTCCTTAAACGTCAAACCCAGCGCGGTGTTTTCCGCCGGTCAGTTTGTGCGCGCGACGATGGACAATACGGCGTTTTTCAAGACCCGGCCGAAGGGCGACATGGATGCCGACAAGCTGCTCACGCGCGGCACTTCCATGAAGGTGATTTCCCACAGCGCCAGCTATTTGAAGGTGGAACTGGACAGCGGCGAAGTCGGGTGGGTGCCCACCGTCATGGCGGAGGATCCCAATGCGATCTCCGAAGTCCCTGCGGTCAATGCCGGTGAATCCCAGGTCTATCCACCGGTGAACGGAACCGCTCTGGCCCTTCCGCCCGTGGACCCGGCCGGGCAGCCGCCGGGAGGATCGATTCCCACGGTGATCGATCCCGAGGCTCCAGGCTCCACTCCACCGGGGCCACCCGTCACGGCCCCCACGCCGAAGACCGGACCCGCGCCGCTGCCGCCGAATGGCCAGGAACTCAAGGCCGCAAAAGAGCCGAAACTGAAAGAGTGAATCTCACGCCTCATTCCTCGATCCAGCGGTCGAGCGAGGCTTCCAGCGCGTCGTTGCGTTTGACGTTGAAGGACTCGTTGGCCGCGACGGTGACGCGGCGCCCGGCGCTGTTTTGAAAATGCAGCAGCACCGCCGTGTCGCCGGGGTGTTTGGTTAGAGCCTCCATGATCTCGGTCAGATCGCGCTCGCTGTGGCGGGTGGTCCAGAGCATCAACTCGAGCGGTCCCTTGCCGTTGGAGTTACCGCGCTTGGGTTTCAACTCACCCACTTCATAACCGGTTAGGCGGCGGCCGCCGGTGCGCTCGTCCACCTGCACGGCGCACTTGAGCCTGATGATTCTCCCGGCTTCCATCAGTCCGGCCTCGCGGGAGGGAACGAAGGTCTCACCCCACAACATGATCTCGGCACTGCCGGTGAAGTCTTCCAGAACGAGCACTCCGAACGGTTTGCCGGTCTTGGTGATCTTGGCTTCCACCGAACGCACCATCCCGGCAAACGGGAAGCGTTCCCGCGGGTTGGAAATCTCCAGATCCTCGATCAAGCCAAGCCGCCGGTATTTCTCCGAGTCGATCACGCTGCGGAACTTGTCGAGCGGATGGCCGGTGACGTAAAATCCTAACAATTCTTTCTCATGTGCGAGCCGTTCGTCCTTGCTCCACTCTTCGAGCGGCGGCG
>CAMBPB010000046.1 GCA_945869465.1 Prosthecobacter debontii
AGTGAAGTCGTCGCCCGGACTGGAAGGCATCGAAGCGTCGTCGAAAAAAGACGTCGCCGGCACCATCATCGAGTTCATCGAGCGCACGGCGGTGAAGCCGTCGAAATCAACGGACAAGTGAGGGGCTGCCGACCTTGCGAGTTTTTTAAAAAACCCGCGGCCATAGCAGGCATACCGAGTCTTCCTGATCATCCCGCCGCAGCGCCTCACCGTCGGCGACTGACTTCCCCCGACCTGCTCCTTACATGCCGGATTTCCCAGCGCCGGGCTCCTTTTAATGGGGGCGGGGGACCGGTATTTTTCCATTCGCCTCGACGCCATTCTTTTCCACCGATCACTTGAGATCCACCATCGCAGGTAACCCCGCAATACCGTCCTCCTCTCCGCCTGATATCCACACCCGTGCGGGTAAGACCTGCGGGAAAAACCTTGCCAAATCAAGGATTTACGTCCAATCTACGTAAGTATATTTCTCCGGTTATCACCTCCCGAGATACTACAAATAACAACTTTTCGGCGAAAAAATAACAAGCAAATACAAATATAACACAAATGAATAACACAACCACGAAACAGCTTGCGATTGCAGTCGCTTTGCTGACACCCAATATCGCCGTTGCTGAATTTGGCGGTGTAATCGAGGGGGACTTTGCGATCTACGATGTATCAGGAGCATACTCTTATGGAGGCCAGCTTGGCGTTTCATATCGCACAGAACACGGAACCCATTATCTCCTAGGCGGCGCCTTCTACCTCGAACAAGAAGACACACAAAGTCCTTTCAGCGAAGGCTTTGACGTAGACTCAGTGGGCTTTGGGCTTGCGTATCGCTACGGATTTTCCTTTTTCAAGGATTTCGAGCCATACATCGAGTATGGCTGGAACAACATTACGGCATCATACAACACAACGGATGCGCTGGGTAACTCTTTAAAGCTTGAACCGGACAACAGTGGAGACTACCTCGCAGTGGGTATTCTCTATCGATTGTGGGAGGATCTGCATCTGAAGGCCGAGATCGGGTGTTACGGATTGCTGAGTGATCAGGATATAGAGACTCCAACCACCGATTACCTTGGTAATAGGGTGTTATTTCGGGACACTATCAATCTGTCGGGCAGCATTGGACTGTCGTTTAAGTTCTGAGCACTACGACCAACCTACGCCGAATCGGGTCCCCGGGAGTAGTTAGCTCCCGGGTCCCACACCACCCTGCGTACGGCTCCGTACAGGGCGGTTCCAATCAGCTTGGGGCCTTTGCTCCGCAGTGAAGAACGATCCAGACGTCTTTCATGTCCGGCACTCCTTGTTCCTCCAACCAACGATGGTTCAGCGCAAATCGCACAATCTCGTTCTGGCTCATCCGCCAATAGCCTTTGCGGCTGCGCATCGCCATATTCCCCTTGTCGGGATCCGCTCCCAATGCTAACAAGTGGCGGCGGCGCGTGCGTGGCTCCTTCCATTGCTTCCAGTAATACAACCTCACCCGCCGCCTGACCCATTGCGACAATTTCAGAACCTCCGAGTGGGTGGAAGATTGGCAGCAAGTTTTGTTCCGGCCTTCCTTATTTGAAAAATTCAATTGAGCTGGATTTTGTTCTGAAAATTCCGGGGATTGAACTGGGATGACTGCACACTGGATCTCCGAACTTTGCGTCTCTCTGCGGTCTTTGCGCCTTTGCGCCTTTGCGGTGAACTCTTCCATTCCAGAGGCTTTCTCCCGGCTTGCAAGCGCTGCGGGCACCCTCCATCTTCCCACACATGTCACGCAATCACCGCATCACGATCCTTGCCGGAGACGGCATCGGGCCCGAAGTCATGGCCGAGGCCGTCCGTATCCTTGACGCCGTCGAAAGCAAATTCGGCTTCACTGTTTCCCGCACGGACCACCTCGTCGGTGGCGCGGCGATCGATGCCACCGGCCACCCGCTGCCGCCCGAAACCGTGCGGGCCTGCGAAAACGCCGATGGCATTCTCTTCGGCTCGGTCGGCGGTCCGAAATGGGAAAACCTGCCGCCCGACATCCAGCCCGAGCGCGGCGCCCTGCTTCCGCTTCGCAAACATTTCGGCCTCTTCGCCAACCTGCGCCCGGGCGTTTGCCTGCCCGCCCTCACCCATGCCTCGCCGGTGAAACAGGAACTCATCGCCGATGGCTTCGATGTGCTTTGCGTCCGCGAACTAACAGGCGGCATCTATTTCGGTGCGCCCAAGGGCCGGCACGAGGAAAACGGCGAACCCGTCGCGCTCGACACAATGATCTACAAAAAGAGCGAGATCCAGCGCATCGCGCGCGTCGCCTTCACCGCCGCCATGGGCCGCAAAAAACGCCTGCTCTCGGTGGACAAGGCCAACGTGCTCGCCTCCTCCGTGCTGTGGCGCGAAACACTTGTCGAAATCGCCAGGGAATTCCCCGAGGTCGAACTCTCCCACATGTATGTCGATAACGCTGCCATGCAGCTCATTCGGCGCCCGGGCTCGTTCGACGTGCTCGTCACCGAGAACCTGTTTGGCGACATTCTATCCGACGAGATGGCGATGATTTCCGGTTCGCTCGGCATGCTGCCCTCCGCCTCGCTCGGCACCCAACAGGAGAACGGCCTTTATTTCGGCTTGTATGAGCCGTCCGGCGGATCCGCGCCGGACATCGCCGGCCAGGGCATTGCCAACCCGATTGCCCAGATCCTCTCGCTTGCCATGCTGCTGCGTTTTTCGTTAGGAGAAACCGCGGCCGCGCAAGCCATCGAAGCCGCCGTCGCCACAACCATCGCCGACGGATTCCGCACCGGCGACATCGCCACCGGCCGCGAGGGCGAGACCAGGGTTGGCACCACCGCCATGGGCGATGCCGTGCTGGCGCGGATCTAACTTGTGGGACGCCTCGTCCCATTTCATCACCTCATCCTTCGACCCATGCCCGAGCTTGATATGACCGCAGCCGAGCAGGTAGCTTGCGCAGAGGCGTTGAAACGCATCGGCGAGTGCATCCGCCGGCGCGGCACGGCGCTCGATTTGAGCCGGCTCAAGCTGGGACGTCTGCCGCCGAAAATCCTCCAACTGCCCAAACTCACCGAGCTTGACCTCTCCAACAATCACTTTGAAACCCTGCCGCCGGAGCTCGTTCAGTTCCCCGATTTGGCACGGCTCGACCTCTCGAACAATCCACTGGTAACCCTGCCGCCGGAGCTCGGAGAACTCGCCGGACTCACCCGTCTCGACCTCAACCACACCCCGCTGAGCGTCCTGCCGCCGGAGCTCGGCAAACTCACCCGCTTGACCCGGCTTTACCTCACTCACAACCGGCTCATCGCCCTGCCGGCGGAGGTCGGCCGGCTTGCCAATCTAACCCGGCTCTATCTATCCGACAACGCGCTGGCCACCTTCCCTCCGGATCTTTCGTCGCTCACGAAATTAACCCGGCTTGACTTGTCCCGCAACCGCTTGGGCACTCTGCCACCGGAGATCGGCCAGCTCATCAACCTTACGGTCCTCGACATCTCGCACAATCCGCTGAGTTTCCTCCCGCCGGAAATCGGCGGACTCGCCAGGCTAACCGTTCTCAAGCTTGCCGATACAAGCCTGGCCGTTCTGCCCGCCGAGCTCGGCCAACTCGCCAATCTGACCGAACTCGACCTCGCCTGCAATCCGCTGGCCTCGCTGCCCGACAGCCTCAGGAATCTGGAGAACCTGGAACGACTGTTGCTTCACGACAACCCGGCCCTTCAGCTCTCCCCTTCCATCCTCGGACCCGATCCGCGAAAAATCCGGGACTCGGGATTCGCCTCGGCGAAATCGATCCTGAATTTCCACTTCGGTCGCCAGTCCGGTCAAACCCGCCCCTTGAACCAGGTGAAGCTGATTCTGCTAGGACGCGCCGGCGCTGGCAAAACCAGCATCGTTCATGCCCTGCGGGAGAGTCCATTTCGTGACAAGGAATCCAGCACGCCGGGCATCGCATTGTCCGACTGGACCATGGAAGGAGCCGGCGAGGCATCCGTCACGGCCCACGTGTGGGATTTCTCGGGCCAGGAAATCACCCACCCCCTGCACCCGTTTTTCTTCAGTCCGCGGAACCTGTATGTGGTCGTCCTAGCAGGACTCGGCCACCACGAACGCGATGACGCGGAATACTGGCTGCGCATGATCCAATCGTCCGCCACCGATGCCCATGGAGAATCGCCGCCGGTGATCGTGGCGCTCAACCAGTGGAATGTTCCGGGCAGGCGCCCCGAAGTGGATCGGGTGGCACTGCGGGAGCGCTATCCATTCATCCGCGGATTCGTGGAAATGGACTGCAAGGCGAAAAAAGGCATTCCGGCGCTGAAAGCGGCGCTGTTCCGCGAGCTGGAGCGCATGCCGTGGGTGCGGGAACCAATTCCCGAGGAGTGGGACAACGTGCGCCGGGCCCTCGCCTCCGGCGCAACACACCTGTCCGATGATGAATACCGGGAGTTATGCCTCGAACATGGCGTGAAAGACCAAGGCCAACAGAATTACCTCTCCGAACTGCTGCACCATCTGGGAATCGCTTTGAACTATCAAAACGATCCCCGCGTGCGGGATGCCACGGTCTGGCAACCGGCGTGGCTGATCCGGCATCTCTATCCACTGCCGAACCGCGCCGGAAAACAGGCGGGCATTCTCAAACAAGCCGATGTGGAGGTGGTGATGCCGACCACGATGAACGCGTCCGAACTTTCCTGCCTGATGCAGGTGATGGAGCGCTTTGGAATCGCCTGGGGCGCCACCGCCGCGTCCGGCGGAGTCTGGCTGCTGCCCCACGCCCAAACCGTTGCCCCCCCCGCCGGCACGGAGGTTTTCTGCGATGACCCCGACGCCATCCGGCTGCGTTACACCTATCAGACACTGCCGGAAGGATGGCTGCCCCACTTGATCGCGCGGCGCTTCGATTTCATCGCTGAGGTGAGGGAACAAAAACTGCAATGGCGCCACGGAGTGATCCTGGCCCGCAAAGGCGCCCGCGCCTTGATCCGGATGGAGCCGCAACATCGGCAACTGACCATCACCGTCATCGGATCCGCGAAATCCCGCCATCAACTCGCGGATCTCTGCCAAGCCGAAATACGTGAACTGCACGGCGAATTTCCCGGACTGGATGCGATTGTCTGAGCCTGGACCAACGGCCCTGATCTTTATACGCAAATCCAAAGCGGCTGAATCAAGGCGAGGCGACGCACCAAGGAAATCTCGTGAAGACGTGTCTAAAGCCCAAGTCAACGGCCCAGAAATCGGACCTGAACCGGGTGATCCGCTACTCGCCGGGCGGAGCCACTTCGCGGGTGGCGGCGCCGTTGCTATCGCTGAGAATCAGGATGGCGAACTTTTCGATTTGTTCCAACTCCGCGGGCTTGAGCATCTGATAGTCCAGCCCGTTGGCGGGGGCGCCGGCCTGACGCGGCATCGGTTGCGGCAGTGGCACCGGTTGCCCCGGCGCGCCGCTGTTGAGGCTCGCATAGTCGAAGCGCCCGCGCAGGTCGGTGTAGCCATCCTTGAAGAAGCGCACGGTGCCATTGCCGAGGCGGGCATAAACCTTGACGTAGGCCTTGCTCACTGCGCGGTTGTTGGCGCTGTCGCGGGTTTCGAGGCGGCCGTAGTTTTCAGTGATGTTCAACTTGAGCGTGTTGGCATGATAGGCCTGCGCCTTGCGTTGGCCAGCGGCGACGATCTCCACCAGCACGTTGGCCTTGGCAAACTCGGCGGGCAGCGCCACGTCGAGCGTGTCCCTGTCCTTCGGCAGCGCCTGGGTGGCGGACTGGTTCGGCTTGATGATGCTGAAGCGGCTGGCGTCCTCGCTGACGAACGGATTGCTGCTGAAGGAAAACTCCGGATCCATCAGATAGTAGTTCACCACCACCTCGCCGAGATTCCGATAGGTCAGCGCGATGGTCTTGTTTTCAACCTTGAAGTCGAATCCCGGTTCGCTGGCGGCGAGTTCGGTCTGCTGTTTCTCGCGGTCCGGTTGGTCGCCCTTCTCCAGTTTCGAGGGCTTGCCTTCGATTTCGTCGAGCTGGCTGGTCACGTCCGCAAAAAGCAGCCGCCACCGCCCCACCGGATAGTCGCTGTATTGGGCGGCGACTCCGCGGGCCTCGGCCAGATTGCTGTCGTAAAACCCGGCGTAACACTTGAAGTAGTCGTGCTGGAGGCGGGTCGGCAGGGCTTTGGGATCGACTCCGCGGAAGTGGGTGAGCGCTTCATCCACGCGGTCCTGGAGGAACAGATAGTAGGTGACGCTCATATGGTCGGCGGCATCACACGCGGGTTTGTGAGCGAGGATGTGCAACATCGCGCGGTATTGGTCGAGCACGGCGGGATTGGCGATGCGGGCTTCGTTGCCCAGCCGGTGGGCGCGCTGGTTGACGAGCGGGCTGTATTCGAGGTGCTCGTAAGCGCGGCGCACGACCGGATCGAGCACCACCAGCGTGGAGGAAAAATACGGTCCGCACTGGGCGACGAATTCGTTTTTGTGCTGGATCCATTCCCGCAGGGCGGCGGGCTCGTTGTGGAGTAAGGCATAACTGTAGATCACCTCGTCCCAGACATGGTGCGCGCCAAGGAAACCGATGAGTTTCTTGAAGAACGCGGCGTCATGGCAGCGCCAGGCGATGCGCGGAAACGCGAGCGCGGCGAGGTTGTTCTGTTCGAGGAAGGCGAAGACGTCGTCCTCCGTGCCGTATTGCGAGATGTAGTCCCAGGACGCCTTGTCCACCTGGGTGAGCCTGGCGACCACGTTGAACTCGAACGGTTTCGCCGCGCCGGCGACGGAGCCTTTCACCGCGACATTCACCGGGAAATGCGCGAACTTTTTGGCCCCGGCGGTGGTGGGGAAGTAGCAGTGATATTCGAAGGTCTTGGTGGTGTAGGGTTCCAGCCGCACCGAACGCGAGTCGGTCGCCTTGCTGCCGAGCACCGGCAGCGCGCCCTGCGGGATTTGCATCAGAACATCGGCCTTGACCGGAGAGCTGGTCGGGTTGGTGACGACGATGTTCGCGCCATAGACAATTCCGGTTAGAAATTCCTCCGTGACGTATTTTTCAAACTTCTCGTTGCCCTCCATCCGGTAGCGGTCGGCGGCGCGGAAGAAACTCTGGGAAACAAGCAGCAGTCCCTGTTGCGCATTGTCGGCCAGCGGAGCGGCCGGCTTGACCTCCTTGTGGAACACAATGACCGGCCCGCCTGCCGTTAGAGTGAACTGGCCGGCGTCGGTCTTGCCCTCATGTTTGGGTGCCTCGAACGGCAGGTCGAGCACGGCGAGCGCGAGCATCATTTCGGCGAAGTTGTGGCTGGCCTCGGCGACATTGGGTGAAACAAACGCACCTTGCGCGCCATCGGCCACCCATTTTGCATAATCCCGCCAGAAAGCGCTCACCGGAATGAGGGCTCCGTCCTGCTGGACGCTGCGCAGGTGATAGTAGTTGTTTTCCGCCCATTCCTTGGTGGGACCGAGTTGGCGGTAATAGACGCGGGCCCGGGCGCGGCTGGCCTGCGCGGCTTCGAGACCAAAATAGTTGTTGGGCTCATCGCCGGCCCCGGCGCCATCGGACTTTTTCAACTCTTCCAGGCGGAAACGCGCATCCTTTGCCGCTTCCTTGAGGACGCCCATGTCAGCGGGTGCCACGGCGGCTTCATCGGCGGGCATCTCCGGGTGCATCTCCGCAAGCGATGCCGATTCATCCGCATCCCTCGCAAGTCCTTTTTTTAACTTTCCGGCAAGCCTTCTGGCCATCCCAGGTGCTGCTGGCGCCGGCATCGCCGCGGCCGGTGCCGCATCCAGTTGCCTCTCCGTATTGGCGGTCGCAGCCAGCTCCTTGGTGGCTTCAGCCGACTGCTTGTCCTTCTCCCGTTTCAGCTCCCCCCCCCAACCCTGCGCGGTTCCGGATTCGAGGGCGCGTCCGCGCAGGGCGGTTTCAAACAAGCGGTCTTGGAGTTCGGGGTTGGGAGGCACCAGTTCCCACATCTCGCGCAGGCTGCGGGCGGCGTTGGGGGCCTCGCCCTTGACCCGCTGGGCGAGCAGCGCGCGCTCGACCACATTCAATTTCGCATAAGCCGCGGGTTTCAGATAGGAGGCGAGGTCGTTCTCCAACAGGAAGTCATCCATAAAGGTCTTGTCCTTCTTGTTGGCCAGCGCCGGTTTGACAACCTTCGCGAAAAACGCGGCGTCCTTGCGGGCCAGGAAGAAGTTCAGCTCGTGGCAGGCGAACTCGGAGTATTTGGCGGTTTTCTCGTCGTCCTTGAGTTTCGGCCATTGCAGCACCCAGGCGAACTTCGCGAGGTTGGCGTCGCCCCTCAGCGTGGTGAACAAAGCGTGGACGCTGCCCAGCGTGTCGTAGCTTTCCAGCTCGCTGGTTAGAATATCGGCGAGCGTGAGGGTCTTGCCCTGCGCCAGCACGGTGACTTCCTTGCGCTGGGTGAATGACTTGGCCGGATCGAGATTCCGGGCGAGGCGTTGTTCGGCGAATTTCGTCGGCACCTCGGGCAGCGCGAACGATTGCCAGGCCGCGTTCGTTAGATCCTCGGCATACACCTGCACGTGTTGGCGGTCGCCGAGCGCCTTGCGGTCGATGCGCACCACGCCGTGCTTGTCAGGCAGCAGGTTGTAGATCACCGGTTCGCTGGCAGCAAGGAAGTCGAGGTTGGTTTCGGCAGCCGCACCACCGGGAGCGGCGGCGGGAGCCTGTGCTTCCTGTTTGGCAAGTCCCCTGCCCTCGCCCCTGCCCCCGCCGGTCGCATGAGCCGCCTGCAGCGCGAGCTGGGCGAGTTCGTCGCGGCCGGTGTCGCGCACTTCCCACGGATTCAACAGCAGGCCGGGGCGGGTGAGCATGTTGCCCGGATAGAGTTTGCCGTAGCGGCGTTCGAGAATGTAGCGGTATTCGTCGCCGATCTGGCGGCCGGCGGAAAACAGGTTCGGGTTTTTCGCGGGTGATCCGGACGCCACGCCGAAACGTGTGAAGCCGCCGAGCCCGGCAAACAATCCCTTGCCCGGCTCGAAGCGCGAGGCCGCGACATGAACGCGGGTGAACACACTGGTGTTCGCCAACTTGATCGTTAGAACATCCCCGCCCATGTCGGCGCCGGTGATCTGCAGCGGCGCGGTGTTCTTGAGTTCGAGGTTGCGGTGTTTTCCTAACAACCATCCGCTGGCCTGTTTGCCGCTGCCCACCTTGATCGTGAAGTCCCGTTCCTCACCCCGCAGTCGCAGCGCGTAGTCCCCGGGGGACAAGTCCTTGATGAGGAGGAAACCGTCCGCGATTTCCATCAGCCCGCCATGGTCGGCGACAAACGTGCCCGCTTTCATCTCCAACAACGACACATCGCGCTGGAGCCAGTCTTTCGGCAGGAAACCCCATTGCTTCAGTTGCTCGGTGAGGCGCGGTGGCAGCGGAACGCGCACCAACTCGCCGGCCGCGGCATGCAGCTCGGACGACCACGTGCGTTCGGAGTCGTCGAGCTCCCACTTCGACTCGCGGCCGTTCGGCACTTTGGCATCGATGTTCGCGATGCCCGGCAACGCACCCAGTGCGATGCGGCCCTTCTCGTCGGATTTCAGCGCCACCGTCTGCGGGTGGGCGAAGCCGTGATGGCGAAAGTTGAACACAACCTGCTGGTCCGCGACAGCCTCGCCGTTCTTGCCTAGCAACTCATACACATAACTTCCCGCGAACTGCGACAAATGGCCGTCGTTGGTCGCGTCCGTCTTGTCCATGCCGTTGAGCGTCCAGGTGCGCGAGGCGCTGACATCGCGCTTTTCCCCGCCGGCGCTGAGCACCTCCACCTTTCCGCTCAGGACGACGGTGAGCTGCGCCAGCCGCTCCGGCACGCTGAGGGTGTGGGTGAGCACGCTGCCCGCGCCGAGCTTGAGTTCCTTGACCTCGCGAGTGGTGGCGATGCCATCGTGAGTGGTCGAGGTGATGGTGAGTTTCGGCTCGATGATGAGCGCCGGATCGAGGTGCGACTGGCCGAGCATCAGCGAGGCGCGCACGGCGAGAGTGGCGTCGCGGCGGGCTAACAATTGCTCGCGCTCGATGTGGAACCGCGCGTCGAGCTGATAGTTCTCCGCGTGATGTTCGAACTGGGTGAGCGTGGCGAAGGTGCCCGCCGGATCGCCGACCACGAGTTGCCGCATTCCAGGCTGGTTGGAGAAGGGCACCACGATGCGCCCGAGTTTGGCGTCGGCGGTGAACTTGCGCCCGTCCAGCCAGACCACCGCGTCCTTCACCGGTTCGCATTTTTCGTCAAGCACCAGCAACAAGTCGCCGGCCGGGCCGGTCTGTTGGATCACCTGCCATTGGCCGACGCGCAGGAGCGCGCGGCTGCTGCGGCCGGTGCCGATGAACTCGACGATCCACGCGCCGCGTTTGCCCTTGAGTTCGGGAAACTTGAAGGTCTGCCGGGTCCGCTTGAAGGGACCGGTGTCGAAGGAGTGGATCTGCTCGCTGTTAGCCACCAGTCCGTCGAGGTTGAGGTCGGTGTTGAGCTGGCGCTTCTGGGTGAGGAAGAAGTTGAGTGCGTTCAACTCATAGATTTTCACGATGAGCTTGGGAGTGTTTTTTACCACCACCTCGAAGTTCGCGATGTCTCCCGGTTGGAAAAACGGCGGATTGGTTGCGGGGAACTCGATGTCCACGCGTTCCTTGAGCCGTTGGAAATCCGTCGGACTGAGCAGCGAGGCCCAGTTCTCGGCCGTGCCGTGGCCGCCGACGATGAGAGCTTCCGCCAGCAACGGTTTGAGCCACGAATCCAGCACGTAATCGGTGTAAGGCGCCATCATCCCCTCGCCGAGGGCCGCAGCGTTCGCCTTGGCGGCCTGATCGAACAGGGCGAGGAAATATTCGCGCACCAGCGGTTCGTCAGTGATGATTGGCCGATGGGCCAGCAACCCGGCGCTGAGGTCGGCGTTCAGGTCGCATTGCGGATCGCTGGCCTGCGAGCGCTTTTCCAGCCACTTCGGGTTCACATAACCGAAACTGCGCGGCAGCTTGAGGTATTCGATAAAGCGCGCCTGGTCGTAAACGCCCTTCGCGCGGTCGTGATCGAGCCGCTGATAGAGAATCTGCGCCTTGAGTGTGTTGAAGGCGGGCGGCAGGGTTTTGGCATAGGTCCAGATCCGCTCCAGCCAGGCTTCGCGCTCGGCCGGATCGAAGGCGACATCAACATCCGGCGACGGCGCGAGTTTGCGCAAGCGGGTGTGAACGAAGGCCTCGCGGGTGGCGAGGGCCGGGATCGCCTTGACGAGGGTGTCGAGCTGCGCCGGCAGCAGGGCGCGGTGAATGTTGAACTCGCCGAAACCCTGGGATTCCTGCGTCTTGAGATCGGCGATGATCGTTTCCGGGAGATTCGGCACATCGGGACGCTGGAGTTTCGAAAGCAGGGCGCGCCGTTGTTGCGGACTGAGAGCCACCTTGTTGCGGACCAGGGTTTCCATTGCGTGTTGTGACAAGCCGCCCAGCGACTGATCGTTAGACAGCGCCACTCGCTCGAACACGTCACGGCTCACCAATTTGGGGTCGAGCACGCCGGGCAGGTTGGGTTTTTGGTCGCGGACCTCCTGCTGATGGTGATGCGTCACGTTGAGCTGCCGTTTCAAATAATCCAACGTCTGCTGTGGCGTGGCATCGTAGTCGAGCAGTGCCTGGCGATTTTCGATGACCCGGCGCCGCGCGTTTTCATCGGGGAAGCGTTTTCGCCATTGCTCCATGAATTCCTTGAACTTCGCCTCATTGCGGGTGCTCTGGTAATGGAGGCAGTGGAAAAAATAATAGTCCTCGCTGCCGGGCACCAGCTCGCCGAGGGCTTTCTCGCGGTCGGGCGCGAGTGCGAACCGCTCGATAAATCCAATCTCGTTTTCCGCGCGCAGGACGGAAGGGAGGATGAAACAAGCGGCCAGAATGGCGGAAAACGCGGTGGCAATCGACAGGCGATGGTTCATGACAGGGGTGGTCGGGTTGGAAATGCCAAAGTTGGCTGCGAGAATGCGACAAATGGCACGGGCATGTGCCTGCGATACGACAGACACGCGAACTGCGGTTCTCTTGGAAAAAATCACGCTTTTAACGCAAGGTCAAGGCCGGGGGCGCTCCGTGGAGCCAGGCAATCGGCCAATCCGTTGGCACGGCGGATTTTTGCACGGGGCAGTGCGGTTGCCCTGGGACCGCGAGTCTGTGACTCGCCTGACCCTGATCTGAGAAAGAATCCGCCATGATCCGCTTGTCGCCTTGAAAGTTCGGTATTGCCCAAATCGTAACGCGCACCCTGAATCGTCGCTCCACATCCCAACATCCGGGTTTTCCCCGATCTCTCATCCCGAAATTCCATGAATCGCCTGCTTTCTCTCATAACTTTGGCGGTGCTCGCCGTCTCCGCGTCGGCCGCACCCCTGCGTGTGTTCATCCGTGGCGGCGCCAAATCCCACGGCCCGAACGCCCACGAACACGAACGTTTCCTCAACGATTGGAAACCGCTGCTCACCCAGCGCGGCATGATCACCGAGGGCGCGTTGGACTGGCCGACTGCCGAACAACTCCGGAAAACCGACGTGCTGGTGATGTATGCGCAGGAAGGCGGCAACGCCACGCCCGAGCAAAAAGCCAACCTCGCCGAGTTCACCAAACGCGGCGGCGGCATCGTGGTGATCCACACCGCGTCCGTCTCTAACGATCCGGTCTGGTGGAAGTCCGTCATCGGCGGCGCCTGGGTGCAGGGCAAAACGAAGTGGAAGGAAGGCCCGATGGATCTTTACTACGTCGAAAACCAGAGCCTCGGCGAACCGCATCCCATCACTAGGGGCGCCTCGAATTTCAGCGTGGACGACGAGATCTATTATGACATGGACCTGTCGCCCGACATCCGGGTGTTGGCGACCAGCTACACGCCGAATATTCCCGGCGGAAAAAGAGCCGCGGGAGACAAGGCATCGGTGTATGACATCCAGCCGCAAATGTGGGCTTATGAAAAGGACGACTACCGGGCCTTTGTCTGCATCCCCGGACATCTCTACTCGATCTTCGGGCAGCCGTTCTATCGCGCCATCCTGATGCGCGGCATCGCCTGGGCGGGAAAGCGGACGAATGTCGATGAGTTCTGCAAGCCGGAGGAAATCACTGCTCTAACGTATCCTGAGGGAGGACCGCAACGCCCGGCGGACACGCTCAAGGCCTTGGAGACGCATCCGGATTTCAGCCTGAAACTGGTGGCCAGCGAGCCGCTGATCACCAAGCCCATGAACTTCGATTGGGATCCAGCCGGTCGTTTGTGGGTCGCCGAAACCCCGGAGTATCCGAACGGACGGCGCGGCATGAGGCCCGACTATCGCGGCAAGGAATGGAAGGACCACGGCGGAGTCGATCCCACGCCCGGCCGGCAAGAGCGCAAGGCCATCGATAAAATCAGCGTTCTAACCGACACCAACGGCGACGGCGTGATGGACCAAAAATCCATCTTCTACGAAGGACTCGAACTCGTCACCGGGCTGGTCTTTCACAAGGACGGCGTGATCGTCACCCAGGCGCCCGACGTTCTCTGGCTGCGCGATACCGATCGCGATGGCAAGGCGGACAAGGTCGAGAAACTCTACACCGGTCTTGGCACCGGCGACACCCACGCGGTGATCAACAATCCCCGTTGGGGCTGGGATGGCTGGATTTACTGCACTCACGGCTACAGCGGCGGTCAGGTGAAATCCGGCGATGGATCCAAAAACTTCGGCAACATCGGTTCCGGCGTGGTGCGTTTCAAACCGGATGGCTCGGCCTTCGAACAATATTCGTCGAAGGGCGGCAACACCTGGGGACTTCAAATCACCGGCGACAACCGCGTGATGTGGACCCAGCCCACCAGCGGCGAACTGCTGATGCAAACCGTCCTGCCGGAATATGCCCTGGCTCGCGGCAAGGTCGGCAACACCGCCAGCTATCACGTCGTCGAAAAATCCGGCAAGACCTTCCCTGCCATCACCTCGGACCGCATCCCCTACCTGCAAATCGACTGGGTCGGATCATTCACCGCCGCCGCCGGTTGCGTAATCTATGACGGCGGCAGCTGGCCGCAGGAATACAACGGCGACTATTTCACCACCGAACCGACGATCAATCTCATCCACCACGCGCGCCTCACGCCGCAGGGATCAAGTTATACGTTTCACAAACTGCCCGGCCGCGAGCAAACCGAGTTCATCCGCAGCAGGGACTTGTGGTGGCGGCCCATCGAAGTGCGCGTCGGCCCCGACGGCGCGATGTATGTCGGCGATTTCTACAACCAGGCGGTTGTCCACAACGACACCCGCGGTCCAGACCACAACGGAGTCAACGCCGCCGTTAGGCCGGACCGCGACCACTACTTCGGCCGCATCTGGCGCGTCGATCACAAGGATGCGAGGAAGACACCGGTGCCGAATCTGGCGAAGGCGGGCGTGAAAGAACTTGCCAAGGCGCTGGAGCATCCAAACGCAGCGGTGCGGATGACGGCCAGCCGCTTGTTGATCGAAACCGCCGGTCGCGCGGGGGAAATCGACGCCATCCTTCTTGCGATTTCCGGTCCCCGGGCTATCGCTTGGGACAACAAGACTGCCGAAACAAAAATCGCCTCGCTGTGGACTCTTGCCGGACTCACTGTCGTTGATGCCGACCTTTTCAAGAAGGCCATTGCCGACCCGGATGCCGCAGTTCGCCGCAATGCCGCACTCATCTGCGAATCCTCCGGCACCGATTTTACTTCGGCACTCGTCAACGACAAAGACGCGCAGGTTCGCGTCGCCGCCCTCCGTGCCATCTCCGCCGGCAAACTCAGCGATGAGGCCGCCAAAGCCCTCGTCGCCGCCTGGCCAAAACTTGACGACAATTTCCAGCGCAGTGCCGCTGTAGGTGCCGCTTCGCGCAATCCCTCCGCAGTGATTTCCGCCGCACTTGATAGTGCGGACTCCGCCGCGCTCGCGCCGCTGGTCAACGCGCTCATCCCCCGCCTGGCCGATCCCGAGATGGCGGCCAAAATGGTCATCGCCCTGGCAGACAAACCCGCCACCGTCGATCCGCTCAAGCGCGACATCCTCAACTCCCTCGGAAAAACCGTTCAGGGCGCGCCTGCCGCCACCCCCGAGCTAACCGCGGCGCTTGCCAAACTCCTCACCAGCAAGGTCGGAGAAAACGCGCTTCCCCTCGTCGCCAAGTGGGACAAGGCCGGCACCCTCAAGACCGCCAACCAACAGATGACCAAGGAGCTCTTCGCCAAACTCGACACCGGCGACGACGATGCCCGTTTCGCCACCGCGGAAGCCCTTCTCAGCCTCCGCAGCCTTTCCGACGCCGCACTCCCCGCCGTAATCAAGGCGGCCACCGGCGAGGCTTCTTCCGCGCTCAAGCGCCGCCTGATGACGGCGCTCGGAGCCACCGGCGACCCGCGGGTCGGCACGATGTTAGCCGCATCGTTCGGCACCTTTCCCGCAGAAGTCCAAGGCACGGCTTTCGAAATGCTGCTGCAACGCTCCGAATGGTCGCTTGCATTGTTAGACGCCGCCAAGTCCAAGAAGGCCGACATCACCACCCTCGGCCCGGCCAATCTCGCCCGGCTGCGGACCCATCCCGACGCCGCGGTTGCCAAAACCGCCAACGCCGTGCTCGACGAACTGATGGGGCCGGCCCTCAAAGCGAAGGCCGAGACGCTCGCGAAACTCATTCCCGAAGTCGTCAAACCCGGAGATGCCGTGAAGGGTAAAATCCTCTTCACCGCCGCCTGCGCGACCTGCCACAAACTCAACGACCAGGGCGCGGACATCGGCCCCGGTCTGACCGGCATAGGAGCCCACGGCCCGGCCGAGTTGTTAGCGGCGATCATCGATCCAAACCGCGAGATCGATCCCTCGTTCGTCGCCTACAACATCGGGACCAAGGACGGCAAGTATCATGCCGGCGTCATCGCCCGTGAAAACCCCACGAGCCTGGTGCTCAGAAGTCTCGCCGGTGAGCAGGAGATCCGCATCGCCGACATCAAGAGTCGGGTCAACACCGGCCTCTCACTCATGCCTGAGGGTTTCGAGGGCCTGGGCGGCGAAACTCTGCGCGACATCCTCGCCTACATCTGCGGCAGCGAGTCCGGCAGGTTCCGGACACTCGATCTGCACGGCGCATTCACCACCAGCACCGCTCGCGGGCTCTATGAATCCGCCGCCGCCACTGACCAAACGTTCCAATTCCAGAAGTCCGGCGCGGTCATGATCGAGGGAATTCCGTTCCACATCGTCCCGCCCGAAAAAGCAACCGGCGGATCCAACATCATCGTTCTCAAAGGAGGACCCGCCAACAGCGTCTCGCAGACGATGCCGCAGCGTGTGGAAATCAAAGGCGGCGGTTTCAAAGCCAACCGCCTGCATTTCCTCGGTGGCGTCACCGGCTGGGGATTCCAGAACAACGACGAGCGCGGCGACGTGCTCAAGATCACCGTCCATGCCGTCGGCGGCGCCAGTGAAACCATCGTGTGCAAAAACGGCGGCGAGTTTTCCGACTATATCAACCGCCTGGATGTTCCCGGGTCGAAGCATGCCGATGGCCTCGTCAAGACTCACCAGGTGCGTTGGTTCACCAAGCCGCTCAAGGGTGCCATGGAAATCGACCGCATCACCCTCGAGAGCTTCGGCACGACTGCCGCGCCGACCACCATCGCCATCACCGCCGAGCTGACGGATGGCAAGTGAGGAATACCGGGACATCCACATGTCACTTCGGCAGATGCGGGCGCACCGCTTCCGCTAGCAACTTGTATCCAGCTTCACTGAAATGGAGCTTGTCCTGCACAAACAACTCCGGGCGCGGCTGGCCATCCGCCCCCAGCGAGATCCTGCTAGAGTCCACATAGACGAGGTTTTTCCGCCGCTTGACATGGTCCGCAATCAGCGAGTTGAGCTTTGCTCCGGCCTCGCGCTCACTCCAGCGCGCAATCGACGGGCACACCGCGATGTAGGCGATCGGCACTTCTGGCAGACGCTTTCGCACCTTGGCCACGAAATCCTTGAAGTCGCCGAACACCTTCTCGGGTGAACGCCCCCGGTGAAGGTCATTTCCCCCGGCCCGCAGGAATATCATCTTCGGCTCGTAGGGAAAAATGATCTGGTCCGCATAGTGGGTCGAATCCGCGATCTCGTTGCCGCCAAAAGCACGGTTCAACACCGGCGTTCCCGCGAAATCCTCGGCCAGCGACTTCCAGCGCGCGATCGTCGAGGACCCGACAAACAGCACCGCATGTTTCGGGGGCGCTTGGTTCGCATCCTTCCGCTCGAAGGCGGCGATGTCTTGCCACCACTTGCCGAAATCGAGCGGGAGCGTCCGTGGCGGAGCCACCGGAGACGCCGCCGGCTCCGCGACGGCGAAAGCCGTGATCAGGGACAACATCGAAATTACCCGTGGAAATAACCCGCGCATGGCAACCATCGAACTCAACCCGACCCCTCGCCACAAGATCGGATTTACCTCCGATACCGCACTTGTCCACATCCGCCGCGCGTGGTACACACTCGCACCATGATTGTTGCCAACCTCCCTGAACGTCTCGCTGTTTGCAGTTGGTCGCTCCGCCCGGATTCCCCTGAGAGCCTTGCCATGAGTCTGCTAGAGCTCGGCATCCCGCAAGTCCAACTCGCCCTCGACCCCTTGCGCGACGAGCCCGCCGTGTGGGGAAGCACCGCGCGAGTTTTTGCCGAGAAGGGCATTCGCATCGTCTCCGGGATGTTTGCAACCGTCGGCGAGGATTACTCAACCTTGGAAACAATCAAGGCGACCGGCGGAATCGTGCCCGACACCACGTGGGAGCAAAACTGGAAAAACCTCCAGCAAATCGTCAAAATCGCCGCACAGCTCGACCTCAAACTCGTCACATTCCACGCCGGTTTCCTGCCTCACGACCCGCGCGACCCGGCGTATGCCAAACTTCACGAGCGCATCACCCGGATTGCCGACCTTTTCGGCGGGCACGGCATCGACCTCGGCTTCGAGACCGGACAGGAAAGCGCCGACACGCTCGCCATGTTCCTCACCCAACTCGGCAAGCCCAACGTCGGCGTCAATTTCGATCCGGCGAACATGATCCTCTACGCCAAGGGCGACCCCATCGCCGCGTTGCGCACCTTGCGTCCTTGGCTCAAGCAATGCCATATCAAGGATGCCGTGCAGGCCGGCGTTCCCGGCACATGGGGCCAGGAAGTCGTCACCGGCAGCGGTCAGGTGGCTTGGCAGGCCTTCTTTGAAACCCTCGCCGGCACTAGCTACACCGGCAATCTCAGCATCGAGCGCGAAGCCGGCGAGCAACGCGCCGCCGACATCCGCGCCGCCCGCGATTACCTGATCACTCTCGTTTCCTAACACCAATCTCCCGCACCCCACTATGAAAACTGTCAACGTCGGCGTCATCGGTCTCGGCTTCATGGGCATGGTCCATATCAAGTCCTATCGCAACATCCCAGGTGCCAAACTGATGGCCGTTTCCGATGCTTTTAAACAACCCGTCGATGGAGTGCTGCCCGGCGTGGGCGGCAACATTACCGATGGCGACTCCCTGCATCTGGACCCCGACACCCGGTTCTATCAAAACTGGGAGGACCTCATCGCCGATCCGGCCGTGGACCTAGTGGACATCTGCGTGCCGACCAGCGACCACGTGAAACTCTCGCTCGCCGCCCTGCGCGCGGGCAAACACGTCGTCTGTGAGAAACCGATGGCGCGCACCTCCGCACAATGTCGCGAGATCGCGGATGCCGCCGCCATTTCAGCCGGCTGTTTCATGCCCGCCATGTGCATGAGATTCTGGCCCGGCTGGGATTGGCTCAAGGCCGCCATCACTAACGAAACCCACGGCAAGATTCTGGCCGCCCGCTTCCGCCGCGTTTCCTCGCCTCCCGGCTGGAGCCGCGGCACCTATTTCACGGGCGGCCAATCCGGCGGCGCATTGCTTGACCTCCACATCCACGATACCGACTTCGTGCAGTTCTGCTTCGGCCGCCCCAAGTCAGTGTTCACCACAGGCTGCACGCGCTTCAGCGGCGCGCTTGACCACGTCGTCACGACCTATCAGGTCGATGGCGGTGCCGTCGTCACCGCCGAGGGAAGCTGGATCATGAACGAAGGCTTCCCGTTCACGATGAAATACACGGTGAACTTCGCGCGGGCGACCGCCGACTTCGACATCAGCCGCGGTGCCGATGCCCTCAAGCTCTATGAGGAAGGCCAGCAGCCGGTCGTCGTCAAACTGAACGCAGGCGACGGCTACACCGCCGAACTGCGGCATCTGGTGGAGAGCATCCAAAACGGCGTCCGCCCCGACATCGTGACCGCGCTGGATGGCCTCAGCGCCGTCGAAATCTGCGAAGCCGAAGAGCAGAGCGCGCAATCCGGGCAGGTGGTATCACTCTGAGGCCGGCGACTAAAAATTCCTTGGCACCGCGAATCCGGCCTCTATCCTCACCCGCAAACAGTATCCCCCCATGAATCCCGCATCCTCGATCTTCCCGCCAATCGTCCCATGAACAAACGCAACCTGATCGATCGTTTGTCCAACCGGATTTCCCGGACGACGCTGGACTTGTATTGTTCCGTAATCCCGACGAAGAAAACAATTTCCGCGGTGTTGCGGGTCCGGAACGAGGGACTCTTTCTGCGGGCCGCGGTCGAATCCATTCTTCCGTCCGTCGATGAAGTCATCATCGTGGACAATCAAAGTTCGGATCAAACCCTGGCCGTCGCGAACTCGCTTCAATCCGAGTTCGCGCAAAAGGTGCGGGTATTTACCTACCATCATGACATCGCAAAATGTGGCGAGGACAACGAAAACGAGTTTGCCAAAGATCCGAAGTCACCCCGCCTGCTATCTAACTTCTATAACTTTTCGTTTGGTAAGGCGAAAATGAATTACCTGCTGAAATGGGACGGTGACATGATTGCCACTCCGGCGTTTCATGAGGTCGTCCGTGAATTCAGGAAAACAATTCGACAAACCGTCTTCATGAAGGGATTCGATGTCTCCCGAACCGCGCGCAAGATCGACAGCGAGGGAAGCCGGTCGTTCGAGTCCAGGCTCTTCCGCCGCCAAGGGTCCGAGTATCGGACGGGACCGGTCTGCGAATACCTGCACTCGCCATTTTTGTTTTCGAACTTCAGCTGCCCGGATGACTGCTTCATCCACTTGAAGTTTCTGAAAGAGGACCCGTATTCCAACCACACCCAGGCGCTGGCGGAGTTGAGACACAGCCAGTTGAACGAAACGGAGGAACTCGTGGCGCAAGACGATCTGGCCATCCTGCGCTCCTACGGAATCGTGGTTGCCCAACCGCATCTCCATTGAAACCCCGCACCCGGCAAGGCGCAACTCAGGACCGGAGCGTCTTGGCGCTTCCAAAATCCGCCATTCACGCCTAATTTCCCCAACCGATGACGAAACTCACCCTGCTTTTCAGCCTCGTCGCCAGCATGTGCCTGTGCGCGCAGGACAGCTCCGTGCCCGCAGCACCCGCCGCCATGCCGGTGGAAGACCCGGCCATGCCCGACGATGGAGTCCGCGTTTCGGTGCTCGGCTACCATGATTTTTCCGAGAACCTGCCGGAAACCGCCATGCGCATCCGCACTTCGAAATTCCGCAAGCAACTCGAAACCATCCGCCAACTCGGCATCACCGTGATCTCAATGGCGGATTTCGTCGCCTGGAAAAAGGGCGACAAACAAATCCCCGAAAAGTCGCTGCTCCTGACCTTCGATGACGGCTGGAAATCCGTTTACACCGAGGCCTTCCCGATCCTTCAGGAGTTTGGCTATCCGTTCACGCTCTACCTCTACAAGAACTACGTCGATGGCGGCGGCAAGGCTCTAACGACTACAATGATCCAGGAAATGGTCAAGGCCGGCGCCACCATCGGCAGCCATTCGGTTAGCCATCCCTATCCGATCACCGTCAAGAGTTTCCGCAAGAAAGGGGACGACGCCTATGACGCCCACCTTCGCAAGGAGATGGGGGAATCGAAGCGTTTCCTCGAATCCAAGTTCAAGCTGAAAGCCAGCACCTATTCCTATCCGGGCGGCTATTTCACCGCCGAAATGATCCCGCTCGGCAGGGAATTCGGCTACACCCACTTCTTCACCGTGCAACCCGGAAAAGTGAAACGCTCCATGCCCGATGAAACCCTGACGAGATACATGATCCTCGGGAACTATGACAAAATCTTCGAATTCGCAACCACCTTCCGCGAATCCCAAAACTCCGCCGGCACCCCCGAGGGAGCCATCGCCGGAATGATTCAAACCACCCCCTACCCGGTGTCTCCCCTGCCCGGCGCAATCATCAACTCACGCCTCCCCGAATTGTCCGCCGACCTTTCGAAACTCGAGAACTTCGATCCCAAAACCCTCGTTATGAAAGTCTCCGGATTCGGTGAAGTCCCGGCCAATTTTGCCGCCGCAACCAAGAAATTCTCGTGGCAGGTCAACCGCCGCCTACGCCAGCCCACCTGCCAGGTCGCCATCCACTGGAAAGACCCCGCCGGCAAGGCCACCGAAACACCCCTCCGCTGGTCGTTCCAACTCGATCGCGAATCCGCCTATCTCCCCGACGGGGAATAATAAAAAGACACAAGACACAAGAAAAGATGACCCCTTTCATTGCTCTACTCTTGCGTCTTGGGTCTTGAACTCTTGGGTCTTGAAGTCTTGAGTCTCCGCCCCACTCTCCCACCATGTTCTCCAGCCTTTCCGACAGCCTCGACAAGACCTTCCGCAACCTTCGCGGCGTGGGCCGCATCTCTGAAAAAAACATCACCGAAGCGCTGCGGGACATCCGCATCGCCCTGTTGGAAGCCGACGTCGAATTCTCCGTGGCCAAGGACTTCATCGCCCGGGTGAAGGACAAGTCCATGGGCGAGGATGTGCTCAAGTCCATCAAACCCGGCGAACAGATCGTCAAGATTTTCCACGACGAGCTCGCAGCGTTGTTAGGCGGCGATCAGACCCCGCTGGATCTCAACCCACCCGCCCGTATCCTCATCTGCGGCCTCAACGGTGCCGGCAAGACCACCACCTCCGCCAAACTCGCCAACCGCCTGAAAAAGGAGGGCCGCCGCCCGCTGCTCATCGCCTGTGACCTCTATCGCCCCGCGGCCATCGACCAGCTCGCGATGCTCGCCAAACAAGTCGAGGTCCCGTGTTACACCCCGGAAACCGGCGAAACGGATGTCGTCAAAGTGGCCAAAGACGCGCTCGTTTGGGCCGAAAATCAGCAGGGCACCGTGTTGATCTTCGACACCGCCGGCCGCCAGGAAATCGACGAACGGCTCATCGCCGAACTCAAGCGTCTGCATGATTTCCTCAAACCCAAGGAAACCCTGCTAGTCGCCGACTCCGCCACCGGTCAACAGGCGGTCTCCGTCGCGAAACACTTCGACGACGCCGTCGGCATCACCGGCATCATCCTCACCAAACTCGACGGCGACGCCCGTGGCGGGGCCGCGCTCTCGATGCGCGCGGTCACCGGTAAGCCGATCAAATACGCCGGCGAGGGCGAAAAACTCGACCAGCTTTTCGAGTTCCACCCGGATCGCATGGCCGACCGCATCCTCGGCATGGGCGACATCGTCGGCATGGTCGAGCAGGTCGCCGGCAAGGTCAACGAGCAGGACGCAATGCGCTCGATGAAGCGCATGCAGGAAGGCAAATTCGATTTCACCGATTTCCTCGACCAGATGAAGATGATCCAGAACCTGGGGCCACTCGAAGGATTGTTAGGCATGATGCCCGGCTTCAGCAAGATTAAGAAACAGCTCCCGGCGGGTGCGCTCGACAACAAGAAGCTCAAACACACCGAGGCCATCGTGCTTTCCATGACTCTTGAGGAGCGCCGCCGACCGGAGATCATCAAGGGCTCCCGCCGCCAGCGCATCGCCGCTGGCTCCGGCACCTCGCTAATGGCGGTCAACCAGCTCATCAAACAGTTTGGCGAGATGCGCAAGATGATGAGGTCACCGCACAAGATGAAGAACATGATGAAACAAATGGGCGGCGCCGGCGGCCTCGGCGACATGATGAAGGGCATGGGCGGCAAGTTCCCGTTCTGACGGGTTGGCGGATGCCATCGGTTTTGACTACGGCGCTTGGGAGATCGAGTGGCAAAAACCCGGTTTTGAGGCGTTCAACGTCGGGACCGGGGTGAACCACTCCGTCATGGAAATGCTCCGCCATTCTTCCGCAAAAACCGGCAAAAACCCGGTTGTTTTACACTCTGCTTTACACCCGGTCGACCTCCATGAAACCCTCGCCGATACCCAGAAATCCCATATTCTACTGGGGTTCCAGCCGCTCCACTAGTTCCAGATCTAGCAATTTCGACGCAAAAAAAGTGTAACGCTGAAAAAGGCACCTTTCACAGGATTTGGATGGGGGTGGGGAGACCCGAGGACTTTGTCACCCTCGTAAATAGATTCCCTATTCATCATCAATAGGTTACAAGATATTCAAACGATCGTTTTGTCACCATTTTTGCTGGAAATCTAGTGGGAAGCAGTCGGCTACCATGCGTGTTGCGCGAGAAAAATTGGTCGGATATTTTAATTGACATCTTGGAAATCTAGCAAGAACATCTGCCCGTTAATATAAAAAATCTCATACTTTTCGCTGGATCTGCCTCGCTACTTTTTTCGTCGTGCATGCCAGTCCCAATGTCCATGGTCATTGACCCAGTTGCATCCAAAAAAATAGCGGCACCTTTGCATCATCCGTCACACCCCGTGAAAACCTACATTGCTGGGGATGTCTCATGGGGTGGTAAGCCCGCGCCATTTTTCACTAAGGGATACTTCAAAAATCGACTGACAAACAGCCTGAATACGATCCCTGGATTTGTCATCACGAAAGAGTCGGAAGCGGAGCTTATAATTCATGTTAGTCGAAACAATAAAGCAGATTCAAATGAAATGAATTCGAAACTCCGCCGAGTCATTTCAAAGGAATCGACAGGTGAGGCTATCGCAAACAATTACGATCACTTCTTCAAAATTACTGGCAATGGTAAAGAATGGAGTGGTAACGTGGCTCATGGACTTTATATGGTTGTGGGTGACCTGAGTGCGCCGGGAGTGGTCGGGCAAATTTACAACGCAACAACAGGCCCGAGTGGCGGCGGGATAAATTATAGTGAGGTGATCAAGGGGGAGGAGGCCATGGTGAGAGAGATCCTTATATCGGCGCTGGATCAAGCGAAGAAAAAAGGCTGTTTCAAATAAAAATAAATATTTAAGAAATTACATCCATGCGACTTAATTTGCTTTTTTTTTCGTTTTTCCCATTTATTCTAGCCAATTGTGCGCCGATGATGGGCGATAGTCCCGTGAGTCTTAATTATCAACCGCGGATTTTATCGCCTCCCAAAAAAGGAGCGTCAAAATCGATGGTCGCAATAATTCAGGTTGAGGGGTCCAATTGCACTTCGACATTTAACGGCCTCAGATCACAGGGCAAAATATTGTTTGGCGAGTCTCGTTTTAAAAGTCCATTTAACAATTATAATATTGCTGCTAGAAATCAGGCTGCATTAATCGGCTCTGATAGCGTTGTAATTTCGCTACGCAAATCAGGAAAAGCTAAGGGTGATAGAATGGTGGTTACCGCCAAAACGGATCCAACCATTGGATTTACCACTTCTAATGTATTTGGCTCAGTTGCCTCATCCGTATCCACGCCTTATGGATCTGCTTTCGGGTCATCGAATTATGGCTCTTCAGAAAAATCTGTGGGTGAATTTGGGCTCTGGAAGATCTCCAAGTGTATGAAACAGAGAGATTTGCAGGAGCTCGAAGCTGCGATAACCGTATGCTTTTCTCATGCACAAATTGACTCGCAGGTTGAGACCCTCGACAATGC
>CAMBPB010000047.1 GCA_945869465.1 Prosthecobacter debontii
CTCGCCGGCTACTTCACTAAACAAAGCAAGGACCTCAGCGACAAGCTCGTTGAGTCGATCCAGCACTTGATGAATCTACCGAAAATCATCCGCTCCGTTTGCAAAACGCATTCCGAATAGCGGAACTAATTTTTGGCAAAGGGTCTAAACCACTGGGAAGGCCCCAGGTGCATTCCACCTCCCTCCATTGCTGAATGCACCCTTTCCGCTCAGAATTTCCCGTCCCGATGGGTGAGTGATGGCCTGATACCGCCAACAGTCGCCCGCCCATGACCCACACAGATCCGACTTGCCGGAATGGAGGGCATCCAGCACTTCGTCATAACGGGGATTCGGCTTCATGCGCATACAACCGATTTTAGGGTTTCAGCGCGAAAGTCAACCACCTCGGGAAATCCGGACACTGCGGGACTTTGTGGCTGTTCAAAGCTCCCCGCGGAAGGCGCGGTGCTGGAGGGCGGCGAAGAGGGCGTCCAGTTCGGCGAGGTGGGCGCGCTGCGCGGCCTTCTGGCGCTCGATGGATTCGACGATGGCGGCGAAGCGGTGTTGGAGTGTTAGCGGGGGTTTCGGGAGCGAAATTGATTTGAACTCTTGGGCATTGATATTCGCCATGCCTACGATGCTTTTACACATTCCCAGAAGGATCGCTTTGCCTTGAGGAAGGTTCAGAAAAGCCGAGATATACTCCGCGTCCGCTTCTCCATTTGTGATGCCACGAACAAGATACCCAGCAAAGGCCATGGGTTCGTCTCGCCGATAAACGGCGGTCTTTCCAACAAGCTCTTTGCTGTTCGTGCGATTGAATAGAATTTGTCCCCTGTGAACCGTATTTTTGGAGATCTCCTTTGGTTTGAGATCCACATATTTCATAGACGTGAAATCCCAACCACCAGCGTATGTAATGTTGTTCATCCTGAGGCATGGAAAACCACTCTCTTCTTCGTGCGCCTTTGTGCTGGTCCCATATGCTGTCGATGACAGGAGATCGCCTATCGTTACGACCGGCCACCCCATCGGATTGGACACCGGATCGCCGAAGAGGGTGAGGAAGGTGGATTGGAGGAGGGCGTCGAGTTGGGCGAGGGCGTCGAGTTGGGCGAGGGCCTCGCGGCGCTGGGTGCGCAAGGCGTCCGCCGCATCCAGAATCGCCGCGATCCGCTTCTGCTCGGCGAGCGGCGGGAGGGGGATTTGGTGATCCCAGAAAACTTTCATTGTGACACGGGGCATTTTCGCGCCAGCTACCTCATTGCTGATCCAAGTGACAAATTCTGGGGACCGCAGGTAGTAGGTCAGATACTGCCGATCCAGCTTTTTTGGATCTGGTCTGAGCGGCACCAATTCCGTCGTCGCGATACCCGGCGAATCCGGGCAAACGACTTTGTTCAAATAAGGACGCAGTTTTGAATAAAGAACATTTCCGGTGTCGAACGGCTGCGTTGACGTTCCGGCGGTTGATGCCAAACCTGTGACTTTTGACAGGATACGGCCACTTTGTGCCTCAACCTGATCCAGATTGAGTTGCCAAACCATGTCTTTGGGTTGAAACGACAAACGAGCCGCTTGTGCTGGAGCGACTTCCTTCAAGGCCGCAGTCTTCATTTCAAAAACCCCTCCAGTTCGTCCCATCCATGGATCATTTCCCTATTGATCATCGTGATGTTCTTCCGCACCAACGGTGCCCAATCCCTCAGCCCAGGGCATCGCCCTGGGTTTTCGTCCACCGGAATCCCGCGCGCCAAAGGTGCGCGATACGGTTGCACGCCGGACCACGCGAACCCATATCGCGGCCCTACAGGCCGCCACATCATCGCCGTTCCCGTCCCAGGGCGTTGCCCTTGGCTGAGGGATTTTGGCCCGTTGGGCCACGGTTGCGGTGAAGTCATCCCAACAACCCCTCCCGTTCTTTTCTGCCCTTGGCGATCTCGTCTTCGCGATTCATTTTACATTTCCCCATCGTGATCGTCTTCCGCGCCAACGGCGCATCATCCCTCAGCCCAGGGCATCGCCCTGGGTTACCGTCCGTTGGAATCCGGCGCGCCAACGGTGCGCGATATGGTTGCGCGCGGCACCACGCCAACCCGGATCGCGGCCCGTTGGGCCGCCAAATCATTGGCGTTCCTGTCCCAGGGCGATGCCCTGGGCTGAGGGATATTGGCCCGTTGGGCCGGGAGATGTTTTGACGGTGCATGTTCATTTCAACAACCCCTCCAGTTCTTTCCGTTCCTTGGTGATCTCGTCTGCGAGCTTCATGTTGCGTTTCCTCATCGTGATCGTCTTCCGCGCCAAAGGCGCATCATTCCTCAGCCCAGGGCATCGCCCTGGGTTTCCGTCAGTTGGAACCCCGCGCGCCAACGGTGCGCGATACGGTGGCACGCCGAACCCCGCCAACCCCGATCGTGGCCCTACAGGCCGCCAATCTGTGGGCGGTGCCGACCCAGGGCGTTGCCCTGGGCTGAGGGATGTTGGCCCGTTGGGCCATTTGATAATTGGTTCAATCCCAGACATATTTTTCATCGAAGGTGATGCGGTATTTTTCCAACAATTTGCGATATTCATCCTGAAACGTCATTTTCTGGTGATGGCTTTCCTGATTGGCCACGTAGTTGACGACGGTATCGGCATCCGACTGGCTGACCGAGAACGCGCCATAACCGGCTTGCCAATGGAAACCTGAAAACTCCGGGCCTTTGGTTTTGATCCATTTCGACGAACTGGTTTTCACCGTCTCGACGACCTCAGCGATGGTGCGAGTTCGCGAAAGTCCGAAAAACAGATGCACATGATCGGCGACCCCTCCGACGCGCAGTGAGGGGCAGTCGATGTTGTCGAGCGTGCCCGCGAGGTAAGGGTGCAATTCCGTGCGGATTTCCGGTGTGAGCACCGGTTCACGGTTTTTCGTGCTGAATACCAGGTGGATCAGGACGCGCGATAGGGATTGGGGCATGGTTGTGTGGGTTGTAATTTTATCGGCACCAACGGTGCCTGATTCCTCAGCCCAGGGCATTGCCCTGGATTTCCGTCCGTCAGATCCCCGCGCCCCAACGGGGTGCGATACCCGTTGCGCGTGGAACCACGGCAACACGGATCGCGGCCCTTCAGGCCGCCAGTCTGTTGGCGATCCCGTCCCAGGGCGATGCCCTGGGCTGAGGGATATTGGCCCGTTGGGCCAGCGTGGCGCTGTTGATGACGAGGTTTGAAATTTCCGGGGGGTGGTTGTGGATCGATGACGTTTCCATCTAAATTTGCTACGCAGTGCGTAGCTTATTTCCTCGTCGGGATCCGCGAAGCGGGAATGGGACCAATCTGATTCTCTACGCAGTGTGTAGAGTTTTGCCTCCTCAGGATAAGCGAGGTAGAACTGACGTAAGTTAATGAGGGATCCGCTCATTTCAACAACCCCTCCAGCTCTTTTCTGCCCTTGGTGATCTCGTCTTCGAGTTTGGCGATGACGTTGCAATCCTTTGAAGAGAAATGATTTGTGATGTTTTGATTGGGTGGATTTTTCATCTTATGGACAGATTGACGGGGCGCTTGCTACACGGAAAAAGTGTGATTTCAGTTGAAACGGAGGTGGGCGTGTGATTGCTTCGGGCGGGTTGGGAATTCTCAGCCGGCATTGTGGCTACGGGGAAATCTCCGTGGCCCTTTGTTTTTTAAGGGATGTTGAATTCGGACTGAGTGAGGGTGGGGTTGAGGTCTTTGGTGGCCAGAATCTCGTAAGCGCGGTTCGTTTGTTCCGGCCGAAGGAACGCCAGACCAATCGGTCGCGCCACGAGATCAGCAAATTGGAGACCGGTCGAATTGACTTTCTTCGAAGCAAAAACAGGAACGAAGGGATAGGGCACTTGGTGTTTGTTGTCGCCTGCGCAGATCCGGCGGAATTCCAGTTCCAAGAGACGATCCTCCGCATTGCCCCTCTTCTCGAAGACCACATGGGAACGTCCTTATTTCTGGCCCAATTCGATGAGTTTTTCGTAAAGCCCTTCAAGACACCTTTGAGCGGCGATGTGGTAGAGATTAACGCCGACCGTCGCCGCTGATTCCCGGATCGTGCATCCTTCCTCAAGTTTCCGCAAAATCAGTCTGCCGCGCCAATCGAGGTCCATGGGGTGAGACTACCGCAAACCCGTCTAGCCGTCCATCGCGGACGGACGGGCACGGGGTGTGGGACAACCGATAGGAAATATTTTCCCTGCAATCATTCCTGCAATAGAGTCGGCAATTCGAGGCAATTCAGGGCATTTCGACGCAGACTGAGTGAAGCTGTGACGGCTCTATTTTTTCTGTAACTGAATCAAAATAAGCTTGTTGCGAGCTAATTTTGAGATTTGAAAAAAAAGTGCCGGGAACAGGACTCGAACCTGCACGAGCTAGCTCACTTGATCCTAAGTCAAGCGCGTCTACCAATTCCGCCATCCCGGCATGCGCGGACTTTACCGGGTGAGCGGAGCTGGGCAAGAACTCAATCAGGCGGGGTGATGAAATTTCCCGGCGTGCCTCCGAACAGGCGGTGGGCCAATGTGGCAGAGGGTTGTGGGGACGCGGGTTTCCAGGAGAGTTCGAGGAAATGGAAGCTGCCGCCGAGGTGGGCGGGGTGGGTGAGGGTTTGGAATTGTCGCAGGGTCGAGGCTTGCGGGTTGCCCTCCTGTTCGATCAACCACTCGCGGGCGGTTTCGGTGAGCCAGGTGCCTTGATGGTGGAATTCCGTGGCGTGTCCTCCGAGGGATTGCGCGGCTTCGGCGACGGCGGTGAAATCGACGTGAGCGGTGATGTCGGCCTCACCGGGATGGGCCAGCGGGTTTTCACCAGCCCGGTGTTGGGAAAACGTGCGGAGGGTGCCGGCGCTGCGATCGGGGTGATAATAGTCCGGCCGGGCGAATCCGTAGTCTGCCCACAGCATCCGCCCGGATTGCAAGCCCCGGGCGAGCGGTTCCAAGAACGAACGGAAGCAGGTTCGAACTTCGGTGCGATAACCTTGCGGGAAATTCCGGCCCAGCGGGGCGAGCGCGGAGCGAAGGTCCGGGTCGCCGATTTCACGGGTTTCCCAGGCGAATCCGCCGTCCGGGTCGAGTGTCACGCGGCATTCCAGCCAGTCTTGGCCGCGCCATTCGACGAGGTGGCAGGGCAGCGCATCGAGCACTTCGTTGCCGAAGGCGATTCCCGGCAGGGGATCGGCCGCGAGCTCGGCGGGATTTGCGATGAAACGGACGTTTTTTGGGAACGGCCGGAGGGTTTCCCGCTGCGCCGCCTGCAACAGGGGCAGGGGCTCGGAAACCACGTATTCGAGGGCTTGGAACGCCCGGAGTTCGAGCTTCGAGAGTGCGCCGAGCACGTCGGCGGCCAAAGTTCCGTCATGAGCGCCGCACTCCACGATCCGCCAGTGGGCCGGTGCACCGATTTCCCGCCACTCGCGGAGAAACCGGCGGGCGAGCAGTCCGCCGAACAACGGACCGACGCTCACGCTGGTGAAAAAATCGCCGCCGCGGCCGACTTGACGGGTGCCGCGGGCGTAGTAACCGAGACCGGGTTCGTAGAGCGAGGCCGCCATGAAGTCTGGAAAACGCAGCGGACCGTCCCCTGCGATCCGCCCGCGCAACAGGTCCCTCAACGAAGGGGTTGCGGCGGGCGATCCGATAGGATAAACGAGTGGGAGCTTTGCCGCCTGCAAGGGCGGTGATGGGTCCGGATCAGGCATGGCGATCAAACCGAAAACGAACCGAAAGAAGAACCGCCCGCAGCGGTTCTACAAGCGCAAAGGCGTCTGGCTGACCCTTCTGCTGTTCGGCTTGGCACTTTTTGGCGCGGGTTGGGTGGGTTTTGAAGGCTACACCCGGGAATGCCGGCAGCGCGCGGAAACCTACGATCTGAATCGGATCAATGATTTGGAAATTCCCAGCATCATCGTGGATCGCAACGGCAAGGAGATCGGCCGGATCTTCGTGCAGAACCGCAGCGTGATCCCGGTTGCCGACGTGCCGAAGGTGTTCATCGACGCGCTCCGGGCGGGCGAGGACCAACGTTTCGAAAGCCATGATGGCGTGGACTACATCGGTGTGGTCCGCGCGTTCTATCTGAATTGGAAGGCGGGTGAGACGACCCAGGGAGCGAGCACGATCACCCAGCAACTCGCGCGCAACGCCTACGATCTCGAGGGCGTGCGGCGCAAGCTGAAGGAAACCGGGATGCAGCGCAAGATTGTCGAGATGTTCCTCGCCCGCCGGATGGAGAAGCGGTATTCGAAGCCGGAGATTCTCGAGTTCTATCTGAACCGGATTTATTTCGGCAGCGGTTACTACGGGATCCGCTCCGCCTCGCTGGGATACTTCGGCAAGGAGCCGGCGCAACTCGACGCGCTCGAAAGCGCGGCCATTGTGGGTTGTATCAAGAATCCGTCCAACCTCTCCCCGCTCAACAATGCGGAGGGCAACCGCCGATCACGCAATCTCGTGTTAGGGCGCATGGTGGACCTCAATGCGCTGACCCGCAAGGAGGCCGCGCGGTTGTTTGAGACCCCGCTGGTTTTGAATCCCAAACCGCTGCGGCGCGGCACGACGCATCTCTACGAGCGGATCGCCGAGGCGGTGGGTGAGGTGTTGGGCGAGGATGCGCTGGCATCCGGCGGGTTCACGGTTCACACCACGATTCTCGGGCAGGCCCAGGCAGCGGCGGAGAAGTCGCTGCTGGAGAATCTGGCGCGCGCGGAATCGCAACCCGGATACCGGCGGCAGAAGTACGAGGATTATCGTAAAAGCAGTCCCAAGGCGGCGGAATATCTGCAGGGGGCCTGTCTGATGGTGGATCACGAAACGGGCGAGGTCCTGGCCCATGTCGGCGGTCGCGACTACGCGCAGGTGCCATACGATTTCATCGAGCTGGGCAAACGACCGCTTGGCACGGCGTTTTTCCCCTTCATTTATGCCGCGGGATTGGAGACCGGGCTGACTCCAGCCACCTTGGTCGAGGACGAGGCGATGGACAACCGCTCAGTGATGGTGGGTGGTCGCGAGGGCATCCTCGGCGAGTGGGGCATGGAGGTTTCATCGCCGGTCTATCAGGGAAAGATCCCGGTGCGCGAGGCATTGGAGCACTCGAAGATCGCGGCCACCGTGCGTTTCGCCGACCAGACCGGCTTGCAGAGGGTGGTGGACTCCGCCTGCAGGTTTGGATTCCAGTTGGAGAAGGCGGAATTACTGCGCCGCCTGGCGGTCGGCTTTGAGGAGGTTTCGATGAAACAGGCGGTGCGCGCGATGGCCGCGTTTTGCTCGGACGGCAAACTGGGGCCGGAAAAACTGGTGTATGTGGACCGTGTCGAAGATCCGGCGGGAAAAGTCATCTATCGGCGCGAACGCTCGCCGGTGGTGCGGGCCGAGGTGATCCATGAGGCCACCGCCTGGCAGGTACACAGCATGATGGCGGGATCTCTTTACCGCGGAGCCTCAAAGGGCGGTCTCGATGGGTTGATAGAAAAACCCTTCAACGGCGCGGGCAAGGGCGGCTCCACCCATGATTTCGGCGACTGTTGGTTCCTCGGCTATAACAAGCACGTCAGCTGCGGAGTGTGGACGGGTTTTCTATCCGCCAATGGCGAGCCAATCTATCCGGGCGCCTTCAGCCGGGATCTGGCGATGCCGGTCTGGCAGGCGGCGATGAATGCGGCGGCGCCCTCGTTTGGCGGAGAAAAACTCGAGATGCCGGAAAGCGTGGTGGAGGTTCCGGTGTGTTCGGTTTCCGGCCAGCGGGCGACCCAATTCTGCCAGGAATACGCGGAGGATCCCGGCTCCGGCGTGGTCCGGTCCCTCTCCACCGCGGTGACGGAGTATTTCCGCAAGGGCACCGAGACCGTGCCGTTTTGCACCGTCCACTCCGGCGCGCTCGGCGAGGCGGGCTCGCAGGTAAACGCCATTCTCAACCTTCCGGCACTGGAGGCGGTGCCGGTCCGGCCGAAAGCGCCAGTGTTGTTAGGCGACGACCCCTACCACACCGAACTCCCGAGCTTCGCCGCGACTTTTGCGGAAGCCGGTCTGGTGCGCCGCCGCGCCAATGTCTTGGACAGTCTCGACTTGGGAGCGGTCGAGGACGCCATCCCGCTCAAGCGCCCGCAACGCCTGGAAATCGTCGATGAGTGAGGCGTGAAACCATTGCGAACGTGGGCGGACTTTCCCAGTTCATCCAACATTAGAGTTGCGCATGTAAATTAGCCAAGGCTAAGTTTTTGCGGTGAAAACCAGCTGCATGAAGCCAACCCCGGGTGTGAACGCCCGAATCTTGATCCGAGTCACCACGCTCGGCATGTTCGCCAGCATCGTTGCGGCCTTCTGCGTCGGCTGTGGCGGTCCGGCGAAACGCGCTGCCGGGGGAAAAAAGCAGGTGGTGACGAGTTTCACGATCATTGCCGACATGGCACGCGAGGTCGCAGGCGATGCCGCGATCGTGGAATCGATCACCAAGCCCGGCGCGGAAATCCATGGTTACGAACCGACGCCGAAGGACATCGTCAAGGCACAGAGCGCGGATCTCGTGCTGTGGAACGGAATGAACCTCGAACTGTGGTTTGTGAAGTTTTTCCAGAACGTGAAGGACGTGCCGAGCGCGGTTCTAACCGAAGGAGTCGCGCCGATGGGGATTTCCGAAGGCCCATACACCGGAAAGCCCAATCCCCACGCCTGGATGTCGCCTGCCAATGCCGCGATTTACGTCGAAAACATCCGTCGCGCACTGGTCAAGATCGATCCCGCCAACGAGGCGGTTTATACCGCCAACGCCGCCGCCTACAGCGCCAAAATCAAGGCGCTCGACGAGCCGGTCCGGCAAAAACTCGCGGCGATCCCGACCGCGCAGCGCTGGCTGGTGAGCAGCGAGGGGGCGTTCTCCTATCTGTGCGCCAACTACGGCCTCCGGCAACTCTATCTGTGGCCGATCAATGCCGATGCCCAAGGCACTCCGCAGCAAGTGCGCAAGGTGATCGACGGCGTGCGCGAGAACCGGATCCCGGTCGTTTTTTCCGAGAGCACTGTGAGTGACAAGCCGGCCCGGCAGGTCGCCAAGGAAACCGGCGCCCGCTACGGCGGCGTGCTCTACGTGGATTCCCTCACCGATTCCGATGGCCCGGCTCCGTCGTATTTAAAATTGTTGGAAGCCAACGCCGATACGATCGTAAAAGGATTTCTCAACCCTCCATGACTGCCTCTCCAACGCTCCGGGACGAGCTTCCGCGCCTCGCTATCGAGGGGGTGTCGGTGGCCTATCCCAACGGCCATCTTGCGCTGGACAACGCCTCGTTCCAACTCTCCGGCGGCACCATCTGCGCCTTGGTGGGCGTCAACGGCAGCGGCAAGTCCACGCTGTTCAAAAGCATCATGGGATTCGTGAAACCCAAGGCCGGAAGCGTGAGAATCAACGGTTTGTCCGTTCGCGCGGTGCTCAAGCAGCACCTCGTCGCCTATGTGCCGCAGGCGGAGGAGGTGGACTGGCAGTTTCCTGTTAGTGTGTGGGACGTGGCCATGATGGGCCGCTACGGGGCGATGAATTTCCTGCGGATCCCGCGCGTGGCGGACAAGCTCAAGGTCGAGGAAAGCCTGCGCCGGGTTTCGATGTGGGACTTCAAGGACCGCCAGATCGGCGAGCTGAGCGGCGGGCAGAAGAAGCGGGTGTTCCTCGCCCGCGCACTGGCCCAGGGCGGGCGGGTGATCCTGCTGGACGAGCCGTTCACCGGAGTGGATGTGAAGACCGAGGAGGCCATCATCGCCCTGCTGCGCGAGTTGCGCGCGGCGGGTTGCATCATCCTGGTGTCCACCCACAACCTCGGCAGCGTGCCGGAGTTTTGCGATCAGGTGGTGCTCATCAACCGCACCGTGCTCGCCTACGGCCCGACCGCCTCGGTCTTCACCGAACGGAATCTCACCGCGGCTTTTGGCGGCGTGCTGCGGCAGTTCCAGTTCGATCAATCCACCATCCAGGATCACGACGGCCGGACGATCCGCGTGCTCAGCGACGACGAGCGCCCGCTGGTCTTCGGCAAGGACGGCCACCTCGAATACAAGGACCGCGGCGAGCATGAGGAATTATTGAAACAACGATCCGAGCAGCATGAGTGAGTTCATCCAATCCCTGCTTGCGCCGTTTCAGTATGACTACATGCTGCGGGCCATCTGGGTCAGCGCGCTGATCGGCGGGACCTGTGGGTTTCTATCATCGTTCATCACCCTCAAAGGCTGGTCGCTGATGGGCGACGCCTTGTCGCATGCGGTGGTTCCGGGAGTGGCGGTCGGCTATATTGTCGGCGTGCCGTTCGCGCACGAACTGGTGCGTGAATACCATCGAAGTGCGGTGACCAACTTGATTCTGGGCCTGCCCCTCGTTCTGGGTGCATTTGTCGCCGGATTGCTCGCTGCGGGAACCATGGCATTCATCAAGGCGAAAAGCCGCATCCGCGAGGATGCGACGATAGGCATTGTCTTCACGGCTTACTTTGCGCTCGGCCTGTTGCTGATCTCGCTGTTCCCGGCGAGTGTCGATCTCAAGGTGATCCTGCTGGGCAATATCCTCGGCATTTCCGATCCCGACATCTGGCAGGTTGTCGTGATCAGCGCGGTCACGCTTTTGGTGGTAGGTTTGAAATGGAAGGATCTGATGCTTTTCTGCTTCGACCCGAACCAAGCGCGCACGCTCGGACTTCCGGCCGGCGGACTCCACGTCACCCTGCTCGCCTTGCTCGCGGCCACCGCCGTGGCGGCATTGCAGGCGGTGGGTGCCTGCCTGGTGGTGGCGATGCTCGTCACGCCGGGAGCCACCGCCTATCTGCTGACGGATCGCTTTGGTAAAATGCTGTGGCTGTCGTCCGGTATGGGAGTGGCGACCTCGCTGGCCGGGGCCTACGGCAGTTATTATTTCAACGGCGCGACCGGAGGCTGCATCGTGACGCTCCAGACCCTTGTATTTCTGGCGGCGTTTGTGTTGGCACCCCAACACGGGATCCTCGCGTCCAAACGGCGCGCCCGCCTCACCCGCACCGTATCCACAGGATGAGCGAATTCCTCGAACCGCTGCAATACCCCTTCATGCGCGACGCGCTGCTGGTCGGGACGTTGGTCGCGGCGATGTGCGCGGTGTTGTCCTGTTTCCTGATTCTCAAAGGCTGGTCGCTGATGGGCGATGCCATTTCCCACGCGGTGCTGCCGGGCATCGTGCTGGCTTACATTGCCGGACTGCCGCTCGCGATCGGCGCCTTCGCATCCGGCTTGTTCTGCGCGGTGGGCACCGGCTTCATCAAACAGAACAGCCGGATCAAGGAGGACACGGTGATGGGCGTGGTGTTCACGGGTTTGTTCGCCTTCGGGCTGGTGCTCTTCAGTCGCACGCCCTCGGACCTGCACCTGGATCATATTTTGTTAGGAAACATCCTCGGCATCGCGCGTTCCCAGGTATGGCAGACACTCGGGCTGGGCGGCGTGGTGCTCGGCGTGACGCTGGCCTTGCGCCGCGATCTGCTGCTCATCTGCTTCGATCCCGGCCAGGCGCGGGTGATGGCGCTGCCGGATCGTTTCCTCAACTACCTGCTGCTGGCTCTACTTTCGCTGGCGATCGTCGTCTCGCTCCAGGCCGTGGGCATCATCCTGGTCGTCGCCATGCTGGTGACGCCCGGCAGCGTCGCGCACCTCTGGACCGATCGGTTCGACCGGATGTTAGCCATCGCCGTCGCCACGGCGGCGGGCTCCACGGTGGCGGGGATTTTCATCAGTTATCACATCGACGGGTCCCCGGGCGCCTGCATCGTGCTGGTCCAGGCGCTGGTGTTTGCGGGCTCGCTGCTCTTCGCGCCCAAGTATGGTCTGCTAGGACGGCGGGCCAAACCTCTTGAGGGCCAACGGCCCGGCAATATGCCAGCCCAGCCCAACGGGCTGGGTTGGTCGAACCGCGATGACCTTGAGGGCTGAAGGCCCGCAATATATAGGCCTGCTCGCTAGAAAACTCCTAAATAGGCCGGGCTTTCAGCCCTTGAACACCGGTTGGAAAAGAATCCCGGGCCGTTGGCCCAGGCTGGTATGGCATGGGCCTTTGGCCCGTAAGAATGAAACTCAAATGAACCATGATGTGCTTAATCATTTTCCGCTGGCATCAGGATGTCTGAACGTGGACAGTCCGAAAAACCGAAGAGCACGATCCGGATCTGAGACTCAGGCGGTGCCGGCGAGGAGGTGGTTGAGCGCGATAGACCGGCGCAGCGCGCGCATGACATCGACGAGGCCGCTGTGCGAGGCGGCGGCGGCGGCGCAGGCGAGGTCCTGATTGGCGTGGCGGCTGATATAACGCCCGATCTCAGCATAGAGCTGGCGCATCCGGGTGTCGAGCACGCCGCTTTCGGCGCGCAGGATGGAAATCTCCTTGTTGCCCTCGCTGATCACCTGGAAGGCGCTTGATGCCTCGACCTGGCGATGTTGCTGCTGTCCCTTGATCTTCTCATCGACGAGATCGACCTTGGCGTCGCCGGTTTCGATTTCCTCACCGATGCGGATGCGGTCCAGTTTGAGACCCGCGAAACGGTTCTTTAGTTCCGTTAGGCGCGTCTTGACCTTGGCAATGTCCTCCTGGTTGTGAGCCGAACCAGCGGATTCCTTGGTCAGCACTTCGAGCTTCATTTTGAGGCCGACGTAGGCGCGGCGGACTTCCCGGGCGGCGGTGACGATTTGTTCCCGGTTGAGCGAGAGATTTTCAATTTCCGTTAGAAGAGCGGTGCGTTCGTCGAGAAGTTCCTGCTGGATCACGGGAGGGCTGTTCAGCAGGTTGGTGCGCTCCTCGTGTGCTTGGTCGAGACGCTTCTGACAGGCCGCAAGCCTGGCGCGCACGTCGTCCCGTTCCTTGATCAATTTGCGGAGGTTCCAGTATTCGACGGAGAGCGCTTCGATGCCTTCGACTTTTTCCCAGATCTCGGCGCCGAGCTGGGCTTCGGCCTCGCGCAGCAAATGCATTTCGCTGGCGGCATCGCCCATCCGCTGGCTGCGGCGGAAATAGCCGAAAGCCTGGGCAAAGCGGGCGATGAAATAGCGGGTGGAAGTCATGAATAATGGATTATGGCGAGATTTTCCGCTGGAGGCTCTCGATGACCGAAAAATCCTCAAGCGTCGTCACGTTGCCGGAGATTTTGCCGGTGCAGACAAGCTCCTTGAGCAGACGCCGCATGATTTTGCCGGATCGGGTTTTCGGCAAACCCGGCGCGAAATACAGGTCGTCGGGTTTGGCGATGGAGCCGATCGTCTTGCCGACATGGTTGCGCAATTCCTCGCGGAGTTCCGCGGACTCGTCGAAGGTGCCCTTCAAGGTGACGAAGGCGGCGATGGCCTGGCCTTTCATCTCGTCCGGGCGACCGACCACGGCGGCCTCGGCCACGGCCGGGTGGGAAACGAGCGCGCTCTCGATTTCCGCGGTGCCGAGACGGTGGCCGGAAACGTTCAGCACGTCATCGAGTCGGCCGATGATCCAGAAATTGCCATCCTTGTCGCGCCGCGCACCGTCTCCTGCGGTGTAAAGACCGTCATAGTCTGACCAGTAGGTTTTTTTGTAGCGTTCCTTGTCACCGTGGATCGTGCGGATCATCGAGGGCCACGGCTTGCGGATCACGAGGCGGCCGTCTTGGTCGGCTTTGCACTCGTTGCCCGCGTCATCGAGGATGGCGGCGTCGATGCCGAAGAACGGCAGAGTCGCGGTGCCGGCCTTGCACGGGGTGGCGCCGGGCATCGGGGAAATCATGATGGCACCGGTTTCCGTCTGCCACCAAGTGTCCACGATCGGGCATTTTCCGCCGCCGATGTGCTTGTGGTACCAGTTCCACGCCTCCGGGTTGATCGGCTCGCCGACCGATCCTAACAACCGCAGCGAGGAGAGATCGCAGGCAGCCGGGAAGTGGTCGCCGGCCTTGATGAAGGCGCGGATGGCGGTGGGCGCGGTGTAGAAAATCGTGACGGCGTATTCCTCGATCATTTTCCAGAAGCGGCCGAAATCCGGGTGGTTCGGCGCGCCTTCATACATCACCTGGGTCACGCCGTTGGCGAGCGGGCCATAGACGATGTATGAGTGACCGGTGATCCAGCCGATGTCGGCGGTGCACCAATAAACATCCTCGTCGCGCATGTCGAAGATGTATTTGCAGGTGGAATAGGTGCCGGTGAGGTAGCCGCCCGAGGTGTGCAGGATGCCTTTGGGTTTGCCGGTGGAGCCGGAGGTGTAGAGCACGAAAAGCGGGTGCTCGGAATCGAAGGCCTTGGCGGTGTGTTTGGCGGAAACCAAGGCGACTTCATCATGCCACCAACTGTCGCGGGTGCTCTCCATGGCCACCTCATTGTCGCAACGCTTGACCACGATCACGCGCTTGACGTGTTTGTATTTCACCAGCGCCTCATCCACCACCGGCTTGAGCGCCACGATCCTGCCGCGGCGCCAGCCACCGTCCGCAGTGATGACCGTGGTGGCTCCCGAGTCTTCCAAACGATCGACGATGGCTTCCGCGGCAAACCCGCCGAACACCACGTTGTGAACAGCGCCGATGCGGGCGCAGGCCAGCATGGCGATGGCCGCTTCCGGAATCATCGGCATGTAAATCAGGACCCGATCGCCGGATTGCACGCCTTTCTTTTCCAGCACGTTGGAAAAACGGCAGACTTCGCGTTGGAGCTGGCCATAAGTGAGGACCCGTTTGTCGCCGGGTTCGCCCTCCCAGATGATGGCCGCCTTGTTCCTGCGCGGGCCGGCGGCGTGGCGATCGACGCAGTTTTCGCAGACGTTGAGTTTGCCGCCCTCGAACCATTTGGCGAAGGGTGGCTTCCAATCGAGCACCTTGCTCCAGGGTTTCTGCCAGACGAGTTCCTTGGCCTCGCGAGCCCAGAACACCGCCGGTTTTTCAATCGATTCCCGGTAAAGCTTCTTGTAGGCCGCCATCGACGGGATGCGGGCCTTGGCCGAGAATTCCTTCGACGGCTTGTGGACCGCGTCGTGATCGTGGCTGGAGTTGGAGGTGGCTTTTTTGGCGCTCATGGATGCGGGGAATTTCCGTAGTACGACCGGGGGAGCGGTCATGACTGGCCGAATCTAGGAGGCGAAATCATGGCCTGCAAGTCGCAAGAATCGCCCGCATCGCGGATTTTGGACCGGTCATCCACAGCATTTCCATGCGGGTCCCCAACCGAAACCGCACTTGGCCGGGTGGCCCGGTGCGGGTTCAGGCAGGTGAATCTCCGGGAGGTGCATGCGGGTGGAGCCAGAATCGAACCGTGAATTGCGTGGCGAAGAGGTGGGAAACCGCGTCGTCATCCGGATCCTCCTCACGCGGCACGCGGTATTGCAGTTTTAACTGCATGTCGGGGGTGAAACGGTAGGTCATCGCGGCAGATTCAGATTCGCTCAAGGCTTTTGGCCTGGGGTCGCGCAAGTGAAACTTACGCCTTGCCTAGGCGACAATCCACCGCCAACGATCTGGCGTGACCCGCCACCGCACCGACGACCTCCGAATCACTGGCTTGAATCCGCTCATTTCACCGGCGGTCCTGGCCTATTATCTGCCACTCACCGAACCGGCCTCCGAACTGGTGGCCAGCGCCCGGGCTCAGGCGGATGCGATTTTGCGGGGCGAGGACGACCGCCTGCTGGCAGTGGTCGGGCCGTGCTCGATCCATGATCCGGCGGCGGCGCTGGAATACGGTGCGAAGCTGAAACAGCAAGCCGAACGCCTGAAAGACGACGTTTTCATCATCATGCGGGTCTATTTCGAGAAACCTCGGACCACGGTGGGCTGGAAGGGCCTGATCAACGACCCGAATCTGGATGACTCGTTTGATATCAACCAAGGCCTGCGCGTCGCCCGCGGCTTGCTGCTGGATCTGGCAAACATGGGCGTGCCGGCCGGCACCGAGTTTCTGGACACGATTTCCCCGCAGTACATCGCGGATTTGATCGCATGGGGTGCCATCGGGGCACGCACCACCGAATCGCAGATCCACCGCGAACTGGCGTCCGGATTGTCGATGCCGGTCGGTTTTAAAAACGGCACCGGCGGTTCGGTCCAGATTGCGATCGATGCGATCCAATCGTCGTCCCGCCCCCATCATTTCCTGTCCGTGACGAAACAAGGAGTTTCGGCGATTTTTTCCACGTCGGGCAATGAATCGTGCCACCTGATCCTGCGCGGCGGCAAGACCGGGCCGAACTATGAAAAACCGAGCATTGCCGAGGCTGCCGCCGTGTTGCGCGAACAGCACCTGCCCGAATCCGTAATGGTCGATTGCTCGCATGGCAACTCCCTCAAGGATTTCCACAACCAGCCCATAGTCGCCCGGAATCTCGCCTGCCAGATCGCGGCGGGCTGCAAGGTGATCACCTCGGTGATGATCGAATCGAACCTGATTGAGGGAAGCCAAAAGCTCACTCAGTCGCTCACTCGCGGCCAATCGATCACCGATGCCTGCATCGGCTGGGATGACACGGTGGCCACCCTCGACGTGCTAGCCCAAGCCGTCCGCACGCGGCGGGAAACCTCCTAACGACTTCGGCAAAAGTTGCAGGCTCTCCCGCGAGTCCGCCCGAGTGTCAAGCGTTCCGAAAAAATCGCTCGCGGCTTGCCGCGTCGAGCTCACCGGCCATTGTTAGCGGGATTTTCGACTTCGGTCATGGACTTAACTAGCGAATCTTCACCGAGTGTCATCACCTGCCGGAACCGGAATCCGTTCTCGACCCATCCGCCTGAATCCTCCACTCTCCATTCTATAAGCGATAGTCACGATCACACGCCATCGACCATCATGAATCCCGCAATCGACGACTACGACTATCGACGCTATGCCATCCTGTTCGTGGATCAAGAAGTCAACACCCGCAAATATTTTCGCCGTCTGTTCAGCGAAAAATTCCGGATTCTCGAGGCCGAAGACGGTGTCCAGGCACTTGCCGTGTTCCGCCAGCACGCCAACGAAATCGGCATCATCGTGACCGACCAGCGGATGCCGAACGAAACCGGGGTCGGCTTCCTCTCGGAAATCGCCGACGACTATCCGGACATTATCAAGATCCTATCCACCGCGTATTCGGACATTGATGCGGCCATCGGATCCGTCAATCAAGGGGGGATTTTCCGCTCCATGACCAAGCCGTGGGACGTTCCACAGATGGAAGTCACCCTGCGCCGCGCGATGGAATTTTTCAGTGTCAAACGGGAGCGGGACGCCCTGCTTGGAGCCAAAATGCAGGCGATGGGCAATGTTTTGCTGTCCAGTCGCCTCGCCGCCTTCGCCCTCGCTCCGGTCTGCGCCGGCATTCCCTGCTCCCGGGCCGCCGAAGCCGTCGCCACCTTTGTGCAGGCCAGCGTCGCCGGCCGCCGCACTGGCGCGGACGGGGCTTCCGACCTGCGCCCCCCCGCTTGGACCCGCCTGCATGCGCGCCAATGCCTGCTGGCCTCCGGCTTGGAAGTCCAGCTTCCAAAATCCTTGGCCTATGCCAACCTCCCCGCCCGCATCACCAACCTGGCCGATGAACTCACCGCTGCCGGAGCGACCGGGCTGGCAAGCACCCTGGCGGAAACCTCCACCCGCCTCACCGCTCGGCTCGATCCGTTGCCTGGCTTATTGGATGTCCTGCTGGGACGCAGCGACGACCCCGCGCTCACCCAATCCTCCGTCAAAGTATTGGCCGCCTTCATGGCGGTTTACGCCGCCGGGGGCGTCATCCGGCGGATCCGGGGCGAGGGACTGATGCTCGATGTCACCCAATCCACCGCGCCCGCCAAAACCACCACGCCCGGTGCCGAAGCCGCCAAATGGCTGATCGACGACGATCTCCTGATCTCCGCGGCGTTGGGCCTTCTCTAGGAAGATCAACGACTTACCAATTCAAAAAGCGCGTAGATCCCGCAACCAAAGGAAAAGGGCGAGGCCTCCGGAGAATCCCCATAATAGATCTGGGGCACCGTCTGGAAATCCGCGATGGTCGAGACCGTCGCGCCGGATGGCGATTTGTCATCCACGCCGGTGGAAATGAAGTAAGCCCCGAGACTGAGCTGGTGCCCTTCAAGCTGGGGAATGCCCGCCGGGTTGTAATAGAGAGCCGATGGATTGTCGGCGGTTGCTGCCTCAGCGTTGCCCCTCGCGCTTTCCCCCTCAAACCCTCAAGGCCGTCTTCAAGAACGGCGCGGTGCGGGATTTCTTCGAGGTGATGATTTTCTCCGGCGGCCCTTGGGCGACGATCTCGCCGCCGCCATTGCCGGCTTCGGGGCCCAGATCGAGGATCCAGTCGGCTTCGGCGGCGATGGCCATGTGATGCTCGATGACGACGACGGTGTGGCCTTCATCGACGAGGCGGTGGAGGATGTCGATGAGGCGGCGGATGTCCTCGTGGTGAAGCCCGACGGTGGGTTCCTCGATCAGATAGAGATTGCGGACGCTGAGGCTGGCGTTGTTGAGAGACGCCTTGGAGCCGCGGCCTTTGATGAGTTCGGAAACCAGCTTGATGCGCTGGGCCTCACCGCCGGATAGGGTGGGCGATGGCTGGCCGAGCTGCAGGTAGCCGAGGCCGGTGTCGGCCATGAGTTTGAGCGGGGCGGCAATGCGCGGCTGGGATTCGAAGAAGGCGGCGGCTTCGTCGATGGTCATAGCGAGCACAGCGCCGATGTTTTTGTCGCGGAAGCAGACTTCGAGCGAGGCGGGGTTGTAGCGCTGGCCGTTGCAGGAATCGCAATGGACCCAGGTGGAGGGCAGGAAGTCCATTTCAAGTTTCACGCGGCCGTTGCCCTTGCACTCGGAGCAGCGTCCGCCTTCGGTGTTGAAGGAAAACCGGGAGGCGTCGAAGCCGCGCATGCGGGACTCGGGGAGTTGGGCGAAGAGGGCGCGAATGTGATCGAAGACTTTCACATACGTGGCGGGGCAGGAACGCGAGGTCTTGCCGATGGGGGATTGATCGACTTCGTAACAGGCTTTGATGGATTTCCCGCCGCTGACGGTTTGGAAAGTTTTTTGCGCTTTGGGCTGGCGGTTGAAAACCGCCGCCACGCACTGGTGCATCAGGGTGGATTTGCCCGAGCCGGAAATCCCGGTGAGCACGGTGAGCCGGCCGAGCGGAATCGCGGCGGTGAGGTTCTTCAGGTTGTTGGTGGTGCAACCGGTGAGAGTGAGGAACGGATGAGCCTTGGGCACCGCGCGGCGGGAGCCGCGGGTGGGGTGTGTCAGGGGATTGAGCAGTGCGCGGAGAGTCGGAGAGTTTACGAGTTGGAATTTTTCAGTTTTCAGGGCAGAGGCTCCGCGCTTCCCTGTCTTCTTTTCTTTGCTGAATACTGAACACTCAACCCTAGCAAACTTCGGCGGTTTTCCCTGATAGACGACCTCGCCGCCCAACCTCCCCGCGCCGGGGCCGAGGTCGATGAGGTGATCGGCGGCGGCGATGGTGTCTTCGTCGTGTTCGACGATGATGAGCGAATTGCCGTGGTCGCGGAGCTTGATGAGGGTTTTGAGAAGGGCAGCGTTGTCGCGCGGGTGGAGGCCGATGGTCGGTTCGTCGAGCACGTAGAGCACGCCGCGCAGATTTGAGCCGAGCTGGGCGGCGAGGCGGATGCGCTGGGACTCGCCGCCTGATAGAGTGTTGCCGGAGCGGTCGAGCTGGAGGTAGCCGAGGCCGACCTCCTGGAGGAAGGAGAGCCGCTGGCGGATTTCGGGCAGGATGTCGCGGGCGATGAGTTGCTGGCGGGACCCGGTGAATGTTAGTTCCAAGAAATGGTTGGCGGCGGCGGCGATGGAGAGGGAGGAGAGATCGGAGATGGGGAGTGGATCGACAGGCTGGAAGCCCGTCTTCCGCGCCAGGCTGGCAGCCTGTCCTCCGAGTCTAACGGCCGAGGCGGTGGGGTTGAGGCGGGTGCCGTGGCAGGCGGGACACTGGACGAGTTCGGCGTCCTCCATGCGCTCGATCGCTCGGTCGGCGTCCATTTCCGCCTCTAACACGGATTCGAAACGGGAGGTGTCGAAATGGTGGCGGCGTTTTGGCACGCGGCCGTGTCCCCGGCACCCGGGGCACCAGCCGTGGGGAGAGTTGAAGGAAAACAGCCGGGGATCGAGGTCTTCGAAGGATTGGTTGCAACACGGGCAGCTCGACTTGGTGGAGAGCAGGATGAGTTTTTTGTCGGCGGTAAAGAGCTTGAGCAGGCCCTTGCCGATTTCAAGGGCGCGGGAGATTGAGTTTGGCAGGTTCAAGTTTTCAGTTTTCAGGAAAGAACCTCCGCGTTTGGCTTTCTTCTCTGCACTGTCAACTGAACACTGAAAACTAGCAACTTCGACATCGATGTCGTGTTCCTTGAAGCGTTCGAGGCGGGTGAAGCTTGCGGCGTCCTTGAACTGCTTGTCAACTAACAGACGAGTAAAGCCTTGTTTGAGCGCCCATTCGGCGATCTCGGTGTGGTAGCCTTTTTTGCCGCGAATGATGGGGGCCAGCAGGGTGAGCGGGCCTTGCTTGAGGTGGGCGGTAATGGTGTTTTCGATGGCGGCGAGGGATTGTTTTTCAACGGGAACCGCGCACTCCGGGCAGTAGAGGGTGCCGAGTTTCGCATACAGCAGGCGAATGAAGTTCCAGACTTCCGTGACGGTGGCGACGGTGGATTTCCTGCCGCCCTGGGAGACACGCTGTTCGATCGCCACGGTGGGAGGAAGACCTTGGAGTTGGTCGATTTCGGGTTTCTCCAATTGCTCGGCGAATTGGCGGGCGTAGGCGGACATCGAATCAAGGAAGCGGCGCTGGCCTTCGGCGAAGAGGATGTCGAAGGCAAGGGTGGACTTGCCGGAACCTGATAGGCCCGAGATCACCACGAACTGGTCGCGCGGGATGTCGAGCGAGATGTTCTTGAGGTTGTGGTGGCGGGCGCCTTTCAGAGAGATGGTGGATTGGGGATTGCGGGTGGTGGATTGGGGAGAAGGGCGAGTCTGGAGACTCGCGCTCCCGGCGAGCGCCTTGCGGAGGAAGATGCCGGTTGGGGTGTTGAGTTTTGCGACTTGTTCGGGCGGGCCTTGGGCGACGAGTTGGCCGCCGTGTTGGCCGGCTTCGGGGCCGAGGTCGAGGATCCAGTCGGCGGATTTGATGACTTCGAAGTTGTGTTCGATGACCAGCAGGGTGTGGCCGGAATCGACGAGTTTTTGGAAAACTCCTAACAGATTTTCAATGTCGGAGAAATGAAGGCCGGTGGTGGGTTCGTCGAGGATCAGTAATTTTCGATTGGAGATTGAAGAATGGATCGTGGCAGCGAGTAGCTGGCAGAGTTTGAGTCGCTGGGATTCACCGCCTGACAGGGTGTTGAGAGGTTGGCCGAGTTTGAGATAACCGAGGCCGACTTCCATCAGGGGTTGGAGGGCATGGACGGCTTGTTGGGCGAGTTTTCGGAGTTTTGTCACCGTTGACGAGGCGCCAACGCTCTCTGAGAGGAAGGTGATGGCTTCCTCGACGGTGAGATTGAGCACGTCGGCGATGGATTTTCCGTCGAGCGTGTATTCGAGGGTGGAGGTTTTGTAACGGCGGCCGTTGCAATCGGGACAGGTGACGTAGATGTCTGATAGAAATTGCATTTCGACCTTTTCGAAGCCGTTGCCCGCGCAGCGGTCGCAGCGTCCGTCGCCGGAGTTGAACGAAAAGAAACCGGGCTTGAGGGCGGCGGATTTTCCGGCTTCGGTTTCGCAGAAGAGCTGGCGGATGGGATCGAAGGCACCGAGGAACACCGCCGGAGTGGAGCGCGGCGTGCGGGCGACGGAGGTTTGATCGACCAGCTCGACGCCGCTGAGATGCTGGCTGCCTTTGAGTTCCCTGACAGGCGCGGGATCGCCGTCGATTTGCTGGCCGAGCTTGCGTGCGAGATTCAGATAGACGACGTCATGGGCGAAGGTGGATTTTCCGGATCCGGATACACCGGTGAGGCAGAGGAACAGGCCGAGCGGGAGATCGGCGTCGAGTTTTTTGAGATTGTGGCGGGTGGCGCCGCGGATCTGGAGGAGTTGTTTGGCGGGCTTGCGGCGGGTTTTTGGGATGGCGATGGATTTTTGGCCGGTGAGCCAGGGGAGGGTGCCGTGTTGGATTGGAGATTGGGGATTGGAGATTGGAGATTGGGAAGAAGAGCGAGTCGGGAGACTCGCGGTCCCGGCATAAATGATGTGTCCGCCGTGCTGGCCGGCACCGGGGCCGAGGTCGATGAGGTGGTCGGCGGCGAGCATGACGGCTTGTTCGTGTTCGACGACCACGAGGGTGTTGCCCTTGTCGCGCAAGCCGTGCATGACGCCGACGAGGCGTTGGATGTCACGGGCGTGGAGGCCGACGGTGGGTTCATCGAGAACAAACAGCGTGCCGGTGAGGGAGGCCCCGAGGCACGTTGTTAGATTGACGCGTTCGACCTCGCCGCCGGAGAGAGTGCGGGTGGGACGGTCGAGCGTCAGGTAGCCGAGGCCGACTTCGTCGAGGTAGGAGAGCCGCGAGGTGATTTCGGTTAGAACGAGGTCGAGGGTGGGATCCTTGGATTGTCGATTGTCGATTGAAGATTGGAGATTGGAAAACCAGGGGAGGAGGTCGGAGATGGAGATGGACCAGAGGTCGGGAAGGGTTTTGCCTTGGATTTTGAAGCATAGTGCTTCGGGTTGGAGGCGCCTGCCGCGGCAGGCGGAGCAAGTGGTATGGGATCGATAGCGGGAGAGGAAGACGCGGACGTGCATCTTGTAGGCCTTGGTTTCCAGCCAGTCGAAGAACCCCTTGACGCCATACCAATCGCCGGCTTGCCAGAGCGCTTCGAGTTCGTCGGGCGTAAGTTCCGCGGTTTTACGGTCGCCGTAGTAGATCCACTCGTGTTCGTCGTCCGTTAGGTCCTCCCATGGGGTTTGGATGTCGATGCCGCGTTCCGTGCAGCAGCGGATCAGGTCGCGCAGGCATTCGTCGCCGCGCTCGCCCTGGAAGGGTTTGATAGCTCCCTGGGCGAGGGAGAGGGTCGGGTCCGGGACGGCTTTTTCGAGATCGAGGCCGATGATGCGGCCGAAGCCGCGGCACTTGGGGCAGGCGCCGAGCGGGCTGTTGAAAGAGAAGAGGGCGGAAGTGGGGGCACGGAGAGTGAAGCCGGTGGCGGGGTTGTGCCAGGTGGTGGAGAAGGATCGTTGAACGCCGAACGTCGAACGTTGCACATCGAAGGAAGATGGATCGGTGATGGTGGCGTGGCCTTTGCCGAGGTGAAAGGCGGCTTCAAGGGCTTCGAGGAGGCGGGTTCGGCTTTTCTTCGTTAGAGTGAGGCGGTCCTGGAGGATGGGTATGGAAGGGCGAGTCTGGAGACTCGCGGTCCGTTCGTCGGTGCGGACGACTTCCCCGCCGATCAAGATGCGGAGATATCCCTGCTGGTTGAGGAATGGAAACAGATCGTCCGCTTTGGTGCCGGGAGGAACGGGAATCGGAAAGGTGACGAAAACCGCTTGTCCGGCGAGGTGATCCATGGCCCATGCGGCGGCGGATTCGGGCGAATCCGGTTGGATGGATTCACCAGTATGCGGGTCATAGCCGATGGCGAGGCGGGCGAAGAGGAGTTTCAGGTAATCGTTGATCTCGGTTAGAGTGCCGACCGTCGAGCGGGTGGTGCGGACGTGGTTTTTCTGTTCGATGGCGATGGCGGGAGGAATGCCTTCGATCGAATCGACGTCCGGCTTGTCCATGCGGTCGAAAAACTGCCGCACATAGGGTGAGAAGGTTTCGACATATCGGCGCTGGCCTTCGGCGTAGAGCGTGTGAAACGCGAGCGAGGATTTCCCGGAGCCGGAGGGGCCGGTGACGACGGTGAGTTTTCCGAGCGGGACTTCCAGATCGAGGTTCTGGAGATTGTGCTGGCGGCAACCGTGGAGGCGGATGGAAGGAGACGTTTTCGCGTGGGATGGCACGCGGGGATTCTAGGTGGAAAACGCCGGGCCGCCAGTGGAAGTCTTCACGGGGGCGGCGGATTGCCGACCGGCTTCTTGACCGGTTCCTTGACCGGTTCTTTGCTGGCGGGTTGGATGCCGAGCATCAGATTCGGGAAATACTCGACGTCCTCACGGACCAGTTTCATTTCTTTCCTGATGAGGGTGATTTCGGCAGCATCGTTGCCTGAATTGAGGCGTTCGATCTGTTTATCGAGGCCGAGGGCGTAAATCGGGCCGAGTCCGGAGAGTTCTTGCATCAGCGTGTCGTCGCTGGCCTTCTGTTTTTGCCGATATTCGCGGTGAAGCCCCCTAAGATCGAGATCGCCGGCGAGTTTTTCCGGCAAGTGTTTGGGAATCCAGCAACCCGCGGTTTCACATTCCTTGATCAAATCGTCGAGCCGCCGTTCGACCCGAGTTTGGTCCCGATTCGATTCGATTTTCCGGATCAGGCGTTTCACGCCTCGCTCGAAGCCGGCGAGGTTTTTCTTGAGATTTTCATCGCGAGTGGCGATCAGCGGAGTCGCGCGATCCTGCATGATTTGCCGGGCACGCACGAGGAAGCCCGCCACATCGAATTTGGGCTGAGCGGGCAGCACGGGTTTGGGTTTGGGCTCGGGCTCGGGCTCGGGCTCGGGCTCGGGGATGGGGATGGGGATGGGGATGGGCCTGG
>CAMBPB010000048.1 GCA_945869465.1 Prosthecobacter debontii
GATCGACTGATCGACTGATCGACTGATCGACTGATCGACTGATCGACTGATCGACTGATCGACTGATCGACTGATCGACTGATCGACTGATCGACTGATCGACTGATCGACTGATTTCCGGACCGGACTAACACTAACAAAGCTTCGGGTCGCCATCAAGTTCCCGACTGGATTACGCCCTTTTGCAAGTCGCGCAGGCTCCACAGGGTTCCCGCCGCCGCCGCGCCATTGCCGCGCCACTTTCGTGCGCCACTCTTGCGCTTCGAGCCGAAGCGATCATGGCATTTCCTGAAAACCTCATCCACAAACTGCCGGCTCCCGATCACCGCGCCGTCCGTGAAATACCTCACCCGGCACCGCAGCATCCGGCTCATCGCCACATCCCGGCTCCGCTGGAGTTGCGCCAACTCGGCGTCCACAGCGGCTTTTTTCAGCCCTTTCCTCACCACCTTCACTTCAACGTCGCCACCTACTGTCACCATCTCCTGGAGCTTCTCCTCCCCCTCCTCTAGCAGCATCATGCGATACTCCTTTGAAACCTCTCCCGCCCAGTGCCGCGCATCCGCCTCACCTCCCTTGTGCGCCATCAGTGCCCGTACCAATCCGGCGCGGGCTTTTTTTCCATTGCCTTTCGGCCCGCCGCCCATCGCTTCTCCGTAGCTGCTCCAGCGATATGCCGCCGGGTCCGCCACCATCCCCGCCCGAACCGGATTCAAATCGATATACGCCGCCATCGTTTTCGCCGCAATACCGTCCTCCACCAGCACGCTCTTAAAGCGGCTTTCCCACAAGGTACCGGTTCGTTCATGTTTCACATTGAACCACCGCGTGAAGCGCTGCAGCAGCGCTTTCATGAATTCTCCCAGATCGTGCATTCGATAGGTGAAGCGCTCGTGAATCCGTGACACCAGCGACCCATCCGCCAGGCCATCCCGCACCTTTTTCCGAGCTTCCGACAACTCCTTCGCAATCTCCGCCACCAGCGCTTCGCCGTGAATGGCCCTCAGGCGTTTCAACAAAATTTCGTCGGACAAGCCTCCCTCCACCATCGGCGGCACTTCCAATAACAAGTGCACGTGATTGCACATGAAGCAGTAAGCCAACACCCGGCAACCGGTGAAATTCTCATACATCCGCATGAACGTCCGCAGTTTTTCCTTCTCCTCCTGTCCGAAAGCCAACCGCCGCTCCACCACTCGCGTCACGCAGTGGTAAATCACCGGCCGTTCCGCGGAATCCTTCCACGGCGCCAGCCACCGCCTGCCCTTCGCCTTGCCTGCCGGACGTCTCATGGCTACCACCCTATCCTTCGCGTCCACGGGTGCAAGCTCTATTTCTATTAATTGTCTGTGGCTTTATGGCTTTGCAAGCCGCAAGCCGCAAGCCGCAAGCCGCAAGCCGGAGTGTCTTGCGCATGCGGGTTTGGGCTGGGCTACTTGGTTGCAAAGCCCGGTCGGGGCTTGCCGTCGTGACCGAGGAGGGCCTGCGGGTTTGCCACTTTGCCCAGGGGCCGCGTGCCGGGACCCGCGCCGGATTTTCCAAGGTCGCTGGCGGTGGCGTCGGCGATGGCACGGAGTCCGGCGACCGCTTCGGGATGGGCGGCGGCGACGTTGACGGCTTCGCCGGGGTCGGTCTTGAGATTGTAAAGCTCACCCTTCGCGAGATGGAGTTTCCACGTCTCGTCGCGCACGGCTTCGAGCACGAGGCCTTTGAAATAGAGAAAACTTTCATGCGCCGGGGCGGCAGCGGATTCTCCGGATAGAACAGGCCAGAGATTTTTGCCGTCGATTTTACGTTCGGGGGGAACCATGCCGCCGCTGAGGGAGACGAGGGTGGGAAGCAGATCGAACATCGCACAGATCGCGTCGTTCGCGGTGCCGGCGGGGATTTTTCCCGGCCACCATGCGATGGCGGGTTCGCGCATCCCCCCCTCCAAGGTGCTGCCCTTTTGCCCGCGGAACGGCTTGTTGACCGAGTAGCCGGTGCCGCCGTTGTCGCTAACAAAAAGCACCAAGGTCTTTTCCGCCAAGCCGTGGGCGCGCAGCGACTGCAACACCTCGCCGACGCTCCAGTCCATCTCCTCCACCCAATCGCCGTAGAGTCCGTTCTTGGATTTGCCGCGGAATTTTGCGCCCGGATAGAGCGGCCAATGCACGGCGTTGTGGGCCAGATAGAGGAAAAACGGGCGCTCCTTGTTGGTCTTGATGAAGCCGACCGCCTCCTCGGTGTAGCGTGCCACCAGCGTCTCCTGATCCTTGGCCAGCACGCGTTGCACGACCGTTTCGTTGCGCATCAGCGGGAGCGGCGGTTGGCCGCCTCCGCCTTTTTGCGGCACGGCCTCACCGAAATTGCTTTTCACTCCGTCCTCCGCCGGCCCCATGTCATTGGAATACGGCAGGCCGAACCAGGAATCGAAACCCTGGCGCGTAGGCAGGAATTCCGGTTGATCGCCGAGGTGCCACTTGCCCACCATTCCGGTTGCATAACCCTGAGCCTTCAGCACCTCCGCGACGGTCACCTCCGACGGCGAGAGCCCCGTCTCACCTTTGGGAAACAGCACATGCGGGATCGGCAGCACGCGCTTGGGGTAACAGCCCGTCATCAGCGCCGCTCGCGACGGCGAACAGACCGGCGCTCCGTAAAATGTGGTTAGCTTGCGTCCTTCCTTCGCCATGCGGTCGAGATTGGGCGTGCGGTTCAGCGTGGAACCGTAGGGTCCGATGTCTGCGTAGCCGAGGTCGTCGATGTTGATGATGACGAAGTTCGGCTTGGGCGCATCCGCGGCGAATCCGGTGAGAGCGAGCGGCAGGGTGGCGGCCAGGAGAGCGGTGAGTTTCATCGGTTGGCGGGAATGGAATCTCAGGGGAATCCGCCGGGGGGGGGGGCGGCGGGGGTGCCGGGGCATTACTTTGCGGGAGTGAGTTCGGGAACCGTCCAGAGAGTGGTGCGGGCTTTGTGTTGCTCGCGGAGCACGCGGACCTCATCGGCGGTGATGGCGGGGGCCTGGTTGCCGAAGTTGGCGCGGACGTAGGTGAGGACGTCGGCGGTTTTCTGGTCGTCGAGACCGCTGGGCGGCATCGGGATCGGGTTGCCGGTGCCGTAGGGTTCGCCTTTCACGGTGATGGGGCCGGAGAGGCCGTGGAGGAGCATTTTGATGAGCGCGGCTTTGTCGCCGTTGACCCATTCGCTGCCGGCGAGCGGTGGATAGATTTTGGGAAGCCCCTTGGCGTCTGGTTGATGGCAGTTCATGCAAAGCGAGTCGTAAACAGTTTTTCCGGGATGCGGGGGGGGTGGCACCGCTCCTCCGATCTGCTGGACAAAGGCCCGCTGTCCGGCGTCGCCTCCGAAGGTGAGCGCCGCGAATGCCGGTTGCCACTGCGGCTTGAGCGCATTGATGCTTTGCGTGATTGCGTAGTCGATGAACTTGTCACGCGGCTTGGTGCAGGCGATGGCGGGGATTTCGACAGCTTCAGGCTTCGCCACGTAGGTCGCGGCCACGATGGCCTCCAGCCGCACGCGGGCGTCTGGATCAGCGGCGCGCTCTTTCAAATGTGCGATGGCTTCTGCAGGCATCCGGTCCGACCACATCCCAGCCATCCGCGTGGCGTAAGCGCGCACGCGAGCGTCCTTGCTCGCGAGCAGGCGCTTGAGCAGCTCGGGGCGCACCGTTTCGTGCGCTTCGTAAATGCCGAGCGCGCGGCGGAGCAGCGCCTCGTCGGTGACTTTAGCGGTCCACGCATCGAGCGCTTTCACCGCCTCGTCCGTCGGTTTCCAGAACAGGAGCCGCTGCGCCTGGTAGCGCGTCCAGCGTTCCTGCGAGCCGAGTTGTTCGAGCAGCGCGGGCGCGTCCATTTTGGCGAGGTCGGGCTGCTGGATGGCAGGGCGGCCTTTCGCGCTGATGCGCCAGATGCGGCCATGCGTCTTGTTGCGCTTCGGGTCGCGGTAGCTGGCCTGGTAGTGGCCGATGATGGGGTTGTAGAAATCGGCGACGTAGATCGCGCCGTCGGGCCCCTGGCTCACGTCCACGGGGCGAAAGGCGTTGTTCGACGAGCGGAGCAGCATGGACATTTGCGTGCTGCTAAAGCCGGAGCCCGCTTCCAAGATTCGATGCATCTCGACTTTGCTCGCCATGAACCCGGCGATCACGGCGCAGCCTTGCGCGTCGTCGGGCAGCGCCTTCGATCCGAGCAGATCGATGGCCACGCTCTTCACGTCGGTCTGAAACATCGCGCCCACGCGGTCGTAGTCGTCGGGCGTGAATCCGTTCGCGGCGCGCACCAGGCCGGGCTGGCTGTAGTAGCCGGTCGGGCGGTCGCCGGTTTTGTGGAAAATCTGGCCCCAATCATCCGTGACCACGCCCCAGCAATTGGCTCCCGCCCGCGCCTGATTGAAAAAGCCATCGAGCCGCAGCGTGCGCGGACGCAGCCGCCAGAGGCCGGACTGATCGAGACGCTTGATGCCCCACGGCGTCTCCACGTAGGAGCGGACATGCAGCCCTTGCGAAAGCCACAGTGAGCCGTCGTCGCCATGGTTGATAGAGTTGATGAGTTGATGCGTGTCGCCGATGCCGAAGCCGGAGAGCATCACGCGGCGCTGGTCGGCTTTGCCGTCGCCATCCGTGTCGCGGAAATGGAGCAGCTCGTCGTAGTCACAGACAAACATGCCGCCGTCGCCCGGCTCCATGCCGTTCGTCATCGTCAGCCCGTCGGCGTATTTCCACGCCTTGGTTACCTTGCCGTCTTTCATGTCGGCCATGAGGACGAAATCGTGTGGCGGCGCGCCGACTTCGAGATGCGGATAGCTCGGCGAACACGCCACCAGCATCCGCCCGCGCTCGTCCCACGAAATCTGCACCGGCTTCACCACGCCATCCTTTTCGGAAGCGACGAGCGTCACCTCGTAGCCATCGGCCACGGTGAAAGTGGCGAGCTGTGCTTCCGGTGTGAGCGGCGTTTGATCCACTGGCGGCGCGGGTGCGACTGGCGGCGGTGCCTTTTCGCCACTGGCCAATGTGGCGATGCGGACATCGGCCGCAGCGAGCAGTGCGCGATGCTGGGCAAAAGCGCCCTTCAAATCCGGCTGTCCGGCGGCAGGTCTGGCGAACGGCTGCGAGGCGCGGTCACCGTAGGCGAAGTTCCAATTGGCGGGCCGCCAGCATTGCGACCACAGGTGGTTTTTGGCAACGATGGCGGCAAGCAACTCCGGGGCCGTAGGAGTGAGCTTGCCACCACTGAGCGCATCAAAGATATTCACGCCGACGTTTAGAACTCCATGCGGAGTTAGGTGAATACCATCACCGGTTAATGACCGCGTATCGTCCGAAAGCTGGGAATCCGCCAGAATCCCCTCCCTTACGGCCTTTGCCGGCAACTTAGTCACATCGACAAACACCGCGCCGCGCTGTTTCGCAATCGCTCGCACCGCTTCAACGTAGGCACGCACATCGTCGTTGCGCTTGGTGAGATCCGGCATCTGTGGTGTCGGGGGCTTGTCGAAGAGCATCGGCGAGACCAGCACGAGGCGCACGGTGCGGGCGGAAAACTCGTCGATCAGCCGGTGATACGCGGCCACGAATTCCGGCAGCTTCGCCACGCCGTCGAGCGCCTCCATCTGCCCGAACTGCGCGATCACCACCGTCGCGCCGACCGCTTCGAGCTGCTGCCGCCACGTGCCGAAGTTCAGTTCGCGCTCCTGCACATAAACCGTGTCCGCATCCACCGCCATCGAGCGTAATACCGGCTTCTGCTTGGCGAACGCTTTCGTCAGCAACGCCTCCAACGCGCCCGACTTCGCCTCGCGCACAAAATTCGTTCCGCCTGTGAAGACCACCGTTTCGTTTTCACCCAAGGTGAATTTCCCGTCAGGAAATGGCGTCGTCACCGGCGGCAGAATCGCATCCGGCGCGAAACGGTTCATCGGCTCTGGAGCCTTGCTGGGCATTTTTGAAACCGTCGGTGTCGCTCCGTTAGCCGGGAGTTCTTCGAGGGTGATGGAACGAAACGAGATTTCCGACTTCGCCGCCGCGTGGATCTGCAGGGCGATCAATCCGTCCGGCTCGATACCCGCGTCCTTCTCCGTGAAATCCACGGTCTGCGTGCCATTGAGGGTGAGCCGGATGCGCGGGCCTTCGCAGCGGACTTCGTAGGTGTTCCAGTCGCCGGGCTTTTCCAGTTTTTCGATCAGCGCCTTGTCGGCGTGGATGAGCACCTTGTTGCGGCGCGATTCGTCGTAGAGCGAACCCGAGTAGCCCGCGCCGATGTCCGCCTGATAGCCGCGCATTTCATTCGGCGGATTCTTCACGCGCTGGCTGCGGAACTGCACGCCGCCATTGATGAAACCTTCGGTGCCGACGAGTTTGTATTCCACCCGCAGGAGGAAATTCTGATAGACTTTCTGGGTCGCCAGGAACTGGTTGTCCGGATTTCCCTCCAGCGAACCGCCGACGATGGCGCCATCGCGCACCCGCCAGGTCTTGGTGGTCTCGCCCTCCCAGCCCTCGAGTGTCTTACCATCGAAAAGCGGCACGGGCGCGGCAACCGACAGCGGGGAAAAGGCAAGGATCGCAAATGCAAATGATGAAAGTCGCTTCATGAAGAAGCGTGAACGTTTGCGCAAATCATAACCTTACAAGAACCGAGGGGGCGGCGGGACCCGATAAATCCCGCCACCCTGAAAACGAAACATTCCGCGAATCAAGGTTTGATTGCCTTGACGCGGGCGAAGAGCTTGCCGTTCACCTCGTTGGAGGCGGGAATGGTGACGGTGACCGCGTCCGGATTCGCGGCTTGATTCACGGAGACCACCACGCCGTTGGGGTAGGAGCCGCCGGCTTGGGTGATCGGGACCTCGGCGGTCCACGTGCCGTCGAGGCTGGCGCCCCAATCGATTGTGAGGTCGGCAATCCCAAGCGAGTCCTCCTCGCGAGTGAACGTGAGGGTCAGGCCGGTGATCGAGCTTTCAGTGGCGGCGGGCAGGATGGAGGGCGTGTCATTGGCGAGCGGATCGCCACCGAGGATCCATTCGAGGCCGTTGGCGATGCCGTCGCCCTCAGCGTCGATGTCGAAGGCCGGATCCTTGCCGGGACTGCCGTCGAGACCCTGCGACACCGCCCAATTGTCATAGAGATCGGCAATGACGGCGGGCGGGCCGGTGACAACGTTCAGCGTTCCGGTGCTGCTGAAATAACGATTGTCCTTGGTTGTCGCTAAGGAACTCGTCGAGCCGTAGGTGCCGGCCGGCATCTGCACGCCGTTGAGAAACAATTTGTCAACGGTATCCTCCTCGCCGCTGGCGAGCTCCAGCAATGCGCCGTCGGCGATGGTGACAACCGACGCATCGTCGAGAGTCGCATACAAGAGCGAGAGGGTTCCGGCCTCGACGGTGGTGTCCCCGGAATAGGAAGCGGACTCCTCAAGTGTGGCGATTCCCGTGCCGCTCTTGGTTAGACCCACGCTTCCGGCGAGGTGGGCAGAGATGCTGGTGGAACCATCAATATTGAGCGTGAATCCGCCGGTGCTGGTCAATGTGCCTCCCGCCCCGGTGATGGAACCGGAGGTGATTGTGACCGCGCCGACCGTGTCGCTGAAACCCTGCATGGCGAGCGTGCCGCCACTAACCGTTACCGGCCCGTTGCCCAGCGAGTTATCAATGCCGCAATACAGGATGCCGGCGTTGGCGAAGGTCCCGCCGGAATAGGTATTGGCGGCATAGAGATAGACATCACCGGAGCCGGTTTTGGTCACCGAGACGGCACCGCTGCCGTTGTTGGCAACCACCGAGTTGATGGTGAGCGAGGAAGCCGAGAAGTTTCCGAGCACCAAGTCCCCGGCCACGTTGTTAGAGCTGCCGCCGGCGCTCAGGACGCCCCGGTCAACGTTATCGGTGCCGATCGTCAACGGGCCGCCGATTGTCGAAATGAGGATGCCCCCCGACGTCCCGACGCGAAGCGTTCCGGCCAAGGTATGGAGCGTCGAGTCAGTGGCTTCATTGTGTGTGAGCGTGTTGATATGGGTGGTCGCCGCGGAAAGCGGCACGGGCCCTGAAGTGCCACCTGCAATGGTGCGATAATTCTTGGTGGAGTCGTCGGGAAGTTCCACTGGCCCGAGCACTTGGAGATCCGTATATCCGGAGTAGGCCACGATTTGGTTCGAACCATTTTTGGTGGCGAGATCCGCGCCGTCATTGACGGTGGCCCAGGCGCCAAGAATTCCGCTGGCGTCGTTGGGCTGGGTGGTTTTGGCCTGGGTTTCCACACCATAGGTTCCGGTGGAGGCTTTGAAATCAACGGTGCCGCCGAGGGCGCGGGTGATGTCGGATCCGAGGTCGAGCGTGGTGGTGACGCCGCCTTGGTTGTCCACATCCACGGTGTTGGCTCCGGGATATACGGTTAGACCGTTGAGGGTCTGGCCGCGGGACTCGTCCAACGTGCCGAAGAGCTTGAAGGTGGAACTGCCGCGGAGGGTCAGCGCCGAGGAGGCGTTGAGCACGGTGGGGGTGGTAGTGGTATCGACCACCAGCGTGCCGCCGGTGACGGTGGTGGCGCCAGCGTAGAGGTTGGCGGCGGAGAGCGTGAGCGTGCCGGAGCCCTCCTTGGTGAGGCTGCCGCTTCCGGCGATCACCGAGGTGATCGATGAAGTGAAGTTGGTGGAAACATAGGCCGGGCCGTTGAGTTGGACTTCGCCCGGGCCGGAAGCTATCAGCCCGGCTGCCGCGGCGATCCATCTGCCGCTGTTGATGTTGAGGCGGGTATCTGCCTGGTTGAGAAGAACTCCCTTCACGAAGCCCGGAGCGCCGCCGAACTTGGCCGTGCTGATCGAGGTGCCGTCTCCCAGATTGAAAGCCGAGTCCGATCCCAGCAGGTAAAGGCAGGTGTTCGATGCCGTGACTCTGCCGCCACTGAAGACATCCAAGTGATTGCCTGTGATACCAGTGGTGACGGTGCCTGGCGCGCCCCCAGTAACCGATCCTCCGACTGCCATGGGGAGCTCAAATCCAACATTGATCGCGGATCCGACTCCGGTTACGGTCATCACATTATTCATTGCGACCTTGCCGATGGCAAAGGTTCGACTTGTTCCTGAACCGGAAAAACTGAAGGCTCCGCCATTTGAGACAGTCATTGTATTGCCGTCCGATCCTGAGACGACGCCCATCTCGAACACCGCATTGGATCCCGCATTGATGTTGAATTTGGAGTCCTTTCCGGTGATGAGCACTGAATTGCTGCTTCCTCCATTTCCAACATAAAGCCGCTGACTGTAACAGAAACCACCGGCACTCACTGTCAAGCTGTTGCTGCTTCCGGCGTTCCCGACATACATTGGGTTGCCAGGGCCGCTGCCGGAACCAGGGGGGTTGTTGGAACCGTCAAGCCTTGATCCGGCTCCGGTGACGGTGATTGAATTGCCATCCGCACCGGCCAACTTGCCGATCTCCATGGAATTGGTGCCGCCGCCCTTGGGCATGTAGAAGACGGCACCCGCGGAGACGGTCAAACTGTTGTTGGATCCGGCGGCTCCCACATGAAGATGATTTCCGCCGTTAGGTGCGGTGATTCTCGGGGTGCATTCAATCACAGTGCCCGCGCCTGTGAACAGCGCCGTATTGCCACCGGAGGAAGCGGAGGTGCCGAGCAGGAGGCCTTTGAAGTTGTTCAATTTGCCGCCGTTCTCGATCTTCAAGGAATGTGCTCCAGTCGTTGTCCCGATATATAGATAATGAAAGTTATTAGCATTCCTGAGAATCCCGGCGTTCACATCAATCGACGGGCTGCCGCCCATGTTGTCATCAAATTCGCCTGTTTTTGTGAGACTCAGGGTGCCGCCGGTCACGCTGGTGGGGCCGGTGTAGGTGCTTGCGGCGTTGAGGGTGAGGGTGCCGGCCCCGGATTTCGTCAGGCCGCCCGAGCCACCGCCGAGCAGGCCGTTGAGGATGGTGTTGCTCGCGCCATCGATCGTCAAATCGTTGGTGCCGTTGGTGATGGCATTGTGAACCGTCAGCGTTTGTCCCGTGAAGTCGTTGGTCCACGCTTGCGGAGCGTCGAGAGTGATTGCCACGTTTTGGCCGGACGTCACGGAGCCGATTGGGCCGGGTGTCACGGAGCCGATGATCACGTTCCCCGGCGACATGTCCTGCATCCAGATGCCGCTGGCACCCAAGGTGAGGGTGCGATCGACGCCGCCACCGAGCAGCGTCACGTTGTATGGGGCTGGTGTGGGGATGAAATTCAAGCCCAGTGCGGACTGATTCGCGTTTAGATTGACGGTCTGGTGGCCAGTGACGACGTCCGTGCAGAAACTCGCGATCTCCGAGGCGCCCGGCACGGCGACCGGGTCTCCGCCGGTGCTCGTGTTATCGGTGTCCCAAGAGCCAACCGCGGCCCAGTCGGTGCCGGTTCCGTCCCAAAAAATGGCAGCGGCGCGGGTGGCTTGCGAGGAGAGGGCGGCAGCGGTAAAACCGGCGAGGAAGAGTCGGAGTTTAAATGAGGGTTTCATTTGGGATTCGAAGGATGGGGATTAGGGCTGAAGCGGAGGAATGCCGTTTCCTTCATAAGAGGATTATCAAGGAAAAGACCCTGTCAAATCGTATTAGAATCCGGAGCCTGCTCACCGATCCGTGACGAGCTTGCGGATGGAGCCAGTTTTTCGCCGCAAGCTCACATTTCCAGGAGCATCCGGGTCGGCGCTTCGAGCAGGTCCTTGATGCGAATCAGGAAGGTGACGGCTTCCTTGCCATCGATGAGGCGGTGGTCGTAGCTGAGGGCGAGATACATCATCGGGCGGATGACGACCTGGCCGTTGAGTGCGACGGGACGCTGCTGAATGGTGTGCATGCCGAGGATGGCGCTTTGCGGCGGGTTGAGGATCGGCGTGCTGAGCAGCGAGCCGTAGGTCCCGCCGTTGGAGATGCTGAACACCCCGCCTTGGAGGTCGTCGATGGTGATTTTGCCGTCGCGGGCCTTGGTGGCGTAGCCGAGGATGTCGTGCTCGATTTCGGCGAAGGATTTTTGATCGGTATCGCGCAGCACCGGGACGACGAGGCCCTTTTCCGTGCCGATGGCGACGCCGATATCGTAAAAATGGTTTTCGATGATGTCATTGCCATCAATGCGGGCGTTGATCGAAGGGACGTCCTTGAGCGCCTGGGTGACGGCTTTGATGAAGAAGGACATGAAGCCGAGTTTCACGCCGTGTTTTTTCACGAACTCCTCCTGCACCTGCTTGCGCAGTTCCATGATGGAGGTCATGTCCACCTCGTTGAAGGTGGTGAGAATGGCGGCGGTTTGCTGGGCGTTGACGAGATGGGTGGCGATCTTGCGGCGCAGCATCGACATCTTGCGGCGGGTCGTGCGGCCGTCACTGGCGGCGGCGGGAAGCTCGCGTTCCTGCGGGGCGGCCGGGGCGGTGAAATCAGGCTTGAGCGACGGGACGGCGGGAGCGGGTGACGGGACGCGTGGCGGGGCGGCTGGAGTTCGAGTGGCTGCCGGCGGAAGCCCGCCCTCGGTGGGAGCGGCTCCCGCCTCGATGGTGGCGATGACGGTGCCGATGGACACTTCCTCGCCTTCCGGCACGAGAATTTTCAAGCACCCGGAAACCGGTGCCTCAAGTTCGTTAGAAACCTTGTCCGTTTCGAGCACTACGAGCACTTCGCCCTTGGCCACCTGCTCGCCGTCTTTCTTGCGCCATGAGGCGACATTGGCTGAGGTGATGGACTCGCCTGCGGCGGGGACTTTGAGTTCGACCTTGCCGGCAACCGGAGTGGGCGCGGGCGCGGCGACGGGCGCGGCGACAGGGGCGGGAGCGGCGGACTGAAGTCCCGCACTGCTTTGGATTCTGGCAATGAGCGTGCCGATGGCGACCTCCTCGCTCTCGCCGACGAGGATTTCGAGAACGCCGTCGGAAATGGCTTCGAGTTCGTTGGAAACCTTGTCGGTTTCAAGGGTCACCAGTAGCTCGCCCTTGCGGACGGATTCGCCGTGTTGCTTGTGCCAGCGGGCGACATTGGCGGAGGTGACGGATTCGCCGGAGGCGGGGACTGTGACGTCGGTGGTCATGGATGAGGCGGAGTAAAAATATGAGAAAAGCCGGTGGCGGTTCAGGCGGTGAAGGCGTGTTCGAGCAGCGCTTTTTGCTCGCGGTAGTGCATCGCCTTGGAGCCCGCCGCCGGGCTGGAGGCGGCGTCGCGACCGGCGTAGCGCACCTTGATGCCGACGGCGCGGTCGAGGCGCGGCCAGATGTAGGACCACGCGCCCATGTTGAGCGGTTCTTCCTGGCACCAGACGAAGTGCGAGGCGTTGGCGTATTGTCCGGCGATGGCCTCGACCATTTCGCGATGAAACGGATAGAGCTGCTCGATGCGGATGATCGCCGCGTTTTCGATCCCCTTTTCCTGGCGGTGCGCCATGAGGTCGTAGAACACCTTGCCGGTGCAGAAGATCACGCGGTTGACATTGGCGGTGTTTGAAAAAACCTTCGGGTCCGGCAGCACTTCCTGGAAACAGGCGCCTTCGAGGAAATCCTCCTCCCGGGAGACAGCTTCCGGCCTTCCTAACAAACTCTTCGGCGTCATCAGCACCAGCGGCTTGCGGAAGTCGCGGTGTTTCTGGCGGCGCAGCGCGTGGAAATACTGGGCCGGCGTGGTGAAATTGCCGACGATCATGTTTTTCTGGGCGCAGAGTTGCAGAAACCGTTCCAGACGGGCGCTCGAATGTTCCGGCCCCATGCCTTCGTAGCCATGCGGCAAGAGCATCACCAGATCCGTGGGCACCTGCCACTTCGACTCCGCGGAGGAAATGAACTGGTCGATGATGACCTGCGCGCCATTGGAGAAATCGCCGAACTGCGCCTCCCACAGGGTGAGCATTTGCGGATAGGAAAGCGAGTAGCCGTAGTCGAAGCCGAGCACCGCAAATTCTGATAGAAGCGAGTTGTGTACGCAGAATTTGGACTGGTCCGGGGCGAGGTGTTCCAGCGGAATGTAGCGCGCGGTCGTCTCGTAATCGTGCAGCACGACATGGCGTTGCGAGAAAGTGCCGCGCGCGACATCTTGGCCGGACAATCGCACCGGGGTTCCTTCCATCAGCAAGGAGCCGAAGGCCAGGGACTCGGCGAAGGCCCAGTCGATGGGGCCGCCATGTTCGAGCGCCTCGATCCGGCGCGGGATGAAGCGTTTTTCCAGCGTCGGGTTCGCGTGGAAACCGTCAGGAATGGTGGTGAGCACCCGGCCGATGTGCTGGAGTTTCGCGCGCCCGATCCCGGTGGCCACCGGCGCGTGGGAATACTCGGGCTGGACGATGCCGGTGGATCCGCTGAAAGCGGTGCGGTCGCCGGCCTCCTGCATCGCCAGCATTTTCTGATAGCCCTGCTCCAGCTTGTCCCAGATCGCCTGATCGAGAGTCTCCACATCGGCTTGGGAAATGATGCCCTGGTCCACGAGTTGCTGTTTGTAAATCCTGCCGAAGGTCGGGCGCGCGGCGATTTTCCGCGCGATGACGGGCTGGGTGAAGGCCGCCTGGTCCGCCTCGTTGTGGCCCTGGCGTCGGTAACAATACATGTCGATGACGATGTCCCGGGCGAATTTCTGGCGGAACTCGAGCGCGAAAAGCGAGGCCCAGTAAAGTTCCATCGGTTCCTCGCCGTTGACGTGCATGATCGGCGCTTCGATCATTTTGGCGACATCCGTGGCATAGGCCGAGGAGCGGGCGTCGGCCGGCACCGTGGTGAAGCCAATCTGATTGTTGATGATGATGTGGATGGTGCCGCCGGTGCGGTAACCGGGGAGTTGCGAGAGGTTGAGCACCTCCGCGACCGAGCCCTGCCCCGCGAAGGCGGCGTCGCCATGCAACAGGATCGGCAGCACCTGCCGGCGGTCGATTTCCCCGCCACCCTCGCACAGCACCCGTTGCCGCGCGCGGGCCTTGCCCTCGACGATCGAGTTGACGGCCTCGAGGTGGCTTGGATTGGCCGCGAGACTCACGCGGACTTTGCCATCCGGCAACTCGCGGACGCTTTCATAGCCGAGGTGGTATTTCACGTCGCCGTCACCGGCCACCAGATCGGGTTCGTAGTTAGGCGTGAACTCATGGAGCACGGTGGTGAGCGACTTGCGGACGAAGTTGGCGAGCACGTTCATGCGCCCGCGGTGGGACATGCCCATTTCGATCTCAAGCACGCCATGCGCCGGGCAGGCTTCGAGCAACACGTTGAGCAGGATCATGGCTCCCTCGCCGCCCTCGTTGGAAAACCGCTTTTCGCCGAGGAAGCGTTTGCCGAGAAAATTTTCGAAAGCCTCGGATTCGAGCACCCAGCGCAGCGCGTTGAGCTTGCGCTGCGGTGAGTCTTCCGCGCGAAGCGCGTGCGCCTCGATCCGTTCGCGAAGCCAATTGCGCACCGGCGTGTGGTGGATGTGCATGAACTCGAAGCCGATCTTGCCCGAGTAGGTCGCCTCCAACGCGGCCACCATATCGCGCAGCTTCATTTTCTCGCCATGGCGGAAAAACGCGTTCCAGGCCACCCGGTCCAAATCCGATTCTGAGAGGCCAAACGACTCCAGATTGAGCCGCGGGTTGCTTTCCGGCCGGTCTTCCAGCGGATTGATGTGGGCCTGGGTGTGGCCGAGCGTCCGGTAGTTGTAGATCAACGCCACCACCCGCCCGAAAAACACTAGGTCCGCCTCGGCGGCAGGCGCGGCGGCGGGTGCGGCAGGCGCGGCCTGTTCTGCCTTGCGCTGCAGTTGTGCCGCGCCCAGTTCGAAGCCTTCGAAAAACGCCGACCACGTTTCCTCAACCGAGCGAGGATCGGTGCACCATTGGGCGTATTTCGCCTCCATCACATCCGCGTTCTGCCGCGCCGAAACCGAAGAGTTCATGGGAAATGTTTGAAAGGATGAGGCGAGCCCGCGAATTTCCCGCTTGGCCCACCTTGCACGGGCATTCATTAAGGGGCGCGCCCCGCCGCGTCAATCGTTCACGCCGGGATTTTTAGTCCGCCCGGCGGACCTGAATCATCATGATCGAAGTCCACCAACTCACCAAACGTTACGCCCGCCACGAGGCGGTCCGCGACATCACCTTCTCCGTCAAACGCGGCGAAATCGTCGGTTTTCTCGGCCCCAACGGCGCGGGCAAGACCACCACGCTGCGCATGCTCACCGGTTTCCTGCCTCCCACCTCGGGCACTGCACGCATCGCCGGCTTCGATATCTTCCGCCAATCGCTCGAAGCCCGCCGGAAAATCGGCTACATGCCGGAAAACGTCCCGCTCTATGAGGACATGAGGGTGCGGGAATACCTGAAATTCCGCGCCCAACTCAAGGGGCTCGGCAGCAGCGACACCCGCCGCCGCGTCGGCGATGTGATCGACACCTGCGGCCTGCAATCCGTGCGCCGCAAGATGATCAAAACGCTCTCCAAAGGCTTCCGCCAGCGCGTCGGCCTGGCCGATGCCCTGGTTCACGATCCCGAATTGCTGATCCTGGACGAACCCACCAATGGCCTCGACCCGAATCAAATCCGCCAGATCCGCGAATTGATCCGCCAGCTCGGCCAGTCCCACACCGTCCTGATTTCCACCCACATCCTGCCCGAAGTGGAAATGACCTGCAACCGCGTCATCATCATCGACAACGGCAAAATCAAAGCCGCCGATACCCCGGCCAACCTCACCCAGCGGATGCGCGCCGCCGGGCGCATCCAAGTTGAAATCCAAGCCGACCCCGAAGTGGTCGCCGGCGCACTGCATCGCCTCGACAACGTGAAAAAAGTCACCCCGGAGCCGTTGGCAGATGGCTGGACCCGTTTCACCGTCTGGGTCGATTCCGGCACCGATGCCCGCGAGCGCATCTCTCACCTCGCCTCCCAATACGGCTGGCCGCTGCGTTCGCTCTTCAGCCACGTCGCCACCCTTGAAGACGTGTTCGTCGAACTGACGCGACGCGACTGAGGCCATGCAAGGAAGGGCGGAAGGTGTTCGCCGATGCGCTTGAGAAATCAATGGGTGAGGGGAGCTGGCCTTCATCCAACAACTTCAGGTGCTGGTGTTCGGGCGGAAAACCATGGGTCCCATGAACCATGCCGAAAGGCAGGGACCGTTCTTCGCAATGGGGCCGGCGCATGAGGCGCGAATGACACCGCGGATGACCGGATCTACCGAGCGTTTCATTGTCCGGTCATTCACAACCGATGCGCGCGGTCCCCGCCTTGCCTTTGAAGCCGCGCCGCCGGCACAGGGGCCGCGCAACGCATTGGTGGGACGTTTTTGTTCCCTCTGGCCTTGTGAAACCGGAAAAACCCCGTCACTGTTCGCATGAGTCGAATGATTAACGCCATGGCCAACGAACATCCGTTCCAAATGCTTTTTGACACCTTTGGCCGCCTACCCGGCGCTCATGTGGAATCCGTGAACCGCCAGGCCTATGAGATTCTTTATGACATTCTCTCAGTGCCGGTGGAGAAACCCGGCCGCTGCATCCTGCTGCGCGCGCCCCGGGCCGGGCATGGGAAAACCCACCTGCTCTCTCGCATCCAGCATCATCTCGGTGCCAGCCACGAGTTTATCCCGCTGCACGCGGCGTTCGGCTGCCAGATCGATGCCGCCACGGTGATCGACGATGCATTGCGCCGGCTGTTGCGTCCGCTGCCGGCTTCAGGCGGGCTATGCGTGCTGGATCTGGTGACGCGCCGCTTGTTCGCCGCGGCCTTGCAACCATTGGTGGGATCCGGCGAGGTGCCGTGCCAGGACCGCGAGGGAGCGCTCGCGGCCTTGCGGTCCCGGCCGATAGAGACATTCGATTTCCATCATCCGAATGCGGTCACCGCCCATTGGGCCCAGGAAAACTTCGAGGTGCTCGGCCAACGGCTTAGCGTGGAGCTGGCTCAGCGCGGTGACCTGCAAATCCGTGAAGTAGCGTTCTGGGTCGATGCCTTGTTCCGGTTCGCCGCGACGCCGGTGGAGAATCCCCTTCGGCTGCGGGTGTTGGCGGACGTGGTCGATGCCGGAAACCCCGGCGATGGCGTGTTGATGGAACGGTTGGAAGCGTTGCTCGGCATGTTGTCCCAGCTCATGCGAGTGGTGCTGGTGGCCGACGATCTCGAAGGATTTTCCACGGATGAAACCGCCGCCCTCCGTTTGGCGGCATTTCTCGGAGCCTTGCGGCAATCCGGCGAGCGCCTCGACGTCATTCTGTCGCTCAACCAGGATATCTGGCAGAGTGCCTTTGCCCCGCGTCTCAGCAACGGTCTCGCCGACCGTCTTTCCGAGGTGGTGATCGAGCTCAAACCGCTCGCCGAAGAGGAAATGGTGGCGTTGCTCGAATCCCGGGTTCCAGGTTTGGGAACGCGGGTATTGGATCGGGTGGACCGGGTTTCGGCCGGGACGCATGCGCGCGGATTGCTCCGTGCCGCAGGGGTTGCCTGGTTGAGGGCATCCGCCATGGATTCGACCGCCGTGCCCGCCCCCGTTCCGGTGGTGGCCCCGGTCGCGGCCGCCCCGGTGCGGCCCGAAGTTGCCGCGAGCGCATTCATTGAGCCAGTTCAGGCGGACTCGTGGCCGAGCCCGGAAGTTTCTCCGCCACCCCCAGCGCTGGATCCCCCCGCGCCGGTGCCCGCCGGTTGGCCGGCGCCGGTGGAAACTCCCTTCCAAGGGTCGTTTGCGCCGGACCCGCCCGTTTCCACCTGGGAAATTCAGCCCGCACCCGCACCGCCTGCGGCCTCGGTGTTTGAGGCGGTTCCAGAACCTGCTCCTGCTCCCGTGTTGGAAGCCGTGCCGGAACCGGACGCAGCGCACGCTTTCCAGCCAGCTGCAAGCCCGCCGCCCGCGCCGACTCTGGATACCGATCGGGTGGATGACCTGCTCCGGCAATTCCGCGAACGCTACGGCCGCGGCAACTGAGAAACTTCACAAACCCCTTGCGAAGCGCAGATCTTTTACCGCTTATTGTTGCGCCACCGGCATGAGCAATTCCACCACAGAAATCCAGGCCCCTGACACCATCGCCCGCGCGGCGAGTGCCGCCGAGAGCTATCATGCCGAGACCGACGATCTGGTCGGCGAGCGCATGGTTCTCAACATGGGCCCTTCCCATCCGGCCACCCACGGCGTGTTGCGGCTGATTCTTGAATTGGATGGCGAGGTGATCCATCAGGCGGAGCCCGACGTCGGGTTCCTCCACCGCGGCGATGAAAAAATCGCCGAGAGCATGCACTACAATCAGTTCGTGCCCTACACCGACCGCTTGGACTACCTGGCCCCGCTGGCCAACAACGTCGCCTACGCCTGTGCCGTCGAAAAACTCATGGGCTGGACGCTCCCGCCCCGCGGCCAGGCCCTGCGCGTCCTGTGCTGCGAACTCGCCCGCATTTCCTCTCACATGTTAGGTGTTGGCGTCTGCGCGATGGATGTCGGCGCCATGACGGTGTTCCTCTACACCTTCACCGAGCGTGAGAAGGTGTACAATCTTTGCGAGCAACTCACCGGCGCGCGTTTCACCACCTCATACACCCGCGTCGGCGGGCAACTGCGCGACATGCCGCCGGGTTTCGAAGCCGCCGTTCGCAAGTTCCTCAACGAGTGCGAGGTGACGATCGGGGAAATTTCCAAGCTGCTCGACAAGAATAAGATCTTCCTCGACCGCATGGTGGATATCGGCGTGATCAGCCCCGAATCCGCCATTGCCTGGGGCATGACCGGCCCCAATCTGCGCGCGTCCGGAGTGCCGCGCGACCTCCGCAAGGACCGTCCATACCTCGGGTATGAAAACTATCAGTTCGATGTGCCGGTCGCCGATGAAGGCGATTGTTACGCGCGCTATCAAATCCGCATGGAGGAAATGCGCCAGGCGATCCGGCTCTGCCGCCAGGTGCTCGACGCGATGCCCCCGGGGCCCGTCAATCTGGCGGATTCGAAGAGTATGCTCCCCGACAAGGAGCGGGTGATGATGTCGATGGAGGAGCTCATCCACCATTTCATCGTCTCCACCCAGGGAGTGGACGCGCCGGCGGGCGAGATCTACTTCGCCGCGGAAAACCCGAAGGGTGAACTGGGGTTCTACATCCACTCGAAGGGCGGCGGAGTGCCCTACCGCTTGAAAATCCGCAGCCCCTCGTTCTGCAACCTCTCCATCGTCTCCCGCCTCCTCCCCGGCCACACGGTCTCGGACATCCCGGCGATCCTTGGCTCGCTCGATTTTGTGATGGGCGAGTGCGACCGGTAATGGCATGATTCACTCGTCATGAAAACATCGCTTCAATTCCTGCTCGGTTTGATCTTCGCCGGCGTTTCCAGCGGCGCATTCGAAAAGTGGACCAACAAGGACGGCAAGACCGCTGAACTTGACTTGATCCAGGTGGTGGACAAGGACGGTGAGAAAGCCGGCGAGTTCAAGATGCGCAGCGGCCGGTCCGTCACGCTCAAGGCCTCTGATCTGTCCGAGGATGCCGCGGCAAAACTCGCGGCATGGGTGCCACCCGCTCCCATCGTCGAGGGCAAGCCCAGCGTCTTTGACAAGGCTCTCGATGGCAATCTGGTGAAACTCAGTGGCAAGTCGCTGAAGAAATTCACACCCACCGAACGCCCGCAGAAATACTACGTTTTTTACTACACCGCGTCTTGGTGCGGACCCTGCCAACAGTTCACCCCGAGCCTGGTCGAGTTCTACGAAAAAAACAAAAGTGACAATTTCGAGATCGTTCTCATCACCAGCGACCAGGACGAGGGTGCCATGGAGGAATATGCCGTGGCGAAAAAGATGCCGTGGCCCCAATTGAAGCTCAAGGACGCCACTGCTTTCAAAAAGGAATTCCCACACGGTGTCTCCGGCATCCCCTCAGTCATTGTCTGCGAACTCGACGGCAAAATGCTCGGCAATTACCGGAATCTCGCGGAACTTGAGAAACTCGTCAAATAAACATGTCAGCACCGACCCTCGAAGAAAACACCGCCTCGCACGAGACACCGGGCACGCGGTTTTTTCCGCCGTTTGTCATCACTCCGGAATTGCAGGCCGAGGCCGACGCGCGCATCTCCCACTACCCGGACCACAAGCGCTCCGCCACGCTGCCGCTGCTTCACATCGTCCAGCACCATTTCGGTTATATCTCGGCCGCCTCCATCGACTGGGTTGCTAACAAACTCGGGCTGGAACCGATCAAGGTGCTCGAGGTGGTTACGTTCTATCCCGGCTTCCGCCAGTCCGCGCCGGGGAAATTCCACATTCGCATTTGCCGCACGCTTTCCTGCGCGATGGGCGGCTCCTACGAACTGATGGAGCGCCTCTGCGAGCTCACCGGCATCGATCGTTCGCAAAGCGATTCGCATCATCACCCGATCGCGGTTTCGCCCTGTGGCAAGTTCTCGGTTGAATTCGCCGAGTGTCTTGCGTCCTGCGGGACCGCGCCCGTGTGCCTGGTCAACGATGATTTCCATGAAGGAGTCGCCGCCGGCAAAGCCGAAGAACTCCTCGCCAAATACGATCCGCACGTGTAAGGGAAAATCCTGTCGCCCGCCACCGAAAAACGCGACCGCGGTGTGAAGCTGGAAGACTATGCCGCACACGGGGTTGCGGAATATTGGATCGTCGATGCCGACAAGCGGACGATCGGGCAATATCATCTCGATGATGGAACCGGAGAATACCCGCGCGCTGGGCGGCGGGGGAGCGTGACGCGGGATTTGGGAAAAAATTGGGTTTTGCGCCGGGGGAATCCCTGCCAATACTGCGCCGCAGCATTTCCTCATGATCACCTACACCAAGCCGCCCCACCCGCGCGAATACCGGCTCATTTTCAAAAATGTGGACCGCGAGGGTTGGGACCCGTCCATCGAGTGCTATCTTCAGGACGGCGGCTACGAGGATTTGAAAAAGGCCTTCGCGTTGCAGCCGAAGGAAATCACCGAGGAGGTGAAAAAATCCGGGTTGCGCGGCCGCGGCGGCGCCGGTTTCCCGACCGGCATGAAGTGGACCTTCATCCCTCCTAACAATACTAAGCCGGTCTATCTGATATGCAACGCCGACGAGTCCGAACCCGGCACTTTCAAGGACCGCTACATCCTGCATCAGGACCCCCACCAATTGCTCGAAGGCATGGTGATTTCCTGTTTCGCGGTCGGTGCCCACACGGCTTACATCTACATTCGCGAGGAGTTTCCGGAAGCCGCACGGATCATGGAACGGGCCATCGAGGAAGCCCGCGCCCGCAATTTCGTCGGCAGGAATGTGCTGGGTTCCGGCTTCGATCTGGAGATCCATGTCCACCGCGGCGCAGGTGCCTACATCTGCGGCGAGGAGACCGGCCTGATCGAATCGCTCGAAGGCAAGCGCCCGTATCCGCGCATCAAGCCGCCGTATTTCCCCGCGGCGCTCGGCCTCTACATGTGCCCGACGATCGTCAACAACGTCGAATCGCTCTGCCACGTCAAACACATCATCCGCATGGGCGGCGATGAGTATGCGAAACTCGGCGTCGCGCGCAACACCGGCACCCGCATCCTCTGCGTTTCCGGTGATGTGAAAAATCCCGGCTATTTCGAGGTGGAAGTCGGTAAACTCACCATGCGCGAGTTGCTCTACGAGCTGTGCGGCGGACCGAAAGACGGACGCGAATTCAAGGCGGTCATCCCCGGCGGATCGTCATCGAAAATCCTCCGCTGCGATGAGAGTTACAAACTCCGGAATCCCGATGGCAGCGAACGCCAGCTCGGATTCTGGGACATCCAACTCGATTTCGATACGCTCGCCGCCTGCGGCTCGATGGCTGGCTCCGGCGGCGTGATCGTGCTCGACGACACCCGGAAAATCTCGTGGGTGCTCAACAATCTGAACACCTTCTACGCCCACGAATCCTGCGGCCAGTGCACGCCCTGCCGCGAGGGCTCTGCCTGGATGAAAAAGATCTCCGACCGGATCGTCTCCGGCGAGGCCAGCGCGAAGGATTTGGAAACCTTGGAAAGCGTGGCCTATCAGATCGACGGCCGCACCATCTGCGCCTTTGGCGAAGCCTCGTCCTGGCCGGTGGAGGCGATCATCGCCAAGTTCCGCGACGAATTGCTGGCCGACACCAAACCGGACAACGCCGCCAGGCCGCACAACCCGGAAGAAGAAGCTCAACGCCGCTTTCTAGCGGAAACCCGATGAAACCCAAGACCCGCCTCGAAGCGCTGGCGCTGATCGCGCGGGTGATGCTGGGACTCTGGTTTGTTTACAGCGGCGGAGTGAAGATCTTCGGCACCGGGCTGGATCGTTTCACTCATGATATTGGTAACTACAAACTCGTCGGGCCGCCGCTCGACGCGATCGCCGCTTACACCGTGCCGTGGTTTGAAATCAGCGCCGGCGTCTGCCTGATGCTTGGAATCCTCCGCCGCGGTGCCATCCTAACGGTTGCGGGGCTGGTGATCGTTTTTGCCGTTTGCATCGGCTGGGCGTGGGTCCATCAACTCGATATTTCCTGTGGCTGTCGCGGCGGCGACGCGCCGATCCATTATTGGAAAAAAGCCGCGGAGTTCACCGGATATTTTGCCCTGCTTGCCTGGCTCTGGTGGATGGAGCGGAGCATCAGCCCACCGGCGGCTCCTTGACTGATAGAGAATTGCCGATCCCGTGCAACACCTTCACCGCTTGCCAGGTGGCATCCACCTGATGCACGCGGAACATCTGCGCCCCTCGCGCCATGGCGGCAGCGATGCAGGCCATCGTCCCCGCATCGCGGTCCCGCGGATCCGGCAGGCCGAGCACCTCGCCGATCACGGTCTTTCGTGACACCGGCACCAGCACCGGCCGGCCGAAGCGTTGCAACCGCGCCAATTCGCGATACACCGTGAGATTGTCGTCCCGCTGCTTCGCGAAATCGATGCCGGGATCGAGAATCATGGCGTCCTGCGACAGTCCCGCAGACCCGGCCAGCGCCAGTTTCTCCTCAAAAAACCCTTCCATCGCCGCCATCACATCGTCCCAGCGCTGATGGAAATGCGGGATCTTCGGCTCGCCGAGGCTGTGCATCACTAACAATGCGACGCCATGAGCCGCACAAAGCCGCGCGTTGCGGTCATCGGGCAGCCCCCCCATGTCATTCACCAATGCCGCTTTCCCCATCCTCAAAACCCCTGCCACCACCTCCGGCCGCCAGGTGTTCGCCGACAACACCGGCGGCCAAACCTGCTCCTCGTCCCGCGGATCCACGCCTTCCCAGACCTCCTCCCATCGCTCCAAAAACCCGCGAAACCGCCGGATTTCCTCCTCCACCGGCACCGCCCCCCGATTCGTCCGGGCACTCTCCGCCCCCACGTCGATCACGTCCGCCCCGGCCATCACCTGACTCCGCGCCAGCTCCACCGCCGCCCCGAAATCCAGCGTCCCGTCCCCGGAAAACGAGTCGTCATTCACATTCACAATTCCCATCACCAGTGGCCGCCGGGGAAACTCAATGACCCGCTCGGGCAATCGCAAACGCATGCCCGATCCTTCATTGCAAAATCCAAAATCCAACATCTAAAAACCCCATCCCGCTCCCTATCACAAGGAAGAGCGATCTCCGAAGCGCCCATGCCAATGAGGCGCCGGTGAAAATGCGCGTTGCTCGGAATCATCGAGCCGCCATCGGCTGCGGCGGAAAGCAAGTGGTAACCGGTCAAACAGAGGGCTGAAGGCCCGAACCAACGCAACGCTGGTGACGAGGCAGAGAACCAATTTCGTGGCGTCACGAAATTGGTCATCTACGGCATAGACCGGGCTTTCAGCCCTCGGGAAATCGTTTCAACCGGATTCCTAGGGCGTTGCCCTAGGCTGGTATGGCGATGGGCCTTTGGCCCGGAAACTCAAACAGCGCCAACGGCGCGATTTCATACCAGCCTAGGCCAACGGCCTAGGTATAAGATACCCACACGAATTGAGGGCTGAAGGCCCGACCCATCTTGCCTTGCCGCGCCATGCCACAATCGCTCTCGTATCTTCTGACGCACATTGTCTTTAGCACCAAAGACCGCACACCCGTGCTTGATGCCACGGTGCGCACGGCCCTTCACGCCTACCTCGCGACGGTCGCCCGCAATGTGGATTGCGAATGCTTCCGCGTCGGCGGCGTGGCGGATCATATGCATCTCGCCGTCCGCCTCTCGCGAACGCTGACCATGGCCAAGCTCATCGAGGAACTAAAAACCTCATCCTCTACACCACTGAAGACCGGGACGAACAAGTGGCGAATGCGGCGCTGGTGGACATCCAGAAGGACATCCAGCCGGCGCTGACCACACACAACGAGTTCCTCAAAGAACTGGGCCTAGCTGTGTTGCCATCGGCGGTGTGAAGGGCCCTATTCACGCCCTTGGCTTGAACGGCACGGCAACCCATCATGTGAGAAGGGACCCCTTGTCGGGAAAGAAAACAACGATGGCGTTGGAGTCCGGCGGATCGGCGGCGACATCGCTCCATGGTGATTGATCCTTAAAGCAGCGAGGGAAAAACACTCGCCGAGCTGGGGCTCAGCGCTCCCGGGAGTATGCCCCCCTGGGAACGCTGAGCCCCAGCTCGGCGTCTCC
>CAMBPB010000049.1 GCA_945869465.1 Prosthecobacter debontii
CCTCGCCGGCTACTTCACTAAACAAAGCAAGGACCTCAGCGACAAGCTCGTTGAGTCGATCCAGCACTTGATGAATCTACCGAAAATCATCCGCTCCGTTTGCAAAACGCATTCCGAATAGCGGAACTAATTTTTGGCAAAGGGTCTAATCGTGCTCCTTCCCCTCGCGGCAAGAATCGCCCGCTAGTTCGACAACATCCCCGGCCCTTCCCATGTCCACCGTCCACCTCCAAGCGCGATGTTGGATAAGAACCACCGGTTTTCGGACTTGCGAGTGGAGTGGCCGCAGCTCCGTGGGGGGGGGGAGCTTTGGCCCCCCCCCGGCGGAATTTGTGGTTCCCATCCCGGACCGGGTGGCTAGTTTGACCCGGTGAACCGAGAGCCCGCCATCGCCCCGACCCACCGCCGCGAGCGCTGGGCGCTGGGATTGTTGATGTTCCTGCTCGGCGGCTGCGGGCTGGCTTACGAATATACGCTCAGCAAAATCGCTTCCGATCTGCTCGGAAATTCGGTGCAACAGTGGGCGACGATGATCGCGACGATGCTTTTCGCCATGGGCCTCGGCGCGGACGTCCAGAAACACACGCCGGCAAACGTGCTGGCGGACCGCTTGATCACCACCCAGGTGCTGCTCGCGGTGCTCGGCGGCTTCGGACCCTTGATCATGATTCACGGCTTCGCGCTGCTGCCCCAGCTTTACATCGTCATCCAATACTCGCTGGCTTTCGGTGTCGGCATGCTGATCGGCTACGAAATTCCCCTGATGATGCGGATCAACGAGGAGGACGCACCGGACATGCGCATCAATCTCGCGCAGGTGCTCAAGATGGACTACATCGGCGCGCTGGTGGGCGCGCTGCTATGGACCTTCCTGCTGGTGCGCTATCTGAGCATCGACCGGATCAGTTTTGTCGTCGGACTCACCACGATGGCGTCCGCGTTTCTGTGCTGGTTACTCTACCGCAAACGCCTTGCCCGGCCGCGCGCCCGCGCGCTGGAACTCGCCGCTGGTCTGGTGCTGGTGACGGTGGGTCTGGTCGTCGGCCGCGGCCTCACACTCAAGGCGGAGCAGTTTCTCTATCGGGATCCGGTCATCACCTCCATCACCTCGCCCTTCCAACACATCATCCTGACCCAGAACGAACTCGGCAACCTGCGCTGTTACATCAACGGCCACCTGCAGTTCAACGAGGCCGACGAATTCATTTACCACGAGAACTTGGTGCACCCGGCGATGCACCTCGCCGCGCGCCGCGAAAACGTCCTGATCCTCGGCGGCGGCGACGGCCTGGCCCTGCGCGAGGTGCTCAAATACCCGGAAGTCCGCGCGGTGACGCTGGTGGATTTGGACCCGATGATGACCGAACTGGCGAAATCCGAACCGGAACTCGTGCGGCTGAACGGCGGCAGCATGAATGACCCGCGGGTCAGCCCCCGGGCGGCGGCGGGAGTCACCGCGGGCGAGGCGTTCCGGAATGCGCAGCCCAGCCAATACGAAAATTTCAACCCCGCGCTGCACGAAACGGCCACCCTCCACGTCGTCAATCTCGACGCCGCGGAGTTTGTCAAATCCGTGACCGGGCGCTACGACGTGGTGATCATGGATTTCCCCGATCCGAACTCCCCAGATCTGGCGAAACTCTACGGTCGCCCGTTCTACGACCATCTGGAACGGCTGCTCAACCCGGGCGCGGTCATCGTCCAGCAATCCGGCTCGTGTTTCCAAGCCCGCGAGGCCTTCCTCTGCACCGGCCGCACGCTGGCGGCCGCCGGCTTCGAGGTCGTCCCCTATCACGACAACGTGCCGTCATTCGGCGAGTGGGGCTGGTGGATTGCCAAAATCGGCAACTCCGCCGAGGAAACCCGCCAATCCTTGGGCCGCTTGGAAACACTCGACGTCGCCACTCGTTACCTGACGCCGGAACTCGTCGCCGCTTCCCGGGTGTTTGGAAAAAACCAGCTGCTTTCCAGCCACCGGGATTTTACTTCACTTACCGAACCCCGCGTCTATCACTACCACCTCCAAGGTTGGAATATCGAAGAAATCCCATGAACTCCCTCGCAAAAATCGGTGTTGCCCTGTTCGCCTTGTTCGTGGCCTTTTCCATGGTCTCCCAGTGTGGCCGCAAAAGCTCCCCCACCCCGCCGGCAACTCCCGAAAAGGCCGCGGAAGTGATCATGAAGGAGTATTCCAAGGGCCTCGACCTGAACGCTGTCACCGAACTGGCGAAAAAATCCCGCGACGCCGCCGACTTCGAGCGCCTGCTCAACAGCCAAGCGGAGGCGGTCAACAACATCGACCTCAACGACGACGGCAAGGTCGATTACATCAACATCACCGAATACGGCAGCGGCGACACCCGCGGCTTCTCACTCACCGCCGAGGTCTCGCCCGGCAAAACCCAGGAAATCGCCACCATCGATTTCAAAAAGGACGCCGACAAGACGACCCTGCAGACCACCGGCAATCCCTCGCTTTACGGCCCCGGAAATTACCACCACTCCAGCTTCAGCATGACCGATGCGCTGCTGATGGGTTGGTTGTTCTCGAACCGTCCGTCCTACGCCTCGCCCTTCGGCTACGGCAATTACCCCCCATCCTACGGCGGCGGCTGGAATCGCAGCCCTACCGACAATTACACCGGTTCCATGGGCTCGCGGGGATCAACCGTCAGCCAATCGTCGCGCCCGGTCATTTCCCAGCCTGCGATTTCGCCGAATGCGGAAAAAGTCGCCGCCAAGGCCCGCGTCCTCTCTAGCCCGACCCAGTCGCAGCGCTCGTTCAGCGGTTCGTCCAACACCTCGACCAGCAGGCCGTCGACCACCGTGGCACCCAGCCGACCCAGTTCCTCCGGCGGCTTCGGCCGCTCCACCAGCTCCGGCTCGACGCGCAGCGGCAGCTCGTCACGCGGCGGCAAATAATCCCCACAAACCCCTCCTGTGAACGATCACCTCCAAGTCTGGCTCGACACTGCCCCAGTCGTCGAAATTCTCACCTCGCCAGCCATCCTTTATTTCGCGGCTGGCCTCATGCTGGTCCTGCTCGCCAAGCCCGTCAAAGGTCTCACCACCCGCTATCACCTCAGCGACGAACTCACCAAACACGACAACAAGGCGGTCGCGGTGGCCACCGCAGGTTACATTTTCGGCGTGCTCACCATCGTCCGGGGGGTGATGATTTCCGGCGGTAATCCCTACCAGACGATCTGGCGCGACCTGCTCTCAGTCGCGGTCTGGACCGTGATTTCCCTCTCGCTGCTGCTCTTGTCCGCGTGGATCAACCGCAAGTTCCTGCTCAACCGGTTTGAAGTGCACAAGGAACTCATCACCGACCGCAATGTCGGCACCGGCGCGGTTCTGGCAGGCACTTACATCGGCACCGCTTTCATGATCTCCGCATCCATCAGCGGCTCCACCGGCGGTGGCTTTGTCATGGAAATCCTCGATACCTTGGTCTTCTTCGTGATCGGCCAACTCGGATTTCTGCTACTCGGCGCCGTCTATCAACGGACTTGCGGTTACAACGTGCACGATGAAATCGAACGCGACAACGAGGGCGCTGGCCTCGCCTTCGGAGCCACCTTGGTGGCGCTGGCCATCCTCATCTCCGGCCAAATCCGCCGCGGCGACTCGCTGGTCGCACTCGCGGTGTGGATTCCCATTTCACTCCTCGTCCTGCTCGGCAGCCGCTGGCTGGTGGACCTGGTGATCCTGCCCAACGCCCGGATCCACGACGAAATCGCCCGCGACCGCAACTGGGGCGTGGCCCTCATCGAAGGCGCGGTTGCCATCGGCATCGCGCTTCTCCTGGATGCCACCTTTTCCTGAAAACCATGCCTGACGACATCGACGACGATCCATGGACGGTTTCCGACGAGCAAAAACTCCGATTCGCCGGGATTTTCCTGCTGGAATACATGATCAACCACCCGCGGATTTTCCAACTGTGGCTGGAGGATGAGGACTCCGATCTGGAGCCGATTCTCGAATGGCTGCTGGTCAAGGAATGGATCCAAATCCGCGAGGCCAAGGATTACATCCCCACAGACGAGGGCCGGAACATCATCAAACGCTTCATGGAGCGCTACGCCCGCTTCGTCTATTTCTTCGACGTGTTCTCCGGCGTGGACCTCGGTGCCGGCGAGTTCGCCTTCGCGCGGTATTTCGAGATCCTCGAACCGGACGAATGGCAGGCTTATTTGCACGACGAGCGGTTTGAAGACCTGCGCATCGCCATCGCCGAGCACCTCGGCATCAACGCCGTGGAAATTGTCTTCATGAGCTTCATCCGCGAGGACCGCTTCGGCCGCGACGCCACTGGCTGGCAGTTTGATCTGCTGTTGGGAAGTGTTTGGGACGAGATTCTCGACGTCTGCAACAGCGCCACCGATGTCAGCGAGCTCGGCTATCAGGACGGCGAGCGCTGGATCGACGGCGCGACGGTGGCCGAGGACATCCTGCAACAAGGCGGCAAACTGCTCGGCGAATTGCTGGCCCGCGCGCAAGGCGAGCTCAAGGGAACCAGTCCGACACACGGCGGCGGCAACCAATCGCAGCGCGTCGTCGCACCGGTCGAATTTCCTCCCGCCTCGGATTTCAATTTTGCGAACTACATCGAACCCGCCAACCGTGACCGCTTCTGGGATGACAATTGGAACTAAGACCGATGATCCTGCTTCTCAAATTTCACTCAAATCCCCAACCTCATACCACATGAAAAACACAATGATCAAACTCCACCGCGACGAGGAGCTCTCGCGTTTCCTGGAATCCAACGGCTTCACCGTCGATGCGCTGGCCAACGACGTCTTCCGGGTCCAACGCGAGGACGAACTGCCGGTCTTCCTCAAGGTGGATGACCAACAAATCTACTTCGAGGTCGATCTCGGCAACATCGACGCGATCATCTCCCAAGAGCTGTTGCTTTCCCTGCTGGCGCTCAACACGGAAATCCTGCCCGTCAGCGCGGGTCTCGACACCAGCCACCCGGACGACCGCCGCTTGGTGCTGGTCGAAAGCCGCGAAACCGGCGACTTGTCCGACCACGAGCTGCTCGCCGTGTTCGACGCGCTCGAACTCGCGGTGGACCGCGTCACCGAAATTCTCACCCCTTCCTTTAATTCCTAATCTCCTCCAGCCATGAGCATTTTCTCACGTATTTTCAAGATCGGCCAAGCCTCCGCCAACAAGGTGGTGGAAAAGTTCGAAAAACCCGAGCTGATGCTCGAACAAGCGATCGCGGACAAGGAAAAGCAGATCCGCGAGGTCAAGCAGTCGGTGCAGCAGGTGATCGCCACCGAGCGCCAGACCAAGGCGCAACTCGAACGCGAAAAAGCCGAAAAATTCCAGTGGGAGCAAAAGGCGGAAGCCGCGATGCGCTCCGGTCGCGAGGATCTCGCGGTCAAAGCGCTGGAACGCGCCAGCGAGCACGAAAGCCGCGCCGCGTCACTGGAGCCAAGCTGGCAAGGCCAGCAAACCGGGGTCGCCGAGCTCAAGCAGGAAGTCATCAAGATGGAAGCCGAAGTCGCCGAGTATCGACGTAACAAGGATTTCATCATCGCCCAAAGCAAGGCCGCCCAAGTCAAAAAGGACATCTACGAAGCCAAGGCCCGGATGACCTCGACGCGCAGCCCGGACGACCTGATGGCCCGCATGAAAGCCAAGGCGGAACGCCAAGGCTACGAAGCGGACGCGGCCAAGGAAATGGCCGACAACTCCGGCGCTAGCAGCCTTGAGGACGAATTCAAATCGCTCGCTTCCGGCGCGGGAGGTCCCGACGTGCAAGCCAAGCTCGACGCCCTCAAGGCCAAGCTTGGAACTACCAGCCCCGGCTGATTTTTCCCGATGTTCCCGACCCCACCGAGCACCGCGCCAGCGGGGAGGCACGTCCTCGCCGAATTGACCGGTTGCCCGGCGGCGGTCCTGAACGACCCCACCGGCTTGGAAAAATGCTTCCGCCGCTGCGCGGAAGAAGGCGGAGCCACGCTGGTTTCGTCGCATTTCCACCATTTCTCGCCGCAAGGCGTGAGCGGCGTGGTCGTCATCGCGGAAAGCCATGTCACTGTCCACACGTGGCCCGAACACGGCTACGCGGCGGTCGACGTCTTCACCTGCGGCCGCCCGGAAGTGGCGGAAGCGGTCATGGAACTGCTCATCGCCGCCCTCGGCGCGGAGACCGTTCACCGGACCTCGTTCGATCGCGGACCTAACACCATCCCGCAGCGCCTGCCCGCATTCACCTGATGGAATCTCTCGCAACCCGCTCCTGCGCCGGAGTTCCCGCTCTCCGCAAAACCCTGGTTTCCGCACACGGCTGCGAGGCGCTCGAACTCGACTACGAGCTCAAGCTCGTGCTTTTCCTCACCGCCCGCATCGATGGCGAAACGAACCACGCGGAGAAGGAGTTTGCCGCCGAGGTCGGGAGAAAAATCGATTGGTCCGCCGCGCACGACCGACTGCTGGAGGCCCGCGTTTTCGCCCAGCCGGGCTACGATTTGTCGGCGCTGCGGTTCGGCAAGCAGCATGCGGCGTGGGGTGAACAATTGTTCCGCGTCGCCGCGGGAATGGTGCTCGCGGATGGTTCGATCCATTCCGACGAACGCCTTTTTCTCTCAAATCTTACTTATCAATTGCTCGGCGGCGACACCGTCCGCGCGGAACAGATCCTCGCCCGACTGGAATCCGGCGAGGATGAGCCGGTCAATCCGGTGCCGCCGAAAATGCCCAAGGAGGATTTGGAAACCTGCCTTGCCGAACTCGCAAAACTGGCCGGGCTCGCCAACGTGAAGGCCGAGATCGAAAGCCTCGTGCGCTTCCTGGAAATTAACAAAGCCCGCGAAAAACACCACCTCAAGGGCGCGGCGATGTCGCTGCACATGGTGTTTTCCGGCAATCCGGGCACCGGCAAAACCACCGTCGCGCGCATCGTTTCTCGGATCTTCTCCGCGCTCAGGGTGTTGGACAACGGCCACCTTGTCGAGACCGACCGCCTCGGCCTCGTCGGTCAATACGTCGGCCACACCGCCAAAAAGACCGACGATCTGGTGAATCAGGCGCTCGACGGCGTGCTCTTCGTCGACGAGGCCTACGCGCTCGTCGCCGGCGGCGAAAACGACTTCGGCCGCGAGGCCATCGACACGCTGGTCAAGCGCATGGAGGACCACCGCGAGCGGCTGATCGTGATCGTCGCCGGTTATCCGGACGACATGAAACGCTTCATCGCAACCAACCCCGGTTTGCAGTCGCGATTCACGATTCATCTGAATTTCGAAGACTACACGGCACCGCAGCTGGTCGCGATTTTCAAGGGTTTCTGCGCAACCAACCAATACACGCTCGCCGCCGAGGCGGAAATCGCGCTGGAGACACAAATCGCCGCTGAGCTCGCCGCCGCCGGCCGCGGCTTCGGCAACGGCCGCCACATGCGCAATTTATTCGAAAAAGCCATCCGCAAACACGCCGTCCGGCTGTGCCTGCGCAAGCGCGAGTGGACCAAGGACGAGCTCAGCGAGCTGAATTCCGAGGACCTCGCGTAGCAGCGATCACTGCTACATTTCCCCCTCCTTGCATCCCGCCGGATGCCCCACTTTCCCGCCCCACCCGAGCAAATCGACGATTGCTAGGAAATTGCTTTCCTGGTGAAGGCCGTTGAGAAAGTTCATGGGAGGACCAGAGGGAAGCAAAAAGGGGTTGCCACGTCGGATGCCCCTGCTGCCCGCTGTGAGGTTTGCTTTTTACGGTAGGCTGCAGTGATATTTGTATTCAATGCGGTGGATACGGTGCCGTTGATTGTGGAGGGCAACACCACTGGAATTGTGGAGGCCGTTCCATTTTTGCCAACATAGCGTTGGGTTGTTTCAGTCTCGCCAGGCTTCACGCTGATCTCGGCCTCGCCCATAACCGGTAGGGTGTTGATCTTTCCCTTCCATGCTCCAACCATGAGGAAATGCTGTGTGAAATCGTTACTCCCGTTTTCGATTTGTTTTGCATGCGCATGGTAGTGGTATCAGTAGTCGCCATGGGAGTGGCCTCCATATTCGTCGAGAGGTTCAGTGTAGCCCTGCATAGAGGAAAAGGAGACTTCGTATTTGCCGTAGATGGCGATGCCATCATAAGAGAACCCTATGATCGGATTTGGTCAAATGGCTTGGGTCCGTAAATATCGGACGCGCCAAGTGTCATGCCCGGCAACAGAAACAGGAGGCATGTGATGAGCGGGATAAGTAGATTCATCGGAGAAATAACGTTTGTCCGCCCGGATTAAGGTTGGATGTTTTTGGATTTATCGGCATTTTTGAGATAGGCGGATAAATGCAACAGGGGGAATCCTGCATGAGCATGGGAAAGACTGGGATTGGCGAGGCTTCTCGCAGTTACTGGCGGAGGGCAAGTTGATGGGATCTCAAAGTATGAACCTCGGTGATTGGCTGAGGAAGTCCTTCGGGTTTTGATAGATGATGCGTTCGATGGCGTCGGCGCCGTGGCGTCGGCTTTTCATTTGCAACGCGCACTTCGGTACGGCGAGCGGATCGGAGACGCCCCAATCGCAGGCGGAGTTCATCCAGAGGCGTTCCGGACCATGGATTTCGAGGATATCGATGGCGCGGTCCAGCGAGCACTTGCTGTGCGGATAGAGCGTCATGCCGGCCCAGTAGCCGGCATCCAGAACGGGAGCCACGGTGTGTTCCTCGACGTGGTCGATGATGACTTTCGCGCGGTCGAGTTTGGAGAAACCGGCGAGTGAATCGAGGATCAGCCGGGTGCCCTTGAGTTTGTCCTCGAGGTGGGGCGTGTGGATGAGGATGGGCAGGCCGTGGTCGAGCGCGAGCTGGACGTGCTCTTCGAAGATGGTGAGTTCGTTGCGGGTGTTTTTGTTGAGGCCAATCTCGCCGATGCCGAGCACGGTCGGGCATTTCAGGAATTCAGGGATCAAGCTCATGACTTCGCGGGCAAAGCCAGGGTCGTCAGCCTCCTTCGGGTTGATGCAGAGCCAGGAGAAATGCTTGATGCCGTATTTGGCGGCGCGTTTCGGTTCGTATTCGGTAAGCTGGCGGAAGTAGTCGTGGAATCCATCCGCAGACGAGCGGTCGAAGCCGGCCCAGAACGCCGGTTCGCAGAGCGCCTCACAGCCGGCGAGCGCGAGTTTTTCGTAATCGTCGGTGGTCCGGCTGACCATGTGCGCGTGAGGCTCGATGTATTTCATGAGAAATTTTAAATTTTAAATTTTAAATATCAAAGTCCGTGGTTACGATTGCTCTTACGTTTCGGATTGGGTGCTTAAAATTTAGTGCTTCGGCGTTGGTGCCCCGAAGGCGCCTTGGAAGGAGGCTTGGGGAATGGGTTCGGTGGTGGGGTCGGAGAACGCTTCGAGCACGGCGCGGGCGCGGTCCGGGCGATTTTCGAGCAGGATCGGGAGAGCGGACTTCATTGCGGCGAAGCGGTAGTCGTCCTCGCCAGGGTGGCGGTCGATGCGATCGAGAAACGCGGCGAGATCGAGGAGCTTGTGGCGCGCTTCGATGAATTGGAGGTCGAGGAGATCTTGCTTGCTCGGCATGGGGGAAGTTCGGCTTTGACGGGCCTGCGGTCAATGGGGAAGCGACGGATCGCGGCTTGCGCGGGGCAGGGGGATGGTGTGAGGTGTGGGCGTGTTGGCAACTTACGTGCATGATTTGAATCCGGTGGCCCTGCCGATTTACGGCGATTTTTCCGTCAAATGGTATGGATTGGCGTATCTGATGGGATTTATCGGAGGGTTCTTGCTGTTGCGCAATTTGGCGAGACGCGGGCTGTGGGTGCTGAAACCCGAGCAAACCGGGGATTTCATCGCGGCGGCGGCCTTGTTCGGGGTGTTTATCGGCGGCCGGATCGGCTACATTTTGTTGTATCAATTACCGGAGGTCGGGTGGGGGGCTTTGGCGAAGGATCCGCTGTTGGTGCTGCGGGTGTGGGGGGGTGGCATGGCGAGCCACGGCGGTATTCTGGGGTTGGTGATTTTCACGTGGTTTTATGCGAAGAAACTCCATGTGACGTGGACCGGGCTGGGAGATGGGCTGTGCGTGGTCGCTCCCTTGGGTCTGTTTTTCGGGCGGGTGGCCAACTTCATCAACGGCGAACTCTACGGGCGGGTGGCCGAGCAGGTGTCGTGGGCGGTGAAATTCCCGGATTCGTTGAAAGCCGAACTTGCCGAGGTGCAGAGCGCCGCCTGGCAGGCCTGCACCGGAATCGAACCGAAACTTGCCGATGCGGATTCGTTGAAAACCCTGATCGATGCCGCCCGCGAAAACCCGAAGGTGGCCGAAACCCTGGGGAATTTTCTACCGCCGCGGCATCCATCGCAGATTTACGAGGCGCTGTTGGAAGGGGCTCTCCTGTTCACGATTCTTTGGGTGGTGCGGACGCGTTTCCCGAAAGCTCCCGACGGGCTGCTGACCGGCTTGTTTTTCGCTTTGTATGCGGGGTTCCGCATTTTGGGCGAGCAATTCCGCGAACCGGACTCGCCGATGGTCGGGTTTCTAACCAAAGGACAATTTTTTTCGGTGTTCATGTTGTTGTTCGCCGCCGCGTTTTTTTTCCACGCGTGGCGCGGGTGGCGGCGGATGGATCGTGAAACGAATCAGGAATCATAAAACACCTCGTTCTCGCCGCGGCGGTGCTTTCTCTTCCTTGCCTTCGGGCTGACGCCGAGGCAAAACGTCCTGTCACGCTTCTCATCGTCGGCGACGACATGGGATATTGTTCTGAAACCCCACCATCACGATGAACCGCATCCTCCTCCACTCCACATCCCTTTGCCTTTTGTGCCCGACCTTGGGAGCGGCCAACATGAAAGAAGGCAACGCCGCCGACGCCAAACCCCAAACCGCCGCGGAGCAATTGGCCACCTTCACCGTGCCCGAGGGCTTTACGATGGAACTGGTGGCGAGCGAGGAAACCGGCTTGCCGAAGGCCGCCATGACGGCGTTTGACGATGCCGGGCGATTGTGGTCGGCGACGGCGACCGAGTATCCGCGCGACAACGAACCGGGTATCTGGCAGCAGCAGGGCAAGGACCGGGTGGTTGTGATCGATGCTCCGTTAGGCAAGGGGCCCCACACCGCGCGGACCTTTGCCGATGGCATGATGATGCCGCTCTCGGTGCTGCCGTATGGCCGCGGGGTCATCGTGGCCCAGGGACCGGAAATAGTTTTCCTAGATGACAAGGACGGCGATGGCAAGGCGGACGAGCGGCGGGTGTTGATGAAGGGCTTTGGCGTGCAGGACACCCACACGCTACCGCACCAACTCACGCAAATGCCGGGCGGACGATTGGTTTTCTCACAAGGAGTGCTGAACGATGGAAAAACCACGGACGCCTCCGGGCGGGCCTTCGATTTCAACAAGACTCTGATCGGTTCGATGAAATTCGATGGGACTGATACGCGGATCATCGGCGCGGGTTTGAACAATATCTGGGCCTGGGCTCACGGGCGGACGGGGAGGGTGTTCTTGCACGAAGCGAACGATCTCGGCTACAGCGTGGTGCCGTTCGAGGTGGACACATCCTTTCCGAGTTTCAAAGCGACGAAACTGCATCCTGCGGCACCGGTTCACCCGCCGACCGCCGAAGGCCTGAACCTCGGCGGCACGGGCTTTTCCGGGATGGCGATTTGTGACGACAAGAGCGGATCCTATCCCGCGCCGTGGCAGGGACTCCTGTTTGTGGCGAATCCGATCCTTGGAAAAATCCATGCCGTTAGCACGACCCTGGGTGACAATGGTGTGTGGACTTTCAAGAAACACGCAGATCTTGTGGCCTGCGCGGACCCGATGTTCCGGCCGGTGGCAATCACCTTCGGCCCGGACGGCTGCATCTACATCACGGATTGGTATAACCGCATCATTTCCCACAACGAAGTGGCCCGCGATCATCCCGGCCGTGACAAGCAGCGCGGACGCATCTGGCGCGTGCGCCACAAGAGCCAGCCAGCGCCGCGCCCGCTGGACATGAGCAAGGTGCCAACTCACAAATTGCCGGAGTATCTTACGGCTAACAGCACTTGGGAAATGCGGGCCGCATGGCATCAGATCGGATATCGGAAGGCGAAGGAAACCATTCCCGCCCTCGTTGCGTTGCTAAACCAACCGCAACCCGCCGCCGACGCGAAAATCCACGCGCTGTGGGCGCTGGAGGACCTCGGGCATTTTGATGCCGCGTTGTGGAAAAAACTGCTCGCGCATTCCTCGCCCGATATGCGCCGGGAAGCGGTGCGCGCCCTTTCTTCCCTGCGGGTCCCGGAATCCTCCGCGTTTGACTTGCTCCAGCCGCTCGCTGAGGAAACGACCTGGACGGTGCGTTATGAAATCCTGCGCTTTTTCCGCCGCGCCAGCGGTCCGGTGAATCCCGAACACATCGCCTGGCTGCGGCGCTGGAGCGCAAGCCCCGCACCACAAACGAAGGTGGGCGGCTGGAATGGCCCCTACCTGGCGCTCGGCGGATCCTATGAGCGGGCGTTCCAGGATTTCCTCCTGATGCTTGCCGAAAGCAAGACCGGTGCCGCACTCGTCGCCGAATCCAGGTGGGACAAGGTGCTAGCCACATCACCTGCTCCAACCACCGAAGAAATCGCGCAAGTCGCGAAACGCCGTGCCGCGGTCAAAGCCGCGCTTCCGTTAGCGAGGGCGGCGGACGGCAAACTCGTCGTTGAGAGTCTTTGTTTGACGTGCCACTCCATCGCCGGCAAAGGCGCGGGTTTCGCGCCGCCGCTCGACGGTTCCTCAAGCCGGGATCTCGACGGCATGCTCACCGCCATCATCGCACCGAATGAAGCCGTGGAAAACGTCTTCCGGCTCTATCGGTTGGAGAAGAAGGACGGCACGCTCATTGAGGGATTCAAGCGCAGCGAGAACGCCGGGGAGATGACTCTGATTCTCATGGGCGGCGTGGAAACCAAGATTCCCCTCGATCAAGTCCGTGCCGCGGGCTACATTCAGAACAAATCGATGATGGTGGACATCACCGCCAACATGACTGTGGCGCAGGTGGCAGCCATCGCCGCTTATTTGCAAACCGTTAAATAGCAATCGAAGCTCATTCATGAAAATCATAGCCCTGCTCTGGACATCGCTGCTGCTTGGCACCACCGCCCTCGCGGCGGACAAGCCGAACATCATCCTGATCCTCGCCGACGATCGCGGCTATGAAACCAGCGGCGCGAACGGCGGCACATTCCCGAAAAACAGTCGCTGACGATTGCGCTGTTAGATTCAGCCATCCTGAACTCGGGCACCATGAGGGGTAATTCAAGAAGGCAGCGGGCATCTGCCCGCTGTATAGCGTGCCTCAGGCCTCGGTGAGCCTCGCCAACAAGTCGTCGCTGTCCACCCGGTCGCCTTTTCTGACGAGCACTTCGGCAATGGTGCCATCGGCGTTGGCGCTGACGGTGGTGAGCATTTTCATGGCTTCTAACACCATGAGCTTGTCGCCGGCTTTCACCGCCTGGCCGACGCAAACGGCAACCTCGGTGACCATGCCGGGCATCGGGGCGCAGGCGTGGGCGGGATTGGCGGGTTCGCCTTTCGCCCTGCTCGCCTTGGAGGTGGCTTTGAGCGAGTTGTCGAACACGATGGATTCGCGCGGCATGCCGTTGAGTTCGTAAAACAGGGCGCGGCGGCCGGCGGTATCGGCCTCGCCAATCGAGATGAGTTTGATGATGAGAATCTTGCCGGGATCGATCTCGATTTCGATTTCCTCACCGATTTGAAGCCCATAGAAAAACGCCGAAGTCGGAAGGCTGCTGAGGTCGTCGTATTTGGCTTTGAACGCCATGAAATCCGCGAAGACCTGCGGATACATCAGGTGCGAGTAGAGGTCGTCGTCGGATGCGGGGCGGCCGAGTCTGGCGGATAGATCGGCACGGGTGGATTGCAGATCTACCGGTTCCGCGAGTTCGCCGGGGCGTTTGGTGGTGGCTTTTTTATTGCCGAGCACGACTTTCTGCACGTCCACGGGCCAGCCGCCGTCGGGTTGGCCGAGGCCGCCGGAGAGCATGTCGATCACGCTTTCCGGGAAGTCGATCGAGCCGGGTTTGAGCTTCGGCACGTCCGCCGCCTTGATACCGCGGGTGACGAGAAACATGCACATGTCGCCCACGACTTTGGACGATGGCGTGACCTTGACGATATCGCCGAAGAGTTGGTTCACCTCGGCATAGGTGCGGGCGATTTCGCGCCAGCGGTGGCCGAGGCCCATCGAGTTCGCCTGTTCGCGGAGGTTGGTGTATTGGCCGCCGGGCATTTCGTGTTCGTAGACCTCGGCGGATCCGGCGCGCGGCGCGGAATCGAACGGTTTGTAGAAACCCAACACTTCCTCCCAGTAATCGGACAGTTCGTTGAGTGAATCGAAATCGAGGCCCGGATCGCGTTCGGTCTTGGCCATCGCGGCGGCGACCGAATTGAGGTTTGGCTGCGAGGTGGAGCCGGACATCGAGGCGATGGCGAGGTCCACGATGTCCACGCCGGCGTTGGATGCCGCCAGAACCGATGCGGCGTTGAGGCCGGAGGTGTCGTGGGTGTGGAAATGGATGGGAATGCCGATTTCCTCCTTGAGCGCGGTGACGAGCTTGCGGGCGGCGAGCGGTTTGCAAAGCCCGGCCATGTCCTTGATGGCAAGAATGTGCGCGCCCATGCGTTCGACCTCCTTGGCCTTCGCGACGTAGTATTTCAGCGAGTATTTGTCGCGTTTTTCGTTGTTGATGTCGCCGGTGTAACAGATGGCGGCCTCGCAGAGCACCTTGCCGTGATCGCGCGCGGCATCCATGGCCACCTGCATGTTAGGCAGGTAGTTGAGCGAGTCGAAGATCCGGAAGATGTCCATGCCGGAGTCCGCGGCGTGTTTCACGAATCCAGCGACGACGTTGTCCGGATAGTTCGAGTAGCCGACCGCGTTCGAGCCGCGGAAAAGCATCTGGAAACAAAGGTTCGGGATCTTTTCGCGCAAGCGGCGGAGACGGTCCCACGGGCACTCGCTGAGGAAACGCATCGCCGTGTCGAAAGTGGCGCCGCCCCACATTTCCATCGAGAAAAGCTGCGGCACGCGGTGCGAGACGGCCTCGGCCACGCGCAGCATGTCGTAGGAGCGCATGCGGGTGGCGATGAGCGACTGGTGGGCGTCGCGCAGGGTGGTGTCGGTGATGAGCAGGCGATTTTCGGCGAGGATCCACTGCGCGAATTTTTCGGGGCCGAGTTCTAGCAGAAGGTCGCGGCTGCCGGCGGGGACCTTGGCCTTGTGTTCGATGATGAGCGAGTCCGGCACGTGGGCCTTGGGCAGCGCGGCGGCGGGTTTCCAGCCTTTGGCGGTGGGATTGCCGTTGAGCGTGATGTCCGATAGATAGGCAAGCGTGCGGGTCGCTCGGTCGCGGCGGGGGCGGAACTGAAACAGCTCGGTCTTGGTGTCGATGAGCTTGGTGTGCGCCTGGCCTGAGCGGAAGGTTTCGTCGGCGATGACGTTTTCGAGGAACGGGATATTGGTCTTCACGCCGCGGATGCGGAACTCGCGCAGTGCGCGGTCCATGCGCTGGCAGGCCATCGGGAAATCGCGGCCCATCGCGGTGATCTTCACTAACATCGAATCATAATAGGGTGTGACGACCGAGCCGGCATCGCCCGAAGCGGCGTCGAGGCGGATGCCAAAACCCGCGGCCGAGCGGTAGTTGAGGATGCGGCCGTAGTCGGGTGAGAAATTCTTCTCCGGGTCCTCGGTGGTGACGCGGCACTGGATGGCGAATCCGATGCACGGAATCTGGTCCTGCGGCGGAATGGCCACTTCCTCGCCGAACAACGGGTTTCCCTGCGCGACGAGGATTTGCGAGCGCACCAGGTCGATGCCGGTGACGCACTCGGTGACGGTGTGCTCCACCTGGATGCGCGGATTCATCTCGATGAAGAACCAGTCGCTCCGGTCCATGTCATAGAGGAACTCGACGGTGCCGGCGTTGTTGTAGCCGATGCCCTTGGCGAGTTTGACGGCGGCCTCGCAGAGTTCCTTGCGGACCTGCGGATCAAGATGCATCGCCGGGGCGACCTCGACGACTTTCTGATAGCGCCGCTGCACCGAGCAATCGCGTTCGTGAAGGTGTACTACGTTGCCGTGTTGGTCGCCGAGGATCTGCACCTCGATGTGTTTGGCGCGGGAGATATACCGTTCGAGAAACACCGCGGAGTTGCCGAAGGCGTTGAGCGCCTCGTTCTGGGCCTCAGCTAACAGAGCGGCGAGCTGCGAGGGTTTTTCCACCACCCGCATGCCGCGGCCGCCGCCGCCGAAGGCCGCCTTGATGATGAGCGGAAAACCGATTTCGTGCGCCGCGTGGAGCGCCTGGTCGGGATCGGTGATGGGTTCTTCGGTGCCCGGCAGGGTGGGGACCTTGAACTTATGGGCCAGCGTGCGGGCGGCGGTTTTGTCCCCCATATTTTCCAACAGCTCCGGCGAGGGGCCGATGAAGATGATGCCCTCGCGGGCGCAGGCGCGGGCAAACGAGGCGTTTTCAGATAGAAATCCGTAACCCGGGTGAATCATTGTCACGCCCTTTTGTTTGGCGAGCGCGACAATGCCTTCGACGTCCAGATACGCGCCGACCGGACCCTTGCTGGCATCGAGCGGGTAGGCCTCGTCCGCCTTGAAGCGGTGGATCGAAAAGCGGTCCTCCTCGGCGAAGATCGAGACGGTGCGCAGGCCGAGTTCGTTGGCTGCGCGGAAAATGCGGATGGCGATTTCGCCGCGGTTGGCGGCCATCAATTTTCCGGGACGGGTGGGGATGTCGGACATGTCGGGGCAAGCTCTTAGTGGGGCAGCGCCCGGGAGTGAAGTGAAATTCAGCGGGGAAGGCGCCTTATCCGATCATTTCCCGCTTCACCCGGGCGGCGTTTCGCTCAGAATGGCGATGATTTTCCGGCGTTCGCTCGATTTGATTGCGGGGTGATTGCCTTCGGCCGGATTGCTTTCGAGTAATTGGTGTAGGCTGGAGATCACCGCGGATTTGATCCGGGGCGGGAGTGATTCGAAGGTTTTCGAGTAGACCATGTAGGAGCAGCGGTGTTTGAACAGCCGGTCGTTGAGTTGGAAATCGGCGAGTGAGCGGCCGTCCTTGGTCTTGGGAAAACGCCGGGTGAAGGCATTCAGGAAGGTGGGATCACCCTCGATGCCGTTTTCGCCGAGCTCCGCTTCGTTTTCGAAGAGCAGCAGGTCCACGATCCGCCGGGCGGATTCATCGGCGTGTTTGCCGGCCGATCCCGCATCCGGATCGGCTGCAGGGTCGAGCGACTTCTGGAGCCAGTGGATCCGGCGGCAGTTCATGCCGGCCGGGACAAGTTGATGAGTTTGGATGGTTGAGGGAAAGAGAAGGAATGGCCAACTGCTACTTCACGAAACTCGGGCTCTGCTACCTGCTGGACGCCCGGGAATCGACAGGCACCAGGAATTGCCAGAGCGAAACGCGGAGGCGCGGAGGTCGCGGAGAGAGCGCTGGGTTTCAATCGATGGGTTGATGAAAATGACGGATTCGCAGTTTCAATCCATTCCGCGCCCCTCTCTGCGACCTCGGCCTCCCGGTAGTTCGATTTCCATTTTACCACGAAACTTGCATCTCCCGCCGAACCTGCTTTGGTTTGGCCGCGCCATGTCCGATCCACTTTTCCAACCCCTTCAAGCCGGCGCCTTGTCACTTTCCAACCGCGTTGTCATGGCGCCGCTGACCCGTTGCCGGGCTTCCGCCGGACGCGTGCCGAATGCGATGATGGCGGAATACTACGCCCAACGGGCCTCGTTCGGTTTGATCTTATCCGAGGCCACCGCCGTGAGCCCGATGGGTGTCGGCTATCCGAACACGCCCGGCATCTGGTCGGACGAGCAGCTCGAGGGATGGAAAACCGTCACCCGCGCCGTGCACGATGCCGGCGGACAAATCCTGCTCCAGCTTTGGCACGTCGGCCGCATTTCGGATCCGTTCTATCTGAATGGCGAGCTGCCGATCGCCCCCAGCGCAGTCCAACCCGCCGGACACGTCAGCCTGATGCGCCCGCTGAAATCCTTCGTCACGCCGCGCGCGCTGGCGATCGAGGAAATCCCGGCCGTCGTCGAGGCCTACCGAATGGGCGCGGAAAACGCCAGGGCAGCGGGCTTTGACGGCGTCGAGATCCACGGTGCGAACGGTTATCTCATCGACCAGTTTCTCCAGGACTCCACCAATCACCGCACGGACGCCTACGGCGGTTCGCTAGAGAACCGCGCCCGTTTTCTGTTGGAGGTGACGGATGCCGTGATTTCCGTCTGGGGCGCGGACCGGGTGGGCATGCACCTCGCGCCCCGCGGCGACGCCCATGACATGGGGGACTCCAATCCCGCGGCAGTCTTCGGCCATGTCGCCCGCGAGCTCGGGAAACGCAAACTCGCGTTTCTGTGCGCCCGCGAGTCGCACGACAAGGCCGCGCTCGGGCCGTCGCTCAAGGAAAGTTTCGGCGGTGTCTTCATCGCCAACGAAGGGTTCACCGCAGAGAGCGCGCGGGAAACCATCGCCTCGGGCAAGGCGGATGCGATCGCATTCGGCAGGCCCGCCATCGCCAATCCGGATCTGGTAGAGCGCCTGCGCGCGAACGCCCCGTGGAATCCACCCGATCCCGAAACCTTCTACGGCGACGGCCCGAAAGGTTATCTCGACTACCCGTTTCTCGAAACCCTCGTGGAAAAGCCGCGCGCATGATTTGCCCGTCTCGATTTGTTCTGGCATGACGGGCTTCTGGAGCTATCCTCGGCCTATGAAACAATAGATCTCCTCATGAACCCCACCCGCAGCGACACCCACAGTAAGACCATCGGCTATCTGTTATGGATTTTCGGATTCACCGGAGCGCACCGGTTCTATTACGGGAAACCGGTCACCGGCGCGATCTGGCTCTTCACGCTTGGATTGTTAGGTGTCGGCTGGCTCATCGACTTGTTCCTGATCCCCGGCATGGACCGCCGCGCGGACCTTCGTTTTACCGCCGGCCGCTGCGATTACTCGGTGGCTTGGATTCTCCTGACTTTCCTCGGTTTCCTCGGCATCCACCGCTTCTATCTGGGGAAAATCGTCACCGGCCTTCTCTGGCTCGTCACCGGCGGGTTGTTTGGCATCGGCTGGCTCTATGACTTCTGCACGCTCAACGGCCAGGTGGACGAGAGGAACCGCGCTTCGTAATCCCCAAGATGCGCGGGCGTCTCGCCCGATGCATCCAATCAAGCTGTTCCCATTGCCGTGAAACCCGCGCCATCATCCGCCAGCCGCGCCCCTGCCAAGGGGCTTGTCGCGCTGGCCGCCGCTCTCGCCGGTTACGCCGCCATCAAACTCTGGGGCGTGTGGAGAAAAACCAAAATGGCCTGACGCGGATCCGCCGGCTCATTCCTCACAAGACCATCTTGACCGCGCCCGGCACGTTGAACCGCCGTTTTTCCGGTTTGAAGTAGTTCGTCAGCAAGGCGTTGATCCATTCCCGCGAGGTTTCGATGTCACCCAGTTCGATGTAGGTCTCACCGGCCTCGGTGGTCAGGGTGTAATTCTTGACGGCGACCTGAATGGGCGATGCCTCGCCCTTCAGTTCGAGTTCGACGTCGATGCGTTTGTTAGTGGAATCGATGCGGAGATGAGTCATGTGTCCGTAGGGTTGAATGGTTTGATTGAGATAGTATCTCGCGGGTGCCTCGAGGAGGCGGTCCTTGCCTATGGCGAGCGCTGAGAAAAACGACATGGGTAGGCGGTTGGGTTGTCCTAACTGAGAAGTGCCGCCAGGTCCGAGGGATTCTCGATGACTCGCGTGGCGCCGGCGGCGAGCAGGCGCGCCCGGTTGGAATATCCCCAGGCGACGGCGATGGCTTGCATGCCGGCGTTGGCGGCGGTTTGCAGATCCACCATCGAGTCGCCGATCATCACGCAGTTTGCCGGCGCGGTGCCGAAGGCGTTGGCGATCTGCAACGCGCCGGCCGGATCGGGCTTGTGCGGGAAGCCGTCGCGCTGGCCGAGGATTGCAACGAAGTGGATGTTAGGAAACATGCTGCGGGTCATCGTCAGGGTGAAATCGTGGATCTTGTTCGAGAGCACCGCCATCTGGAATCCGTCCTTGCGCAGCCAGTCTAACATTTTATGGATGCCCGGATAGGCCCGGGTGCCTTCGGACCAGCTCAGTTCGTAGTCTTTCTTGAAGAGGGCGACGAGCGAATCGATCGAGGCCGCGTCGGCACTCGCGCCAGCCGCGCGTTGGACGAGCGTCCGCAGGCCATTACCGACGAAGGAACCAATGGCGGCGTGCGAGTGGCCGGGCAGCCCATGGGCGGTGAGCGTGCGGTTGAGCGACGCAGCGATGCCGGGCAGCGAATCCACCAAAGTGCCGTCGAGGTCGAAAATCAAACAAGGCTTCACGCGGCAAGGCTGGGCGGATTCGGAGCCGAGGGGAAGCGCTTAAAATCCGATCAGGCTGACCAGTTCCGTATCGCTAAAGTCGTCGAGATGATCGACTGCGGCGATGAGCGTTTCGGTTTCGGCGATGTCCTGGATGGCCGCGGCTTGTGCGGAATCCATTATTTCAGGCATACCGCCGGGTTGGGGCGAGGGGCCGGTCACGGAGAACAAGGAGAACCCCAGGGCGGCGGTGGCGCCAGCGAGTCCCGCCAGCGGCAGTGGGGTGAAGCAACGTTTCCACCAGGCGTCGGCTTGGCCAGCGAGGCGTGCCTTCCGCACGGTGTCATCCAAAAAGCGAGCCCCGGCGCTTGCGGGCGGGGCTTGATCGAGCAATTGCCAGACGGCGTCGTTTTCCCAGGAGTCGTCGGGTTGGAGTGGCTTGTGCTTCATGGTGCGGGGTGGTTTTACCAGCGGGGGAACCCCCTGCTCACTCAAAAGTTGCGCGGCCCGGAGCGCGATGTCTCCGACTCGCCTGCGAAAGAACAGCCAAAGTCCAGCGACTTGCCGTCTCCTTTGCTTTAACGCCCCATTCACCGGCGAGTCGGAGACATCGCGGTCCGTTTCGCCGAGGCGCATGGGAAGCCAATGAATAAATGCGAAGGGCTTTTCATTGTCCGCTCATGGCCAGGGGGATGGGGATATCGCCCCTCCTTGAAGCCTGCCGTCTCACAGTTCCTGCTCGATGGCCTTGAGGGTGAGGAACAATTCCTGCCAGCGGCGGAGTCTTGGTTCGACGGCGAGTTTTTCACGGGCGAGGCGGGTGCGGAGGTTGGCGAGCGAGGCGGCGTAGTCCCGGAAGACGATGCGCAGGGCTTCCTCGTAATCGGAGTGCAGCGTGCTGGCGAAGGCGCCGCAGGTGTCCAGCAGGCGCTGCTGGAAATCGCGGGTGATCGATTTGCGGGTGGCCCAGGCGGCCATGATGCCGCAGGTTAGAAACAGGGCGGCGAGGCCGCAGAGGATCAGCGGCAACCAAGCAACGTCGAGCGCGCCGCAGGTGGCGCCGGCGATGGTTAGAACCAGCGTCATGAAGACGAAGGATTTGAGTGCGAGGTTGCGGCGGCGAAGTTCCTTGTCGAGTTGGTTGCGCACTTTCAGGTTGCCGATGCCTTGCCGCGCGGCGCGGCCGAGGCGGGTGACGAAGCGTTTTTTGGCGGTGGCCAGGGTTTCCTCGATGGGCTCGGTAGCGGTGAGGTCCACGCCCATGACGGATTTGACGCGTTGGCCGAGATCGAGCCAGTGGGCATGGCAGGCATTGGCCACTTCGCCGCCATCTTGTTCGGCGACGTCCTCGACGGCGCTTTGCAGGCGCTGGATGAACAGGGATTCCATTTCCGGGCCGGTGCGGTCGCCGCTGAACAAGCGGATGATCGAGGGCAAGGCTTGCAGTCTGCGACGCAGGAGACGGGTGCCCCAGACGGCTTCGGTTTGAAAAACCTGCGCCACGCTGGCGAGGTGGCGTGGGAGGCGGTCGACGAATTTTTCGCGGATGTCATCGATCTCGCGTTCGACGTCGCCGATGAAACGGGTGTGGGAATTGATGCCGCGGGTTTGTTCCTCGATGCGGTCTTCGACGGTGCGGAGGGCGGCGGCGGCCTGGCTGCGCCAGGTTTCCAAGGCATTGCGGCGGGCGGGGGATTGGCAGACGCTTTTGGAAATGAACGATTCGAGTGCGGGGTAGCCGCTGGTTTTCAGACGATCACCAGCGAACGGGGTCGCGCGCTTGGCCTCGTAGGCGAGTTTCCCGGAAACGGCGAAGATCGGCGGCACCCGGCCGATGCGTTTCATCGAGAGATCTGCGAGGTGGCCGAGAATCACCGAAATGTCGGCAGGCTCTCGTTGGTCGGCCTGCTGGATGACGAAGGCCACGCGTTCGAGGGCCTCGGCGGGAAGCCGCGAAACAAAATCCCAGGTGGCCGCGCCCCATGGATTGGAGACGGGAAACACGAACAGGACGAGGTCGGCGGCGGGCAGGAAACGTTCGGTGATTTCCTGGTGGCCCTGGATGATCGAGTTGGTGCCGGGGGTATCCACGAGGTTGAAATCGCGCAGGAAACCGATCGGGCGATAGAGTTCGTGGAGCATCGGGGTGATCTCCACGTCGCGCGACGGGTTGCCGTATTGGTACCAGAGCACCCGGTTGGTTTCCGGGAGGATGTTCACGCGGCATAGGTCGCGCCCGAACAGCCCGTTGATGAGGGTTGATTTACCGGCGTTTACCTCGCCACACACGACGAAGAGGAACGGGGTGCCGAGCCCGCTGTCGATTTCGGCTAGGGGCAGGCGGTCGCCGAGATCCGTACCGGTTTCCGTGGCCAGCCCGGCGATGCCACGCATCACCTCGGAAAGTCGTTCACGCGTCGCGAAGTAGCGTTCGCCGAACATACAATCGCTCACGGTTTCAAAGGGAATCTCAGTAGTTGGCGGGGGTCACGGCCGCTTGGGCGGTGGCCGTAGCGGTTTTCATCGCCAGCAGTTGGGACACCGTGACGAATTTAAAACCGCGGCGCAGCAACCCGTCGAGGGTGGCTGGCATGGCGTCCACGGTGGGGGCGTGGAGGTCGTGAGAGAGGATAATGCCACCGGAAGTGGCTCCGCTGAGGATGCGCGAGGTGACGACGCTGGGACCGGGGCGTTTCCAATCAAGTGGATCGACGGACCAAAGGATGGTGGGATAGCCGAACTCGGCGTGGACCAATTCGCGTTGGCGCTGGAGCAAGCCACCGTAGGGCGGGCGCATGGTGCGCATGTGGACGCCGGCGGCGCGTTCGACGGCATCGCGGCAGCGGCTGAGGTCGAGGCGGACTTCGGAGTCGCTCAGCTTGCTGAGCAGGCGGTGGGTGTGGGTGTGGTTGCCCATTTCATGGCCCTCGGCGACGGTGCGGCGGACGATCTTTGGATAGAGATCCACGCTGCGGCCGATGACGTAGAAGGTGGCCTTGATGTTGCGGGCGCGCAGGATATCGAGCAGACGCGGAGTATTTTGCGGATGCGGGCCATCATCGAAGGTCATCGCGACGTAGTTCCCGGAAACCAAGACCCGCGAGAAGGTGACGCCCGAGCTTTTGGAGAATTCCGATCCCAAGGCCATGTCGGGATTGCGGGGGACGGGGCCATGTATGGGAGGCGTGCGGTAGTTGGAATTGGAGGTGGTTTTGACGGCGCCTGAGGGAGGCGGTTTCGGCGGACCGGCGGCCGAACAACTGCTCAGTGAGGCGGCCAGCAACATGAAGCCGCGCCGCGAGAGTCTGCCGGGGTTTTCCGAATCGGGAGAGTCGCCATGGAGCGAGGTGTTGAGGAAACGGTAGCCAAGGGCGTGAAGTGGATTTGCCATGTGGGAGTGGGTGCGGGAAAATACTTTCGGAGAAAGTACTGGTTTCGCGAGTCGTGTCACGCGTCGTTTTGCATGAGAAGGGTGCCTTGGTTGAGGGCGTGGACCGTGCCGCCGCAGGGACAAGGGAATTCGTAGGACTGCCGCAAGGTTTCCCCGAGATATTTCTTGGCCGTTGCGACGGCCCAGGCAAGGGTTTCACCATGGGCGAGCGAGGCGGCGATGGCGGCGGAAAGGCTGCACCCGGTGCCATGCGATCCAGCCACCGGGATGCGTGGTGTGGTGAAACGGAACGCCTCGCCTTCGTCCACCAGCAGATCGAGGCAGTCCGGGCCTGGCAGATGCCCGCCTTTCAGCAACACGGCGGTGCCGAAAAGCCCGGAGAGTTTCCGGGCGGCGGATTCCATCGATGATTCATCGGGAATCGGCTCGCCGAGCAGGGCTTCCGCTTCGGGGAGATTTGGAGTGATCA
>CAMBPB010000050.1 GCA_945869465.1 Prosthecobacter debontii
ACGCCGGCAACGCCATCATGGACGTCATGAGCGGCGCGGCCAAAGACCCGCAATTCAGCATTGACGACATCCGGGCGCTGGAATCCCTCGCCCGGTCCATCGGCACCGACGAGGCGGCCTTCCGCAAGGAGCTGCTCGCCATCCGCGAACTCCTAGTGAAACGCGCGACCTCCCGAGGTGAGTATGAGAGCATCGGGCTGGAGGCCACTTACTACCGGAAAAACTGGTTTCTTTACGGCCTCGTTTTTTTTCTCATCGGCACCCTCGCCGCGTTCGGCATGTGGACGCTTGGCAAGACTCCCGCCGGCAAGGTTTTTTCCTGGATCACCCTTGGCTCCACGCTCGCGGGTTTGGGTTATTGCATCATCGCCATCACCTTGCGCTGCATCATCATGCGGCGCCCGCCGGTTGGAAATCTCTACGACACCATCATCTTTATTGCCACCACCGTCGCCTTGTTTTCCCTCATCGTCGAGTGGATGACCCGCCGGCGTTTCGCCCTCGGCATCGGGCCGATCCTCGGGACGGGGCTCATCGTGCTGGCGCGCCGCTTCGAACTCGGCGACGGCAGGGACCACATGGATCCGCTGGTGGCGGTGCTGGATTCGAACTTCTGGCTGACGATTCATGTGATCACCATCACGCTCGGTTACTCGGCGGGATTGCTCAGCGCGTTTCTATCCACCGGCTATGTGCTCATGCGCGGGCTGGGATTGGATGAAGGCGATCAAGGGCTCCGCCGCGCGCTGACACGCGCGGTTTACGGCATGGTGTGTTTCACCCTGTTTCTGGCGCTGGTCGGCACGGTGTTAGGCGGCATTTGGGCGAACTACTCGTGGGGCCGTTTCTGGGGTTGGGATCCCAAGGAAAACGGTGCGCTGCTGATCGTGTTGTGGACGCTTGCCATCCTTCACGCCCGGCTCGGCGGCTACCTGCGAGAGTGGGGGCTTCATTTCGCCTCGATCTTCACCGCCATCGTCGTGACCTTCTCCTGGTGGCACGTGAATTTCCTCGGCGTGGGCCTTCACAATTACGGTTTCACCGCCGGCAAGAACACCATCTGGGCGTTCTACATCGCCATGTCCGTCGTGCTCGTCTTCGGAGTGGGCGCAATGGCGGTGGAAAAATCCGGCAAAGTGCCGGCCAAATAACCCATGCGGCCGCTTGGGGATTGGCGCCTTTTTCGGGAAGTATCGGCAGATTTTCCGCTTCCGAAACGCCGGGCGGCTGCCATGCTCCAGCCATGCGCTACGCCCAACGTCTCCAACAGCGGATCGAAAAAACCGGATCCCGCCTGTGTGTCGGGCTTGACCCGCGGCCCGGCGATGGCGGTGCCTCGTTCGCGCGGAATTTCCTCAAACAAGTCATCGAGGAAACCGCCGTGTGGGCCGCCGCGTTCAAGCCGAACATGGCCTACTTCGAAGCCATGGGTATCGAGGGCATCCGCCTGCTGGAAGAGCTGTTGGGATCCATGCCGGAGGATGTGCCGGTGATCCTCGATGCAAAACGCAGCGACATCGGCGAGACGCAGAAATACTATGCGCAAGGTTATTTCGCCGGTTGGAATGTGGATGCCGTGACGCTCAATCCGTTTCTCGGTTACGATTCGATCGAACCGTTTCTCGATTGGGAGGGGAAGGGGATCTATCTGCTGGCGGTGACTTCCAACCCGGGTTCCGCCGATTTTCAACGGCAAAAACTCGCGGACGGCCGCTCGGTTTACGAGCTCGTGACCGCCCTCGGAGAACGGGCCGCCGCAGAGGGCCGGAAAACCGATGTCGGTTACGTGGTCGGTCTGACCAACGCGGCGGAGGTGTTGGAAAAAATCCCGGACGTCCCGCTGCTGGTTCCCGGCCTTGGCGCCCAAGGCGGCGATCTGGCCGCATTAGCCGCCGCCGCCCGCACCGCGCCGGATGTGATCAATGTGTCGCGGGGGATTCTGTATGCCGGCGACGACCGGGGATTTGGCGCCCGCGCCAAGGACTGGGCGGAGAAGATTTCGGCGGCGTTTCCCGGGTGAGGAAATTCAAGCTTCCGATCCCGCCGGAAAATGTTTTGGCACATTTCCGATCATGCCCAAGAAGCGGCGGAACGTGTCCGCCGTGCCCATGGAAAGCCAATGACAAGCCAGAAACGCTGCCGCCACCACGGACATCCGCCCCTTCTGCGGCTCACGACCGGAGCCGAATCCTTACGGTTACAAGAGAATCGACTGACCTCAGGCATGAGCGGGTTCCGCTGCGGCTGTGTGGGTGAGATCAAGGTAGGCGAGGCGGTGTCGGGGCAAATTTGGAAGTCGTCGGATCAAGCGAACTGTCCAAACTGCCCTAGGTGAACCGTCCGAAAGAACGCCTCGTCCGCGAGTGGCGTGAAGACACCGTGACCAACGTCGCCAGAGAGGTCGCTGACGCCCTGCACGCCATCGGGATACGTGAGGCGAAGACGGTATTCAGGAAGCGCTTCGACATGGATTGGTCGATTCATAGGAAAACGCTGCCCGCTGCGTTTCGCAGTGCAAGCCGCGGTTCCTGAAATTGCCGTGTGGCGGGCATTGCCTTGGCGCGGGATTTTCCTACCATCGCTGGTAATGAGCGCGCTCCCGTCCTCCCTGTCAAACGCCGTGGCCAGTGGCCTGCTGCTGGAATCCGCAAAATCGAACATCCTGGCCTTGCTCGCCGGCACAACTAGCGATGTCGCCGTCAAGGCCGTCGCGGAATTGGTGGCCGCCGGCGCGTGGGAGGAACTCAACGATCGGTTTTTCAAGACGCTTGCGTTTGGAACCGGCGGTCTGCGGGGGCGCACAATCGGCCGCATCGTCACGCAGGCGGAGCAGGGATTGGGCGGGCCCAACGATCGCCCGGAGCATCCGTGTGTCGGCACCGCGACGATGAACTTTTACAACCTCAGCCGCGCCGTTCGCGGACTGCTTGCGTATGCCGGACAATGCGTCGGAGAGGGCCGCAAACCGGTGTTGGTTTTTGCTTGTGACACGCGGCATTTCTCGCGCGATTTCGCGGGGTTTTGCGCCAAGGTTTGTTCGGAGCTCGGCTGCGATGCCTATCTCTTCAAAGGTCCGCGCTCGACGCCGCAGCTTTCCTTCGCGATCCGCGAGTTGCGGGCTGATGCGGGAGTGGTGCTCACCGCCAGCCACAATCCGCCGCACGACAACGGATTCAAAGCCTACTTCAACGATGGCGCGCAGATCGTGGACGAACACGCCGCCGGAATCATCCGGGAGGTCAACGCCATCGTCAGCGAGCACTATGATGCGCTGCCGCTGGAGCAACGCGGTGAAATCCACCTGCTTGGCGCGGAGATGGACGCGCGTTACGTGGCGCGCCTCAAGACCCTGTTGCTGCGGCCTTCGCTGCTGGAAGGGGCTTCCACCAAGGTGGTTTTCACCAATCTCCACGGCACCGGCGGCCACATTAACGTCCCGATGCTCCGCGGCTTTGGCTTCGAGGTTCTAACGGTGCCGGAGCAGGACGTTCAGGACGGCCGCTTCCCCACCGTGGAATCGCCGAATCCGGAAAACGCCCCGGCACTGAAAATGGCCATCGAACTCGCCGAACAATCCGGAGCGGGGATCGTCGTCGGCACCGATCCGGACGCCGACCGCATGGGCGTTGCGGTGCGGGATGCCGGTGGCAACATGGTGCTTCTAACTGGAAATCAGATCGGCTCGTTGATGGCGTGGTACCGCCTCAAGACCTGCTTCGATCTCGGCTGGCTCACCCAGGCCAACCGCAGCCGCGCGGTGCTGGTCAAGACCTTCGTCACCACCGAACTCCAGCGCGCCATCGCCGATGGATTCGGCGTCAGCCTCGTCGATACCCTAACCGGTTTCAAATACATCGCTGGCAAGCTCCGCAAGTATGAGGAGGCCATCCCCGCCGACAAAAAAGGCGACTACCGCTCGCTCAGCGAGGAGCAAACGCGCCTGCTGCGCCTCGAATACTCGCGCTTCTTCGTCTTCGGCGGTGAGGAGAGTTATGGCTACCTTGGCAGCGATTTTGTCCGCGACAAGGATGCCAACGGCGCCACCCTCATCTTCGCGGAAGTCGCCGCTTATGCGATCTCGGTCGGGAAGTCCGTTCCCGAGTTGCTAGATGACATTTACGCCGAGTTCGGCTACTATCAGGAGATCGGGAAATCGCTGGTGATGGAAGGCGCCGACGGCGCGGCGAAAATCCTGGCGCTCGCGGCATCCTACGCGGAACACCCGCCGGTCACCGTCGATGGCTCCGCGGTCATCCGCGTCCGGGATTTTGCGAAGCAAGATCTCTACGATCAGGAAGGCGATCCGGTGCCGAAGGAAAAAATGCTCATCGTCGATCTTGAGGACGGCCGGGCGTTTGCGGTGCGGCCCTCAGGCACCGAGCCGAAGATCAAGTTCTATCTGTTCGGCAAGACCGCTCCCGGCGGGGATCTGACGGAGTCGAAGGCGCAAGTCGGCACCGCGCTTGTGCGGCTGTGGAGCTGGATCGAGGCCGATGCGGCGAAGCGCTAGAAAGGCTCAGAGGGTGCAGCCATTTGGCTTGGGGAGAGATGCTCGGGCCGCCGTGGCGCGGGCAACCTGCGCGTTGCTTTGATTCACTTGGCCAGCGGCTGCACATCGGGCACCGACGGTCCGGTCGCCTGAGCGAAGTGAATTTTCGAGCGCCGCATCAACGTGCCGAGGCATAGGTCCGCCAGTGGCAGCACTACGTTGAAGTTCTTGTGCATGTAGCGGTGATGCAGCAGGTGATGGCCGTTGAGTTTGCGAAACAGCCAGGGTTTCTCGATATTGCGCTTCTTGGGCAGATGCATGCACCAGTGAATGTATTCGTAGATGCCGTAATAGGCCATGAAGGCGGTCAGTGCGCCTGCGCACACCGCCCAATGACCGGTGAGCGCACAAAACAAGATTGTGGGCAGCGCGCCGATCATAATCAGCACCGGGCCATTCCACCACGCCATGGGAATGGTGTGTTTGTCATGCTCATGGATAAGATGATACGAGTGGTCCCCCTTGAAGGTTTTGTGATGCACCACCGCATGGGCTTGGAAGGCGTAGCGGAAGGAGCCCAAGGGCCGGTGCATGACGTATTTGTGCAGCACCCACTCAAAAAAAGATGCGAAGGCGATGTTTGGGATGACACCAATGGCGAACCAGAGAAAAAAGTTGTTCATAAGAAAAAATCCAAGCGGTTGCGATTGCTGCCCGCCGGGAGGCCGCGAAAGTCTCCATTCCCGTCAGGATGTCGAGACAACAAAAAAACAAACGATCGGCGCCGCCAATCGGACCTTGGACCGCCGGCGGTCGATGCGCCCTAGGGTTTGCCGAGGAATTTCTTTCGGACTGGTGCGGAGGCGGGCACCCGGGGTTTGGCGGAATGTTCGGTGCGGTAGTTTTTCGGGCTGGTTCCGAAGAATTTGCGGAAACTGCGGAACCAATGGCTGGGTCGGAAAAATCCGGTGGCCGCGGCGATTTCCACCACGGTGGTTTCCGTCGTTAGCCGCAGTTCTTTGATTTTCTCCATCCGCACCCGGACGATTTCCTCGTTCAAGCCGCGGTTCATTTCATGGCGAAAGGCCCGCTCCAGCAAGCGCCGCGAGAGGTCGGTGGCAGCCACTACGGCACCGACCTCCAGAAGCAGGCCAGCGTCATCGCAGGCGTCGATGATGTCCGCGGCCACACAGTCGTTGCAGCCGAAGACCGCCAGCGGTTTGGGCAGGCGCAGAAGTTCGCGGGTGACTAGTTTGCGCCGCACCGACCAGTCGCGGGTGGCCGGGTGGGTATTGGCGGGAGGCTGCAGGTCGCAGGTCGCAGGTTGCAGGTCGCAGGTTGCTGGTTGCTGGTTGCAGGTTGCTGGTTGCTGGTCATGCCGTCCCTCGCCGGGCGGTTGGCAAACCCGCGGTATCGCTCGGCGTTGAGAACGTCATCCAGAAAGGGAGCCCCTGCGAAGTGGCGGAAGCCGCGTTCCAGAAAGTGCATAGCGACCACCAAGTGCCAGTGGTTTTCCCGGGCGTAGCGGGCGGCTCCTTTGAAGAATCCATGGTGAGTGTCTGTCAATGCGAGTAAAACCGAACGTTTAAACCGAACGTTTGGGTGCCATCAAGGCACTTTATTACCTCCGGATATGGGAGTGGCAAGGGAAAGCGGGAAGACACTCCCGCCGCAAAAGGGCATGGAAATCAGTCCTTGCCAGTGACGATCCGGGCCTTGGGAGTGGGCAACAGGAGTTTGCCTTGCTCCTCGGGCGGGGCGGTGAACCTGACGTTTTCCCATTTGGTATCCTTCAGCGGGCCGGTACCGCGGAACTGAAACATGCCGTAGAATGGCCGCAGCGGCAGGGTGATCAGACCGAGCAGGCCGTGCGCGTTCATGCGCATCGTCATGTCGATGGTCCGTTTTTTCAAATCAACCTCGCCGTCGCCTGCAAACACGAGGGAAGTGGTGGCGGTGTGGAAATCCCGGGTGTGAAGAATGCCATCCTTGATCTTGAACGTGCAGAACGCGTTTTTCGCCCGCTCGAATCCGGCGCGGCGGTCATTCAGCACGCCGCTCATGAGGGGGCTGAGCGGGCCGAAAATCGGGACGGAGAACAACTCGGTTTTTTCCAAAGCGATCAAACCCTCGCCGTTCATGGTTTCCACCTTGCCGTCGGTGAGTGAGAACTCGATCCGCCCGGTGAGGTTGCCGCCGCCTTTCATCGGGAACCCGTAGGTGGACGTCAGCTCGGGCAGCGAGAGCTTGGTCCACGTCATTTCGCCCTCCAGTTTCCCCTTGCCGCGGAAATCGAAACGGGCGCTGATCGGGCCCTCGAATGCCGTGAGTTTCAAGTCATCCACGGTCACTCGTTCGCCCCGGATGGCCACCCGGCCGACCGGTTGGGACAGCGTGATGTTTTCATCGAGAAACCGATAGTCGGCGGCGGCCTCGGACTTGAAGGCAACCTCGAGGGCCGTGCGTCCCTGCGGGGTGACGTCCACCACGCCGGACCCTTTGAGCTCCGGCGGCTGATGGAAGCGATAGATTTCCAGCGAATCCGCCACTTTCGGCGCGAACATGCGGACCATGGGAGCCACCCAGAAGGCTCCGATGACGTTTTCCACCTCGATAGTCTTAGTGGGGGCGTCATAGCGGATGCGTCCGACCTTGGCGGTTCCCTGCTTAGGGCCGTTGAAAGCTTCCCGCAGCGGGTAATCCTGGTAGTTGAAAACCACGGTGCCGTTGAAAAAATCGAGTTCGTGATGGCTGAGCGAAAACTTGCACTCCGCGGAATTCACCGGCACGCCCTTGTAGTTGAGGTTTTTCACCCGGCCGCCGCCGGTGTAGGCCCAGGAATGCGGATCGGTCGCATCGAATCCGCCTTCGAGCGTGACGTGGACTTCCGCGCCTTTCCGTTCGCTGAAATCCTGGAGCACGATCTCCAGCGGCTGACCGGTGAAAAACGGGCGATAGACCGGCACCGGCAGGGTGGTTTCCAGTGCCAGGCGCACCAGCGGCCACTGGATCATGGCCTTGCCGCGGGCCTCGCCATCCGCACGGGTTAGAAATACATCCCGCAGGAACAAATCGCCGTCCCGCCACGCAAATGCACTGCGCACGGTGTCGAACGGGATTCCCCGGATCATGACGGATTCGCCGCGGGCATAGCCGGTCATTTCGACTTGCGGGACGTTGTTCTCGTCCACGCGGAACTCGCCCTCCGCCTCAAGCATCTGCCGGCCGCCGATGAGAATCTCGCGGATCGGAGGCGTCCCCAGCCACGCCTTGAGCAGGGGTGCGATTTCAAGTGACGAACGCAGATCGAAACGCCCCTCGCGGTCGCCGATATTGTAATCGACGTGACCTTCCAAGGCCCCCCGCGAGTCGGTGGCGCGCAGCGCCACGAGCGTGAGTAAATCCCCCTGGATCTCCGCCTCCGCAGTCACATCATCGAGAACATGATGGTTTTTCTCCAGGTTTTTGGCGTGCAGCGTGATTTTCGCGCTCAGGGAGTCGCGTTCGTTGGCGTCGCCGGTGACGGAAACCTGGAGCTGGGGAGGGTGGTCGGCGTCGAAATGCCATTGCTTGAGTTCGCCGATCACTTGGCCAAGCAATCTCCGGCGTCTGCCGTATTGGTCGGCATCGGTGGGGTTTTCGCCCTCCTGGCGATAGCCGATGAGGCGGGCGTTGAGATTGACCTCAATGCCACCGATTTTGCCGCGGGCGTTGCGGATTTCAATGCGCCGTCCACCGGGCATCAATAGGGTTCCGTTGGCAGCCGTGACCGCCAAGGCGTCGGAGTCCGGGTTTTCGGGATCGACTGCCAGAATCAGGTCGGCGTCCTTGAGATCGACCTTGGTGAGGTGGATTTTTCCCCGGGCGAGTTTGGTTTTATCGAAATCGAGGATCACGCTTTCCAGCCTGGAGATTTCATGAAGGTGGGCGGGATCGGAGAAGATCCGGACTTTGGAGGCGCGAACTCCGCGCAGCGGCAGGTAGCTCAAGCCGCCGATTTTGATGTGTAAGCTTTGTTTGCCGATCTCCCGTTCGATGGCCGTGCGCCAAGATTCCGGCAGGCCGGTGTGGTTTGCCCACCAGAGAGTGCCCAGCGCGGCGGCGATCGCGAATGCAATCAACAGAAACGCGAGGGAACGGAGATTTCGGGCGACGTGCAGGTAATACATGCGGCGATCCGGAGACGCTAGGACAAGGCGGATTGAAAAGCAACTCAGGGCACTAGGCCAGCTTCGCGGAACGAATAATAAGCGGTCCGGCCCGGCGATGGTCGGCCGATGATCACGTGATCGAAGAAACGCACCTGCATCAAGTTCGATGCTTCCACCAGCCGGCGGGTCACCACCTCGTCGGAACGGCTCGGGCTGGGATCGCCGGAGGGATGGTTGTGAATCAGCACAAAACCGTGCGCCCCGCGGGTGATCACCGGGCGGAGGATTTCGCGCGGATGGGCGGTCGATTCGCTCACGGTGCCGACCGAGACGACGTTGGTGCCGACATGGCGCAGGCGGGCGTCCACGACGGCCACAACTACTTGTTCCTGAGGCAGATGCCTGAGCTGTGGCGCGAAAAACTCGTGGATGCGCTCCGGGCTGTCGAGTGGAGTGTCGCGGAGTTGTTCGCGGGCGACGCGGGTGCCGAGTTCGAAGGCCGCCGCCAACTTGGAGGCCTTGGCCAAGCCCAGTCCGTGTTCCTTTGCCAGTTCGGAAACGGGCAGCCCGCCCAAAGCCCCCATCGAGCCGTATTTGGCGATCAAATCCCGCCCGATATCGATCGCACTGTGCCCCTTGGTGCCGGTGGAAATGAACAGCGCCATCAACTCGGCGTTGTTGAGCGCAGCGGGTCCCAGCAGGGAAAGTTTTTCGCGGGGGCGCTGATCGTAGGGAAGATCCTGGATCCGCGAACCGGACGCATCGGTTTCAAATCCGGAATCCGCAGGGGAGAAACGTTCGGAGACTTTTGTGATCACATGAACACCTTCGCAAGCCGGTCGGTGATTGCAAGAAACTTCTCTCAGGTTTTCGCGCTGTCGGGGCCGGCACCAAACCGGACTGAGCGACGGCAGCAAACCGGATTTCTGCGTTTCGCCGCTGCAATTGACGGGTGACCAGCGCTTTGAAACCGAGTATCAAGCGTCGCCCGCATGATGTTGATCCGCCGGAAACGTTAGTTCTCCCCTTTGATCCTTTATCCCTTTGATCCTTTATCTTCTCTAAAGGTGGCGCGCTCTCGCCGAGAGCGCATGCCAATGAGGTGGGAAAGATCAAGCCCAAGAAGGGCCATTCTGTTGATTCTTGGACGGAACTTTTCTCGACCCATTGACCTGCTGCCCCGGAGGCACATCGCTTGCCACATGGAAAGGCCGTCGAATGGATGAAATCAGGGAGATTGCCCGCAAAATACTCTCGCTCTGCTGCGTTTACGGCAGATCCAATGCGACACCGCTGAGCAGGGCAACCAGTGGTTCGTTGATGTAGAAGCTGGTCCTGCCAAGCTTCTGCTTGCGAACCAGCCCTGCGGCCGTCATCTGCTCAAGGTATTTGCTGGCAGTCGGGCGGGATACACTCAGTTCATCGCTCGATGAATTCGATTTTCGTATAGGGATAAGTGCCACCCAGATCTCCCGGGTTTCCAGCTTTCGGAGATCGGTCAGTGGCAATGGAGGAAGTGTGGACATGGAAAGGAAATCGGCATTTAGTTATCACGTTCTTGCCGATCTGCAAAAAGAATCGCAAATTCTTAACGCTTTGCAGGGCCCTTTGTTGGGACAGCTTGCAGTAATTGGCTTAGCCCGCAGGCAAATGGGACTCAAAACGCTACTTCACTAAACAAAGCAAGGACCTCAGCGACAAGCTCGTTGAGTCGATCCAGCACTTGATGAATCTACCGAAAATCATCCGCTCCGTTTGCAAAACGCATTCCGAATAGCGGAACTAATTTTTGGCAAAGGGTCTAAACCCCCAGCGCTGCAGCCGTCATTTCTTGTTAGTCGGGACTGACCCTTTCGACCCTTTCGACCCTTTCGACCCTTTCGAATCATACCAAACTGATTTTCCAACCGTGCGGCTCTTCTGCCCATGAAGTAGTGGGAATCGGCCAAGTGCGGCTGCTATTTTCGCATCCCATAGCGTACCTAGCGACGTGGCGGTTTCAATGTCTTCTCACACCGATGGCGACAAGTGGGCGGGGCGCGGCGGCCCAGCCCTACCTTTTTTGGTATCACTTCCTCACCCCTTGGAACGCGATGAATCCGGCGAGGATACCGAGGGCGGCGCGCGTTGCGTAAAGCACGGTTTCACTGGTTCCGTTGAGCCAACTGAACCACACATTTTCAAAGGCGAAGTGCCTCGGGATCACCATCACTAGGAAAAAAAGCGGAAACCCGATGAGGGCGGGCCGTGGCCCGGGATCGTCATTCGGCTTGAGGAGCTTGGAGAAGGTCCACGCGCCGAACAGGCAGATGGGAACTCCCATGATGTAATAATACCCGGTGATCCAGTTGCCAGCCATGAAGATGGCGAGGCCAACCCACCAGGGGAGATCAAGAATGTAACGGATCGGACGCATGGTTGTGTGAGAAAAATCTCACCACAGGCGGAAGATGCGGGCAAGAGCGTTCGAAAGTCCTTCCAGTGGCCTGGTGATTTCCGGGGGATCACCGCCGGCGAACATTCGCACCGCCGTGCCAGGCGCGGCCGTCAAACAGGCGAGTGGCTCATTTCACCGAAGCCATCCGTTCCCAGTCAGTTTGCCTTCTGCCGGGTCTGGGGGACCGCCGGTTGACTCGGGGACGGCTGCGAATACGCTGTCTTGATTCCGTATTTGGCGGCCAGATAAGCGCCGGTGGATGCTTCTTCTTGTGCTGTCAAATCTCTGGAAAAACAGAGGATTTCGGCAAGGTCGAATTTGCACAGCCAGTGGTCCCCGTCCGTTCCGCTGAGCAAGTAACTGGTCGGCCTGGTGTCCTGGTCGTTGACGGTGATTTTCAGGACCATGAAGTCGGTGATGGTTCCAAGGCTGAATCCACCCTTGGCCGATTTCTCCAGCGCAATCGGTGATCCATTCTTGGAAACCGCCGCCGGGAACTGGTTTTCATTAAAGCCGCTGGATTCGGTGCCATCCAGCAAATAGCTCGACGCCCGTCCCGTTTCACGCCCGATGAACGAGCCTTCATTGCTCCAGGTCGGCGATGGGGAACGCACGACGAGGTATTGCTCCTTGATAAAGAATTTCCCGCTTACCAAGGTGCGGCAGTCTCCAGTGAACCGGACCACTGGTTTCGAAGCGATCGCGTTCCGCACCAGGGTCGGGCTGTTGTGTTCCTTGTGGACCGCGTGATGCCCGTTACCGGAGCGGTCATTCCAGATCAGAACCTGCTGGTCCGCATCCTTGAAGATGCCGTAGGACGAATCCAACCAACAGACCAGTCCGGAAGTCACGGGAGCCGCGTTGCCATCCACTGTGATCATCACCGCGGAGGACGAGCTGACCTGGCCGTTGCCGCCACCGGCTTTGGATGTTAGAAGGTGGGTGCCCGCCGGTACGTTTTTCCATTCGATGGAAAACGGCGGCGTGTTGGCGGTCCCGATCACCGTATCGCCGTTGTAGAAGGCCACTTTCGTCACCTTGCCCGGCACGTCCGTGACATCGGCTGTCAGCGTGACCGTAGCGGGCGGGCCGAAGCTGGCGCCGTTGGAGGGCGACGTCAGGATCACGCCCGTCACCGGATAGAGCAGTTCCTGTGGAATGATCGAACAGGCCTTGCGGGACGGCATATACCAATACAGTCGCGCGGTGGCGGGACTGGTATCGTGAAAACACTCCATTTTCAGGCTGTATCGCTGGCCGGCGGTCAAGGTGATCCCGGGGCTGTCGTTCCACAGTTGGGTGGTGTGGCCGTTCCAATCGTCGATGACCCGCACGCCGTTGACCCATAGGCGGACTCCGTCGCTGGTGCGGGTGGAAAACCGGTAGGTGCCGCTCTCCGGCGCCAGCACCTGCCCGGCCCAGCGCACGCAGTAGGGGCCCGCGCCGAGCGCCTTGGCGGGCGGCGCCGAGCCCCAGTCAAAGTCAATCGCCGGATCGATCTGTGTCGCCTTGGGCGTGGTGAATTCCTTGTTGTCGTAATAACCTGCCTTCAGCCCGGTGCCGCCGGTGCCAACCACCAGATTCACCGTCGAAGGTGACGAAGTGGTCAGGGTGTCAGTGACTGTGAACGTGAATCTATCCATTCCCTGATAGCCTTTTCGCGGAGTATAAGTCAGGTTGGAAGCCGTGCCCGTGAGGCTACCGTGCTCCGGTTGGGTCGCTACCTTGTAGCTCACTTTGTCCGACCGGCAGGAGGAGCCTGCTAGAGCAATCGTTTTGGCCGTGTCGGGCAGGGTGGCCAGGATTTGCGGGCTGGCAACCGGCAGCGCGTTGACGAGAGTCGGCGCACTGGTGGCGGATTCGATCGCGTCGATGGTGTTGATGATGACGGGAGCATTATTATCGCCGGGCGGCCAGGCGGCAAGATAGGTGCGCAAAACCGGCAGGGCCCGTCTGGCAGCCTCGCCATAGCCCGGCAGGCTGCCAAGGGCACTCTTGCCCAACTGACCCCAATACGTCACGTTGCCGAGGCTGATGTCGATCCCCTCGTCGATCTTGTGTTTCGACAGGGCCATCATGGCGGCCCCTACCGGTCCGGAGGTGAACATCCGGTCACAAGGGCCCTCGGTTTGTGCGTCGGCGAAGAGATCTGGGGCCAGCGCCACCACGTCCGCCAGCAGCAGCCGGTCCTGGACAAAGCCGCTCACGATATTGCGCCACATGCCGGCCGGTTGTTTGATGCCGGCCCGCACCGCCGGATAGAGCAGGCTCCTGTCGGCCTTGATAGTATCGCCTCCCAGGTGTTGAAAGAGAGTTTCGGCGAGGTAGCCGTTGGCGATTTGCAGGGGATCGCTCCAATCGAAGCCGGCCTCGAATGGATAGGTGGGTGCGACATTCGAGACAAAGGCACCCAGCATGGCGGGCACGGCCGGGCTGGCCGCGGCGTTGATTTGCCCCAGTGCCTTGGCGGCTTTGGCGCGCACCCAGATGTCGGGGTCCGTGAGCCGGCGGGTCAATGCGGGCACGGCGGCGGTGGCCTTCATGCAGCCCAGAGCAGTGCAGGCCGCCTCGCGCTGGTTGGCACTGGCGGGGTTTTCCGCCATGGTGACAAGCAATGGGATCAGCGACGGCAGGTCCGCGGTACGCAGACTCAACTCGGTGGCGGCATTGAACCTGACGATCGGATCCCACTCACCCAGGGCGGCGACCAGTTGATCCTTGGTGTAACCTCCGCAGCGTCCGGTGAATTCCGCCGACCAGATGGATTTTTCAACCGCCTTGGAATCAAGCTGGTTCGCCGGGGTCACCCATTTTCCGGTGATGCAAAGTTTCTTGAGAGGCAGGGCGGCGTGCAGGAGATAATAGGCGGTAGGATGCCCCCAATAGGTATAACTATCATCCCAGTAGTCGTTGGCGCGGCCAGGTGCCCACTGCTCGCCACCCTCATACACGAACGATCCGTCACAGCGGCGCTTCATTTCCCGATCCCAGCGCAGTTGTTTGAGGTATTCGCCTGCCGCCTGCGGGCCGCCCATTGCGGCGCCCAGCGCCGTCCACAGGTAACTGAACCCCTGGCCGGTATGGCCGTATGCCTCGCCCTTGAAGCCCGCAAGGGCCATCCGCGAGAAATACTCCGCCTGCAATGGTTTGTCACCCATGCACGCGAACATGACAGCGGCCAAGCCGTCCTTGCCATTGCTGCAGTGATCATAGTAGGTCCGGCTTTGCCCCGGGAGTTGGTGTTCGCCATAATACGGCTGGTGTTCGCCGTAGGGAATGGATCCGCGGTTGACATAGTAACCGAAGAAATTGGCTGCCCGCGCGATGGCCGGATCAATCTCCGGATTTTTCACGCCTGCCTTTTTGCCCAGCACGATCGTGAGCTGGGCGGCCAGCCCGGCCTGATTCACCGGCCCGTACCAACTGATGGATCCATGGGTGCCGCCCGCTTGCCAGCCACCGGGCGGTGCGACCGTCGAGAAACCGTGGCCGGCCGTGCCGAACATGCTCGTGTGTTTGGCAGCGTAAATCACATACTCGCTGAGTCCGTGAAACACCTCGGCGTCGTTGGTCAGCATGGAATACTCGGCCAGAAAGATGCTGTTATAGCAATTCCACGCGTCAACCCCTTTGCGCTCAAGGTCAAGGTCCTTGGGCGCAAGGGACCGGGCATACGTCTGCAACATCGGCAGATACTCGGGGTTGCCGGTTGCCAGCAGGGCCAGCGCGCTGATGGCCCCCGATCCTCCGTCCCCGCCCCAGCCGTTCTTCAGAATCTTCTGTTGGAGACTCTTGGCGGCGTTGGCCATGATCTTCGCGGACTTGGGACAATTGAAGGGTGCCGTGGCGGAATATGCGCCCATGACAGGCAGGGGGATGGTCACTTCGGTGGTGGTACCCGCGCGCCAGCGCTTGAGTTTCAGAATGCCGTTGCCTGCCTCGGCGGCGCCGATCGCCCAGCCCAAGCTCTTGCGGGCATCGCTGGTGAACAGTGGCACGCTGCCGGTGCCCGCACTCGCACCGAGAATGAGGTCGTCGGGGGCCATGATTCCGGCGGCCGGGGTCTTGTCGGCCACGGTGGTTACCAGAATCTGATAGGGCGCAAACGCCGTGTAGCCATCCTGCGCGGCGGTCTCGGGCCAACCGTTGTCAATCCAACCCCGCATCCCAGTAGGACCCAGGTTGTAGGTATAAGTGCGGTCAACCTTGGCAAGATTCTTGTCCACGGTGAGATCGATCTTCATTGAACTGACAGCCTTGATCTCGGAGGGCATGGCGAACCACAAGGCCAGCGGGAGCACCCTTGCTAGGGAACGAAGGGGTGGCAGAGTGCTGGTTGTTCTGGTGGCAGTGGCGGTATGGGTCGCTGCCGGGGCGAGACCGGGGGTGTGCATGGTGAGGGTGAGGCGTTGTTTCGGAGAGGAATGCGCACGGTTTCGCGCGCAACTGAGAATGGATTCCCATTTTCGGACCAAAACAATGATTATTTTCCGCCAAACCCGACCGTGAGGCGCGTCAGTTCAGCGATCACAGCTGTTGCTTGTCATGCGGAAGGAGGCAGCGCATGAGTTTCATGCCCCAGAGGTTCGCATCACATACCCCGACTCGCTACCGGCTGAGTTCCCGAACCGTTTGAGTGAATTTCAAAGAGTCACGTGGCAAGAGGCTTGATCGATGGCCGGTTTTGGAATGCAAATGTCTTCGGAATCCAGTTCTCATTGCAGGCGTCGCGGAGCACCGGTTTGTCGGTTGGGATTCGTTGCCGGGGAACGCATGGCAGGGACTGGTCCCGACGCCTGGTCAAAATAGCGCAGACTTGCGCCTGCGGCATCGGGGGATTTGCGGGTTGGCGCTTGCGGAGGGCGGAAATCCCTGATCCCTGGATGGTGAAATACTCCCGCCTCGGATCCCGTAACCAAATGACCTTTTCCCAATGGCAGGGGAAACAACCTAACAATTGTTCGGCCACATCCATGAAAACCTCTCGACGACACTTTCTGAAAACCACCGCGTTGACCCTTGGAATGCCGACCATCATTCCCGCCACCGTTCTGGGCCGAAACGGGGCGGTGGCCCCTAGCAACCGGATCGTGATGGGCGGCATCGGCATCGGCCCGCGCGGTCGGGAGGACCTCAACGCGTTTCTCAAGCAAAGCGACGTGCAGTTTGTGGCGATTGCCGACGTGCAGGAGGAACGGCGCGAGATCGTCCGGAGGATGGCTAACAGGCATTACGGCAACGAGGACTGTTCCAAGTGCGGGGACATGTTCGAAGTCCTCGGCCGCGAGGACATCGATGCGGTGTTGATCGCGACCGGCGACCATTGGCATGCGCTGGCCACCATTCTCGCCTGCAAGGCGGGCAAGGACGTTTATTGTGAGAAACCCTGTAGCATGACCATCTGCGAGAGCCAGGAATTGTCCGATGCCGTGAACCGTTACGGGCGGGTGTTCCAAGCCGGCACCCAGCGGCGCAACGTCGATAATTTTCGCTTCGCGGCGGAACTCGCCCGCAGTGGCCGGCTCGGCAAGATTCACACCGTCCATGCCTCGATTCTTCGCCTCGAAGAGAGTTTCGTCTGGCTGCCCGCCCAGCCCGAGCCCGCGGTTGAGGTGGTTGACTGGGACCGCTGGTTAGGTCCGGCACCGTGGAGGCCTTACAACAAGAGCTACGTGCAGGGACGTTGGCGCGGCTACTACGATTTCCATGGCGGAGCGGCCTTGCCTGAATGGGGCGCGCACACCGTCGATATCTGCCAGTGGGCCGCCAGTGCGGACCACACCACCCCGATCGAATTCGAAGCCGAAGGGGAAACCATCCACGCCCGTTACGCCAGCGGCGTCAAACTCGTCATGCGCCTCGCCGGGTTCAGTGGCGAAGGCAACTGGGTGGTTCCAGGGACTTGTCCGGTGCGTTTCGAGGGCGACGAAGGCTGGGTGGAGGCCGCGGATAGCGGCAAGCTGGCCGCATCCAATCCCGCGCTTCTAACTGGAAGCCCGCCCCAAGCGGCAGGGACCGATCCCACCCAACACGTCCGCAATTTCCTCGACTGCGTCAAGTCGCGCGAGAAGCCGGCCGCAAATGCCGACGTGACCCGCCGGGGTCACATCGTCTCGCATGCCGCCTCGATCGGATGGCGGTTGAAACGCAAGGTGAACTTCGATCCGGCCACCGAGTCGTTCATCAATGACGATGCCGCCAACCTCATGCGCAGCCGTGCCCGCCGCGCGCCGTGGCATGTTTGAACGGATCCGGGCATCACATTGTAATTCGTTGCGGCACTTGGAACAGTTGAGTCAGGGTGCGCGGGAGCCAGCGATGGTTTGTCGTTTCCCATGGTGCCGGCGTTTGGCTTGACAGGCAAACGCCGGCAGCCTCAATGGCAACCTTTCCCATGACCATGAAAGTGATCCCCAACAATCCGGAATTCGAAGCGTTGCTTGACCTGTCCGCCCGCGTGGGTGCCAATCCCGCATGGGTGCAGGGCGCGGGTGGCAACACCTCTATCAAGGAGGAAAACACGCTCTGGATCAAAGCCTCGGGGCTGTGGCTGATGAATGCCCGGCATCAGGACATCATGGTGCCGGTGGCGCTGGACTCGCTTCTCGGCGCCTTGGAGCGCGGCGATCCCCTTGCCGAAAAGGCCCAGCACTTCGTGCGCGAATCACTCAATCCGGCGGGTTTGCGGCCCTCGATCGAGACCACCGTTCACGCGTTGATGCCACACAAGATCGTCATTCATGTCCATTGCGTAGAAACCATTGCCTTGGCTGTCGCGCAGCAGGCCGAGAGGCTGGTCCGCGATCGGCTGGCAGGGTTCCGGTATGCCTTCATCCCTTATGCCCGGCCGGGATTGCCACTCGCTCGCGCCATCGCCGCCCGCTTGGACGGTGGCACTGATGTGCTGGTGCTGGGCAATCACGGATTGGTGGTCGCCGCGGATTGTGTTGCCGGTGCCGAACAACTTCTGGAACAGGTCACAAGCACGCTGAGAACCAGTCCGCGCCACGCTCCGGATGCGGATCTGGCCGGGTTGGAGCGCCTGGCGCTGGACTCGGGCTATCAACTTCCTAACGATCCGGCGCTGCACGGCATCGGCACGGATCCCTCAAGTTGCAGGTGTGCCGCCGAAGGCAGCTTGTATCCCGATCATGTGATCTTTCTCGGATCGGGCAGCCTCATTGCGCTCCCCGGAGAAACCGCGCGGGACGTGGAACAAGCCGTGGGTTCGCCGGGCCGGACCACCTGCCCATTGTTGGTTTTTCCGGGCAAGGGCGTGCTTGTGGCGCGCAACGCCAGCGCCGGTGCCCTGGCCATGGCCCGCTGCCTGGCGGATGTCACGAGCCGCATTCCCCCCGGCACCGGGCTGCGGGCGCTCACCGCTGACGAGCATGCGGAACTGCTGGGTTGGGATGCGGAAAAATACCGCCAAACCCTCAACCAGGGTGGTCAGGCGGTGTCGCCATGACGGACCGCGGCCTCGCCATCGGCATTGATGTCGGCACTTCGGGAGTGCGTGCCGTGGCCATGGATCCCTCCGGCCGGATCGCCGCCAACGCGGCCACCCGGCTTGCCGATATCACTAACGACCACCGGGATCCCGAAGGTTGGCGGATCGCCTTCGAACGGACTCTTGAAATCGTGTTAGAAGAAGTCGATCGCGCGGAAGTTTCCAGCCTGTGTGTCGATGGCACCTCCGGTACGGTGCTGGCCGTTGATGCAGACGGCCGCCCTCTGGCCGAACCGCTGATGTATAACGATGCGGTGGCGGACGCCGACATTCTGGCGGTCATTGCGCGGCTTGCCCCGCGCGCGAGTGCGGCCCACGGCGCAACGTCCGGTTTGGCCAAGGCCATGGTGTTTTCCCGCCTGCCCGGCGTGTCACGGGTCGTGCATCAGGCGGACTGGATCGCCGGTCAACTGAGCGGCCGTTTTGATCTATCGGATGAAAACAACGCGCTGAAATCCGGCTACGATCCGGTGAAACGCGAGTGGCCGGGTTGGATCGCGGAGACCGGCATGAAACCCGGATTGCTGCCGCGCGTGCTGCCTGCCGGTGCCCGCATGGCGGCGGTTGGCCCCGCCGCCGCGAGGCGCTTCGGACTAACGGAAAGCGCCGCCGTCATGGCGGGCACCACCGATGGCTGCGCATCGTTTCTGGCCACCGGCGCCAGTCGGCCCGGTGAGGCGGTGACGGCGCTTGGTTCGACGCTGACCGTGAAAATCCTGTCCCGCGAGCCGCTGTTTGCCCCGGAGTTTGGCCTCTACAGCCACCGCATCGGCGACATGTGGCTGGCGGGCGGCGCATCCAACACCGGCGGCAACGTGCTCAGGCATTTCTTCGACGACGCGCGGCTGGCCGAGCTCACCGCGCTTATCGATCCCGGGACCGATCCGGGACTCGATTTCTATCCGCTATTGAAACCCGGCGAACGATTCCCGATCAATGATCCTAACCTAAATCCGCGCATGGAACCCCGGCCGGCGCACGATCATCGTTTTCTGCAGGCCCTGTTGGAAGGCATGGCCGGGATCGAGGCGCTGGCCTATCAGCGGCTCGGCGGGCTGGGCGCTCCCGCTCTCACCAGCATCCGCACGGTGGGCGGCGGCGCGGGAAATCCGGCCTGGAGCTGGATCCGGCAGCGGCGGATGACCGTGCCGTTTCCCGCGGCCCGCTCCGAAGAGGCGGCGGCAGGCACCGCTCTTCTCGCCCTTGGAGCCTTTTCAACCGGGGCGGGGAAGAGCCGATGACCCAATCATCCCCACACCGTCCCAAGGCGATCCCGGGCCTCTCTGAACTCGTGGCTGATCACGATGTTTTTCTAATCGACCAGTTCGGAGTGTTGCGGGACGCAAGCGGTCCCTATCCCGGTGCGCCGCAAGCCCTGAGCCGGCTCAAGGCGCTTGGAAAACATCTCATTATCCTATCCAACTCCGGCAAGCGATCGGCGGAAAACGACACCCGTTTCGCCGCTCTCGGTTTTGCCGAAGGAAGCTGGGATCTGTTCCTAACATCCGGCGAGGTCGCCTGGCGAATGATGGCGGAGGACCGGACTTGGCTGGCCGAGGGCAGAACACGCTGCCTGCTGGTGAGCCGCGACAACGACCTGTCTCCGCTGACCGGGCTGGCGCTCGAACCCTGCACCGATGGCGCGCTGGCCGATATCGTGCTGATTGCCGGCAGCGAGAGCGACCGCTTCGACCTCGATCACTATCAGAGACTGCTGGAACCGGCGGCGCGCCGCAACGTTCCCTGCCTGTGTACCAATCCCGACACGATCATGCTGACTCCGGCGGGTCCGCGCTTCGGGGCCGGACGGATTGCCGCGATCTATCAGGAACTCGGCGGGACGGTGCATTTCATTGGCAAGCCCTTTGCCGACATCTATCGCGTGGCGTTGCAGGCGGCCGGCAATCCCGAACCGAGCCGCGTGATCTGCCTGGGCGACAGCATCGAACACGATATCGCCGGAGCCCGCCGGGCCGGGCTGCATTCCGCGCTGGTGACCACCGGAATTCTGGATGGCCTGTGCGATGCCGGGCGCGAGGCCCTCTATCAGAGTCACGCGACCTGGCCCGATTACATTCTGCCTGGATTTTTGTGGTAGAATCCAGAAGACCCCGCACATCATCCGCAGACCATGACTCTGCCACTCACTCCGAAAGAACGCGTGCGCCGCGCCTTGTGGCGGGAAGAGGTCGATCGCCTGCCGGTGATTCTCCACTCCGACGGCGACATCCGGTCGATTCTGCCAGATCTTGTGGACATCGCACTCACATGCCTCAATCCGGTGCCGCCCGAGGTGCTGGATTGAGGCCGGTTGTTTCGCGAGTTCGGGAAGGATCTCAGCTTTTACGCCGGCATCTCGACCCAGGCCGTGCCGCCCAAGGTCTCGCCGGCGGAGGTGCGTGCGGGTTTGATTTGAGAATTCAGGAGATTGCTGAGACCCGCGGCACCGCTGGTTTCGTGGCGGTTTGAGGACCTGGTTTTTTCACTGTTTACTCATCTGTCGCCTGCCCTCGGCGGGAGATGTTTCCGCTGACTGATGGTTGCCACACCTTCCCGATAGTCGGCGGAATGGGTGATGTCTCCATTGGATGGATCTCCGGTGCTGAAATCCGCGAGCATGGGTCGTGAATTGCAGAGGTGAATGAATGGAAATGAAAAGCTCGGCGCCGTCGCCTCGCGGTTCAGACTTTGCGCCCGAGCATCCGGTTCAGCGAGTCGGAGGTTTGGTAAACGAGCGCCTCGGGGTAGTGCAGGTAGGGATGGAAATACTCGAAGGTCAGATAGCCGCGGTAGCCAGTGGCGTCGAGCGCGTCCATGACGGCGGGCCAGTTCGTGGTGCCGTCGAGCAGCGGGCGGAAGGTTTCGAGCGAGTAGTCGGTGCCTTTCTTGGTGTATTCCTTGAAGTGTATGTTCTGGATGCGCTTGCCGAGGATGGGCACCCAGTGCTCGGCGTGCTGAAACATGGAGATGTTGCCGGTGTCGAAATGAACGCGGACGTGCGGGCTGCTGAAGCTGTCCACGAAGGCGTTCATCTCCATCGGGGTCATCAGGTAGCCGTTGAAGAAGATGTTCTCGATGTTCAGGAAGACATTGAGCTTCTCGGCCTGCGGGAGCAGGCGGGCAACGGCTTCGCGGGCGCGCTTGTCGCAGATGTCGTTAGGGACGGGTTGGTGGTCGGTGCGCCACGGGATGTGGACAGCGCCGGGGACGACGAGGACATTCTGCACGCCAAGGTCGTGAGCGGCTTGGGCGATTTTGCCGGCGAGTTCGATGCCGCGCTCGCGTTTCGCCGGGTCGTTGCTGGAGAGTGGATAGGGCCAGAAAAGGAATGAGCACAGGCCGCTGATGGCGATGCCGATCTCGTCGGCCATCTTACGGATCTTTTCGTAGTCCTTGGTGCCAAACTTCGGGGAGAGATCGTTGTCGAGGTCGTAGTTCAGCTCGATGGCGTCGAAGCCCGCATCCTTTGCGAGCTGCAGGCACTCGCGGAGGTTCATGCGTTCCGGGTAGGGGAACGCCCAGAGGTTGATGGACTTCTTCATGTCGTAACGCTTCGGAGAAGCGCGGCGAGGATCGGCAGGTTGCGGAGCCTCGGCCGCGCTGGCGGTTCCGGGAATTGCGGCGGCCGTGGTGAGCGCGGCCGCGGCGACGACGCCGGACTTCAGGGCGTCACGGCGGGTGAAAAGTGGGTCGGGAGTAGGCATGGGCTATGGATGGCAACAACCGCGGGAATTTTCACGAGGTTCGTGATGAGGCTTCCCTCCGGCGGCGATCACCACCGAGAGAGCCGGTCACTTGGGTTTGCTTCTGATGAGGAAATCACGAACTGTGGGCCATGTCGGGGCAAGGATGGCGAACTTAATCCATGGCGGGCAGGGAAGGAAACTTGAGTAGTCCATGGGCGTCTTAAAGCCCGCCGTCACCCTCGACCGTGTCGCCGAACTTTCCGGGCGATGGGGGAGGCCACCCGGCGAGTTTGATTTAAGGGCAGTTTAAGGGCACCGCTGCTCTTTATGCTAGTTTTTTTACCGCCCCAACCCTTTGATATTCAAAGAGAGCCGCTGGTCGGATTCGAACCGACGACCTGCTCATTACGAATGGTGCGATCCGAAATTGAAAATCAACGAGTTACGTTTTGCTAACGGAAAAAGTGCCACCTTGATGCCATGTCGATTTTTTCTCGGCGTCGGGCTTCAATTTATTTTTGTCCCGCCCGCTCGCGGTGATCTCCGGTCACTGTGCCGGGAGGATGACAGCGCGGTCTGAGGATGGCAAGGAACGAGACAGCTCCCACCGCCCCAGACGGCAAACCTTAGCTCGGGCTGAATATCTTAGCCTCGCCTAATATCTGGGCGGCGGGCGGTCGATGGTGATGGCTGTTTGCGATGTCTCCATGGAGCTAATTCTCGTCTGGCAAAACTTCCCCGCAACGTGACTTCCAGCGGATACATGCAACCCGGTAGTGGTCCGGGTCCATCAGGGCGCGGAATTCATCCTGCGCGATGGCGATGCACCTTGCCCATTCGGACCGGGCCTCCGCCATGGTGATTAGGGTGCGGTTCTCACGCTCATCGCGCGATCTCAATAAACGAATCTGGGCTCGAATCTTCTCATTGTCCAATTCCTGTCGGTCCGCTTTTGCAAGGTCGAGAGCAACGGCTTGTCCGGCCTCCCCTTCATGACTTTTCAGCCATTCGAAGAACCCCGTGCGGTTGATGCGGCCGCTCGGCGAGAAAGCGGGACAACCGGCAGCCTTGGCGGCTTTGAGGATGGCTAGCGGCACGCCCCAGGATGCGGACGCGGCTTTCTGATTGGCAGCGACTTCCAGCGCCACGACGGCGATTGGCTTTGATGGTTTCGATTTTGGTTTGGTCATGGCGATTCTGGGAGATAAGTTGAAATTTTCGGAACTGGCGTAGATATTGATCGCACCGGCACCAAACCTGCCTTTTGACGCCCCTAGAATAGATTCCTTAAGGGGGGGTAGGCGTGCTCATGGACATGGATACCATCTATTTCGCAATCCTTGCTAGCTTCTGACGCTCGGTGATCGGTTTGGCGATGTGACTGCCCAAGGCGACGTTGCAAGCGGCCTGAGCGTCTTTCAGTGAGCAGGGAATTAGGTGAAGCGCCCAGCGGCCCATTGTCTCGGGTTCCTCGGTGCCGCGCATCACTCGGTGAGCTACGATGAAGCATTCGTGGCCGGCATCGGTGAGAGCTTGGCTTGCCCGTTCGGATAGGAGCAAGCGAACGGTTCCGGCCTGCGGTTGATGTGGATCGGTCATGGCTTGGTTAGGGTGAAGCGTTGCAATGCGCCGTTGAGGAAAAGGGGAAGCACGTTGTTGCGTTGCCCGTTGCGGTTCTTTCCGATCTTGATTCCATCCTCGGCGATGAAGAGCAACACGTCGGCATCCTGTTCAATGCTCCGGGATTCCCGCGTCTGGCCTTGGTCATTGAGTTGAGAGGCGGAAACCACCGGACATTTCAAGGTCT
>CAMBPB010000051.1 GCA_945869465.1 Prosthecobacter debontii
CCACTTACGACAAGGCCCTTGAGCTCAATCTCGACCCCCGGATTTACGGCACGTTTGCGGAAATCGGGGCCGGCCAGGAAACCGCCAACTGGTTTTTCCGCGTCTCCGGCGCCGCCGGGCTGGTGGCTAAAACCATCTCCGCCTATGACATGACCATGAGTGACGCCATCTACGGCCGCACCACTCGCTACGTCTCGGCCAGCCGGCTGGCCGCCATGCTCGATCGCGAAAACGCCATCCTGCTCGAACGTCTCGGTCCCAAACGCGGCAAGGACACCACGTTTTTTTCGTTCTGCAACACCGTCCGCGCCCGCGGCTACAAGGACAGCGGCGAATACCACGGCTGGCTGGGCATCCGCTTCCAGCTGAAACCCGGCGATCCCCCGTCCGACATCGTCCTACACGTTCGATTGCTGGACCACCGCACGATCGATCAGATGGAGGCGCTTGGCATCATCGGGGTAAATCTGATCCACTCGGCATTCCGCCACCGCGGCCACCTCCGGAGATTCGTCGAATCGCTGCTCGACAATCTAACAACCTCGCGGGTGGAAGTGGACCTGCTGAAATTCACCGGCCACAGCTACGGGTTTTTCGACAACCGGTTGTGCGCCCTACAACTTGTCGAAAGTGGCCTAACCGACGCGACCATGTTCCTGCCTAACGGCGAGGTCGTGCAACCCGCCGAAGCGCTCTACCGCCATCCGGTGCTGCTGCTGCGCGGCAGTTTCAATCCGGTGATGAACCTGCATCTCGCGATGCTCGAACAAGCCCGCACCAGCTTCGTCCAGTCGCTCGCGGATGAAGACCGCGATTCAGCCATCGAACTGTGCGAAATCTCGATGGCCAACCTGCTGCGCGGCCCCGGCATCGATCCCGTGGATTTCATCGACCGCTCGGACGCCCTCCAGTCGCTCGGCAAAACCGTGCTGGTGTCGCGTTGCGCGGAGTTCCACCGCATCGCCGCGTTTCTCAACCGCTGCACCAACAAGCCGGTCGGCATCGTACTCAGTATCGGCCTGCTCAATGAACTCTTCAAAGCCAAGTGGTCGGTTAATCTGGCAGGTGGATTGCTTGAATCGTTCGGCCGCCTGTTCAAGGAGGGAGTGACGCTGCGGGTCTTCCCGTGGAAAAACCGCAAAACCGGCGAGTTGGTGACCGCCGGGACATTCCGCGCGCCGGAAAACTGCGTGCATATCTATCAGCACTTCGTGGAGAACGGACGCATCCACGGCGTCGCCTGCGGCGACGAATCCCTGCTCGCCTACACCGGCCGCGATGTCTGCCGGATGATCCTTGCCAACGACACCCGCTGGCACGAACTCGTTCCCGAAGTGGCGCGGCCGATGGCCGAACGACACGCTCAGCTCCGGTTGCCGTGAACTTGGGAGACAGCGGGCACCGTCGGTTCGCTGTCGCCGTAGAGCAGCCGGGTCGATGGTTTGAGCAAGTCATAGTCCGAGCCGCAATACATGCAGCGGAACTTGTGCGTGGCCAAAATCGCCAGCATCGCACTGACGCCGTGGTTGAAAGGAAACATCCGTTGGGCACGGACGTGGGTGCGGGCACCGGTGTTGATCAGCGGGGTGCCTTTGCACAATGGGCAGTGAGTCGAGCGGCGTCGGAACAACGCGATCAGCCAGGTGAAGGCGCTGAAAATCATCCCGCCCACCAGGATCCACGTCGCCGCCTCGCCCGGCCGCATCAGAAAACCCACCAGGGCAGTGAACGACGCTATCAGCCCGAGATAGTGCAACGCCGAGAACATCACCGCGACGCGAAACCGCCGCGCCGATGGCAACGATCTCGCACGCTGCACCCTTGCCTTGCCAGGCCGGGCGGAGGGCGGAGTGATGGGCGCGTGCTCGTGCATGGCGGCAACTCAATACTTGGCAAACCCGAAATGATTGGCAATACCCGAATCATCAGTCGATTTGCCTCCGCGTCGGTTCGCCGCAAATGACCTCGCACTTCTTGGACGCCACTTCCTCAATTCACTGCTGACGAATTCGTCCTTTTATCGCTCGGCCAGACGGTTAGCCTGCCCCGCATGACGTTGATTCCCCACTTCGGCGCATCGTCCCCGTTTCAGTTTTCCAGCCTTGCAGAAATACCCTGCCTCCCATCACCTTGTAGCTTTCCCAATGGATCACGCCACCCACAACAAAATCGTCTCGTTCATCTGGTCCATCGCGGACGACTGCCTCCGTGACGTCTTCGTCCGCGGGAAATACCGCGATGTCATCCTGCCGATGTTCGTCCTCCGCCGGATCGACTGCCTACTGGAGGACACCAAGGAAGCCGTGCTGGCTGAGCTGAAGTTCCAGAAGGACGAGGCCGGCATGAGCGCCACAGGCGCGACACCACCGGACCGCCGTCCCCCCGAGTTCCGCACCCCGGCAGGAGTGCCAGCCATTGCCCGTCATGCCCTCCACCCACACCTCTCTCCATTACCACCTGATATTCGCCACCAAGAACCGGGAACCGATGATCGCCGCCCCTTGGCGCGCCGAACTCCACTCCTATCTCGGCGGAATCGTCAAAGGCCTCGACGCACAGCCACAGGGCGTCGGTGGTGTTGCGGATCACATCCATCTTCTTGTTTCCCTCAAATCCACCCATTGCCTCTCCGATTTGATGCGGGAATTGAAAAAATCCTCCTCCTCATGGATCCGCGATTCCCATCTGCCATCCTTCCAATGGCAAGAAGGCTACGCCGCCTTCACCGTCAGCGCGTCGGCGCGGGAATCGGTGAAACAATACATCGCCAATCAGGAAGAACATCACCGGGTGAAATCATTCCGCGAAGAATTGATCGGATTCCTCAGAAAGTCCGGCGTGGAATACGACGAGCGCTATCTCGATTGATTTCCGCGGACCTTACCCGTCCGGTGGTGGCGCTTCGCTCGACCACCGGCTACAGGATTTCATCCCTCCGGGATGATCATGACATGTCACTTCCGTTTGCTGCCTAGCCCGTTCCAACCATGCTCTATCCATTCATCCCTGCCGGAGAAATCCTCGGTCCCGAATGCCAAATTCGATCCGTCGTCCTCGCCGCCGACCCCTATCTGCCGGACGGAGAATACACATTTCTAGACACCTATTGCACCGACAACACCTGCGACTGCCGGAAAACCATCATTCAGATCTTCCATGACGAGAAACTCGTATCCATCGTCAACTTCGGTTGGGAGAGTCCAAAATTCTACCTCCGCTGGCTTGGCTCCACTAGGGATGTCGAGTTGGCCAAAGAGATGAGTGGTGCGAGCATCGATCCCTCCAGCCCAGACCTCGTTTCCCCACAAGGCATCCTCCTCTTAGTCAAGCACCTCATGGACCCAAAGTGGATATCCATGCTCAAGGAAAACTATCGTCTCATCAGAAAAACCACCAAGCCCGACAACGTCATCCAGATGCCCGCCAAAATCACCCGCAACGCCTCCTGTCCCTGCGGCAGTGGGAAAAAATACAAGAATTGCTGTTTGTGATCGAACCATTCTCCATCCCCGCCACCTCCTCCCGTCGTCTGGATGCCGGAGGCATCACATGGGGTAGCCGGTGGTTGAGCGCAGCGACACCACCGGACCCCGTGCCCCCCTAAATCCGCACCCCGGCAGGGGTGCTATCGATTCTCCGCCTGCCGCTACCCGATGGCATCCCTCCGGGATGCGGATTCCTTGGCGATTCGTGGTCCGGTGGTGTCGCTCGTGCCTCGCTCAACCACCGGCTACAGGATGGAATCCCTCCGGGATGATCATGCCAGCTCCTTCTCTCTTTCTAAATGACAACCTTCCCGAAATACAAACGCTACAAGGACTCCGGAATCGAATGGCTCGGTGAGGTTCCGGAGCATTGGGAGGTGGAGAAAGGGAAATGGCTATTTCTCAAAATGGATCGTCAGGTGCGTCCAGAAGATGGCGTCGTGACCGCATTCAGAGACGGACAGGTCACGCTCCGCACCAACCGTCGAACGGATGGGTTTACCAATGCGATCAAAGAGCACGGCTATCAAGGAATCCGCAAAGGAGACCTGGTAATTTACGCAATGGATGCCTTTGCCGGTGCAATTGGCGTTTCAGAATCTGATGGTAAATCAACTCCGGTCTATTCGGCATGCGTTCCGCGCAAACCAAATACCGTTAGTCGAGCCCGCTGGCGATTGAGTGAACGGGCGCGGCCCGACCACCGAACCAATGCAGTAGATCTGGTTCACCGGGTCTTGGAGATAGGCGGCGGCGGTGGCGAGCGCGACACCGTGCTGGCCGGCGCCGATTTCGCAGGCTTGCCGGACTTCGGCCAGCGGTGCCTCAAGTTCGGGAGCAACAAACACACCGCCGTAGTTGCCAAAAAAATCCCGCGGAAGCAGGGCTTTGACGCAGCGATTGAGGGGTGGCGATGGGAATCATGGTTTGCCGGGTTTGAGGCGCTTCGGCACGCATGTGGCAAGGACGCTCCCACCCGGCGCGAATGGATGCGCAGTGATTGCCAAGCGGCGGGCAGGCGGGCTCTGCCTGCCAGACGGCGGAGAACGCGAATCCCCGCACTGCGCCAGTCATGAGCACGGACCGGAGGCACTCACGTCCGGCGGGTAGCTCCGCAGTGCGGGGAAATGTTTGGGGGGAAATCCTCAGCGTTCCATGCCTTCCTCCTCCTCGCGCAGCGATTCCATGGGAGCCGCGGCGTCATACACGGTGGCGGCATCGGTGAGTCCCTGTTTTATCCGCCGGATGGCCTTCATCTTCCGATTGAGCGCATCGTTCACCGCCCCGTAGGAAACCGCATCCATCGCAAAATTCGACGAATCCGCGGCATGGATGCTCATCCGGCCCGCAGTGGCGATGGCGTCCTGATTCGCAGCGAGAAACAGGAACTTCCATTCATTCTGGTCCGTCTGATGGCGGATGCGTTTGGAGATGTCTTGCCAGGTGAAACGCGTCGAGGCGTTTTCCATGCCGTCGGTTAGGATGGCGACAATCACCTGCCCGGGGCGCTTGGCCTCCGGAACGGCCGCCAGTTTCGCGCCGAGTTCGTCGATCGTGCGACCGATGGCATCCAGCAATGCGGTGGAACCGCGGGGCACGAAGGTGGTGGTATCGAGTTCGACGACTTCCGCGATCGGCAGGGATTGGACCGGAACCTCGTAGGCATCGTCGAAGAGCACCAGGGTGAAACGCGCGCTGCCGGACTCCTGTTGTTGTTCGCGGAGCAGGCGGTTGAAGCCCCTGATGGCGGGCTTGAGCAACGATTCCATGGAACCGGAGCGATCGAGAATAAAGGCGATTTCGGTGAGGTTTGGATTCATAACCCCGTCATCATGCCACGGGGGGTGGGACAAATGGCGGGGTAGCCTGAAGAAAAGTTGATTTATTTTTCAGCGGGCGGCTTACCAAGGAGGCTTGGGCGCGCGCTTGGGATTGCGATAATCCAGAATGGCGGCCAGCCAGATCAGGGCGATGCCGGTGAGTTCGAGAAACCAATTCATTTTCACCCCCGCCACCTGGGATTTGAGCAATGCATCGAAGTGATGGAAGGAAATGGCGCGGACAACGATGAAGGTGAGCAGAAACACCAACCCCGCGGCCAGCAGAAAATGCCGTTTCCAAAAGCTCCGGAAACTAACGAGAAGGACCGCGGTAAGCAGAAACGATGCGCCGAGGGCACCCAGCACGAACCATTTTTGGAACTGCCTCCGTTCCCGATACCATCCCTGTTCCCATGCGAACACGCGGCCAATGTCGGTCGCCAGCGATTGCAGATCGAGCTGTTTGTTAAGGCACAGGAGGACCATGAGAATCGTCACCAGAATCCAAGTGCCACGGCTTCCTCCCACCGTGCCGGGAGCCCTGCTGGTCCTGCGCGCGGCAATCCAGGCGGTGAACGCCGCACCCGCATACGCGGCCACTGTTAGCCAACCCATGAATGACGGATCGCCGATGCCCGGACGCCACCGGATGTTCTGGATGAAATCCATGGGTTTTCAGCCGTGAAGCAGGGTTTTCTCCCAGACGTCGGGTTTGAATCCGGCGAGTGCCTTGCCCTCGCCAATCAGGAAGGGGCGCTTCACCAGATTGCCGTTTTGTGCAAGCCGTTCGATCGCCCCGGTCTCGTCCATCCTCGGCAACTGGTCCTTGAGACCGAGGGCGCGGTAGTCGATGCCGGAGGTGTTGAAGAGTTTCCGGAAATCGCCGCCCATCCGTGTGAGCGCGCTCCGTAGCTCGGCGGGAGTGGGCGGGGTTTCCCGGATCGCCTTCACCTGGTGGGCGATGCCATGGCCTTCCAGCCAACGGAGCGCGTCACGGCAGGTGCTGCATTTCTGGTAGATATAAACGGTGAGCATGACGCAAATCCGGTTCAGCGCGCGGCGGACAAAATCGGCACCTCGCAGAAGGTGAGCGCGGCGATGCCGTTCGCGCCGATGAGCAGCGTCTCCTGGCTCCACGCGATCTCCTTGAGATAAGTGATTTTCTTCGCCTCGGACGCATCCTTCAATTTGAGAGTGAGCACGTTCCCTGTCACTTTTCCCGCGGCGATCTTGTCCTTTTCCCCGTCCAAATAAAACTGCCCCGCAAGCGCATCCAGCCACACGACCGGTTGGTCGAACTCGAGGACGATCGTGTCCTTCGAGGCATAAGAGGCCCGCTTGAGATTGGGCGGAGTGATGGAGTCGGCGGGCACCTTGCCGTAATTGTCCCTCTCGATGAGCGGCTGGATCAGTCTCGCGAACTCCGACCACCCGACCAACGGATAGTGGCAGGGTCCGGCCGGGCGAATGCCGAGCGTGGACAAGACGCTCATGTTGGAATAAAGCTCCGGCAGGGTCCGCTGTTTCTCGCGCAGCCGGTCGCCCGAGCCGCCGCCACCGCCCATGCTGCATGAGTTCGGCCAGATCTGGAACGTGTAGTAGTGACTTACGTTAGGAAAGTCTTGTTTCCACCCGGCGGACATCTCCACAAAATATTGTTGATAGGCCTCCCACCCGTAACCGCCCGACGGGCCATCGGTACCCTGGTCGCTTTCCCCCTGATGCCACAGGATGCCGCGAATGCCATGGGTCAGCTTCGCCTGCCGCACGCGCCATAACATTCTCCCGTAAATCGTGGTGAGATCGGTTGGATCGGCGGCACTGCGCTGATGCTGGTCGATGCGGGTTCCGCCGACGGCGGCATTGATGATGAACACGGGCATCTTCTGGCTTTCTAGCAGACGTTTCGCCAAGTCCATGCCCCACCATCCGAGTTCCGCCAATTCGCCTTTCTCGGCCTTCCAGACCGGCCGGCACCAAAGGTTGCCGACCGGGTCCTTGGGATTTCCGGGCGCACGTCCATAACTGCGGATCCACTCGTTGGTGTCCGGCGGGGATTTCTCGCCGGTATCGGTCGCCAGCGCGTTGGACTGGCCTTCGATGATGTAGGCATCGCCACAAACGAGGTCATTCACGGTTTGCAGCACGGTGTCCTTGCCGCCGGTCTTGGTGCCGAACTCCACCTTGTATTTGATGAGGCCGGGCTTGAGTTTGGCCGCCAGAGTGTAGGACTTGTCCGCCGCGGGTTTGGCACTTTCGGTTTTGATGAGTTTGTCGTCGGCGTAGAGTTTGAGAAACACCGAGTCGGCGGCTTCGGCCAGCGTGCCATTGTAATAGAGCGTTCCATCGTTCTTGTCGTCCCGAGCATAGAACTGGCCGTCCTGCGGCTTCTCGTCTTTTTCCGGCACGCGCGCCACCCACGGGTCGCTTTGCGGTTCGGTGACGGCGATGGTCGCGCTTTGCGAGACCGGCTTGCCGCCGTTGCTGATGGTCGCGGTCACTGTGAGCTTGCCGCTGTTCTGCGAGCGCTTGAGGATGAGTTTTCCGGGCGCGATTTCCTTGATCACCGCGAAAGGCGAAACACTCCACTCGATTTTCAGGTCCCCCGCCCCCTTTGCCTTCATCGCACTCAGGTTCGTCATCTGTGGCACCACTTCAGTGGTGGCACGTCCATCCCACGCCGCTGGTGCCGTGAGGGTGAATACCGGTTCCTGAATATCCTCTTTGATCGAGATCGCGATATCCTTGGTTTTCACTTCTTTGGGATACACCGCCTTGAACTGCAATGTCGCGCTCTTGTCACCCGTGACACGACCCGCATCGAAATCAAAGGCGAAGCGATCCGCAGCCATCAGGGTTTCCGCGCCATCGCTCTTGAGGACCCAATAGACCTTGATGGCCCCGCCCGCTTGCGCGTTAATGGTCACTGTCCTGCCCTCCGGAACGATGAGCTTCGCTTGCGACACACCGAATGCATTTCCGGACTGAACCACCGGCCCCACCAGGGTTTGCATCGGCTTCTGGTTTTCATACTGAAGTTTCACCCAGTCCGCCGAGCGCGCCACCTTGGACATCCGCATCTCATCGATATCACCGACAAAGTCGTAGTTGTTATACCATCCGCCGATCCACAGGCGGGCGGGAGTCACGATCTTCATCGTCGTCTTGACAGGCTCCGGGACATCGAGTTTTCCATTCACATAGATCTGGCCGGTCTCGCCGTTGTAAGTGTGGACGACTTGGACCCACTCCCCCAAGGGAAGCACGCTCTTGCTGTGAAAGCTGCCACCATCACTGTCGATATAGATATGCGGCGGGCTCTGCTGCATCATTCTGATTTTTCCCGCCGATCCGCCTTCCTTGCCCCAGCCCATCACCGTGGCATTGGGCACCGCGGCCCGATACCAGATTTCCGTCGAATGCGGGCTGGCCCCGACAGGATAGTTCGGAATGGTTTCGCCGCAATTGATTCCCAGCTTGCCCGGAAAATGCCGGGCCGGACCGACCATCCCCACCGTGGAGCTCGTTCCGGCGTCCTTCGACTCCAGGGTTCCGACCTCATCCTTCACCGGATCGGTCATGTGCCAGACGCTCAGGTATCCGTTCGCTTCGTTGAACACAGCCTTGCCATTCGACTCGCTGGCGGCGCCGGACTTCCCCCAATGAATCCGGATGGCCTGCAGCGCGTTGCCGGTGATCTTTGGTATGCGGACCCAAATGCCGGCCGTTCCTTTCGCGGCATCCCATTCCTCCACTTGATAGGCCAGCGACACGCCCGTGCTGCTGGAAAAACGGATGTCGTCCCCCAGCGGATTCGCCTGTTTGAAATCGAAGAAGTCTTTGTCCAGGCGCACCAACACCGGGACGTCGGTTTCCGCCGCCGAGGCCGGCAGATCGGCGCCATCGGGCGTGGTGAGGATGGCGATCGCGCCGGAGTGTTGCCAGCCCTGATAGGGAGTGAAGCCCGCCGCCGGTTTGACCTGTGCGGTGGCGCAGGGTGCCAAGTGAAGCGTGGCGAGGAGGAGCAGTGTGGATGGAATGCGTTTCATGAATTGATGATTTGCCTGAAGGGATGATGGTTCGTGAACTTGTGATGGTGATGGTCCGTGCTCCGATTCATTTCCGGGCCGGCCCGATGCTGCGCAACTCCGGCTGCGTGGTGGCGGTCTCGATGGCTTGGATGGACTCTTCAACCGCGTCGATTCTCATTTGATTGAGCGCACCCTTGGGAAATCTCCCGGCCTCGCACTCGGCATTGAAGAAAACGATCAGATCCTTGAGGCCCGGAATCGCCACGCGGGCCGCTTTGCCATAACTGACAAGTTCCTTCATGATCTCGCCGGTTCGTTTCTGACTGCCGTGGCCGCCCTGGGTTTTGGCGAACATGACACCCGCTTCGATGCCTTCCTTGAAGTGATATTTCGTCAGGGCCTTGAATCCACCCATGCGGATCTCGTTGCCAAACATCGTATCCGCCGGACTCGGGGTTTTGACGGCGGCATAGATGTCCGGTGCCAGCGCCTGCACGTCCTCCAAGGATAATTCCTTTTCGAAATAGCCCCGCAGCTTCGCTCTCGCCATGCCATCGGCATTCGTGGCGATCGCGCGAACCGCCGGATAGAGCAGCTTGCGATCGGCGTCCTTGGTCGATTTTGTCATCGGGCCGGCAAACAGCGCGGCGGCCAATTGGCCGTGGGTGAGTTGGATTGGATCCGCCCAATTGATCGGCTGGAGCGGCTCGGCGGTTTGAACCACCCCCTTGAGGATTTCAGGAATCGCCGGGGTGGCCGAGGCTCCCATCTTCTTGATTGCCTGCGCCGCCTTGAAGCGCAGCCAACGGTCATCATGGGAAAGCAGGCGGATCATCACCGGTAACGCCTCCACGCAATTGAGGAAACCCAACGCCTCGCAGGCGCCTTGGCGGGAGGGTGCATCCTTGCCTTCCGCCATCGCGATCAACTGGGGCACCATGGCCTTCGCCTCGGGACGGCTGGCGAGTTCCTCCGCCGCCCAGCCGCGGACGATGGGCGACCAATCGCCGAACGCCGCCACCAGTTCCTTCGCGCTCTTCTCCTTGCGGTCCAGATCGAAGCGTCCGGAGGTGATCGCAGCCGCCACCTCCTTCGTGCCGAGCCAGTCCGCCGGCTTCGCGTCCTTGCCGGTGATGTGGAGTTTTTTCAGCGGCATCGAATAGGTTAGGACATAGGTGGCGTTTGGACTGAGACCCGAATAACCGCTCTTGCCATAATAGGTGTCGTCATCCGTCTTGCCGGGGCCGTATTGCTCGCCGCCGTCATAGGTGAATGCACCATCGCAGCGCCGCACCAGGTCGAGATGCCATGACGCCTCCTTGAAAAAGGCCGCCGCCGCGGCCGGTCCGCCGACGTTGGCGCCCAGCGCGCTCCACAGATAACTGAATCCCTGGCCGGTGTGGCCGCACTCACGACTGCGGAAACCGGCGGTGGCCATCTTGGCGAAAAACTGCGCTTCCTTCGGCTTGCCCTGCAGCGAGAACAACACGGCCGACAGCGAATTCTTGCCGTTGTTCTCGTGGTAGGGCCACGGTTCGTGCTCGCCGTAAGGAATCGCGCCTTTGTCCACGAAGTAACCGAAGAAACCGGCCGCGCGGGCGATGGCGGGATCCACCTCGGGATCCTTCACCCCACATTTTTTTCCCAGCACAATGGCGAGATTGGCCGGCAGTCCGGCCATGTTCACCGGGCCGTAGGGCGGAATCGAACCGTGAAGTTTGCCCTCGGGAGTGAGGGCGGCGAAACCATGCCCGAAGGTGCCATACATGCCCTGCCCCCTGGCGAGCGAGGTGGTATATTCATGGATGGCGTGTGCCACTTCCTTGTCACCGGTCAGCAGGTAATATTCCGTTAGAAAAGCAACCCGGTATCCCATCTCCCACGCCGATCCACGGGTCTCATTGCGAAGATTCAGCGTGGCGGGAGCCATCTTGCGCGCGAATTCCCGGACCTTGGGAAGATATTCGGGATTGCCGGTCGCCATCAGGGCGAGGCCGCTGATGGCGCCGGTCCAGTTGTCACGCAGGGGTTCCATTTCAAGAGCCTTGCAGGCTTCCTCGAGGATGCGCTTGGACTTGGGGCAGTCATAGGGCGCGGTGGCGGAGTAGGTGCCCATGACCGCCAGCTTCAGTTCGACTTCCTCGGTTTTTCCGGCACGCCAGACGCTGAGTTTCAGAAGACCCTTGTTCGCCTCCTTCTCCGCTTGCTGAATCGCAACCGCGATGCCCTTGCGGGCGTCGTCGGTGAAAGGCTTGCCGCCCGTGCCGAGGATCACGTCGTCCACCTTCATCACGCCGTCCGCGGGCGATTTGGCGCCGACGTGGGTGACTAGAATCTGGCGGCTGGCAGCCGTGGTCCGGCCCTGCAAGCCGTCGAAATGAGTCGCCGGTTTCAGGTAGATCCAGCCGCGCATGCCGGTGGCACCCAGGTTATAGGTTCCCTTGCGGTCAACCCCGGCCGTCTCACCCTTGGTTAGATCGGGCGGAGTCTTGGGAGGTTCCGCGGCGAAAGCGCCGCCGACCATCAAGGCCATGGCGGCCAGCGGGATCAAGTGGTTTGTCTGCATATTCTGGCTTCTATCAAATGGTGTCCGGATGATTCCTCACTTCGGCAGGAGCTTGAGCATTCCCTTGGCCATGGCGTCGCCGACCAGGAAATAGGTCTCCGCATTGCCGAATTCGTGATGGCCGTGGCCGGGGTGCGGGGAATCCTCGGGCTTGCGCACAAAGTCACGGGTTTCCACAAAGAGCACCGAGCCTTTTAATCCGGGTTTGCTCGCCGCATCTTCCTGCGCCTTTCTAACTGACACTGCGGCGGGCGGCAAATCCTTGGCGTCCTTCAGCCAGGGACCGGTCATCTCCCCGATTACCACCGGCAGTTTCGGGGCTTTGAGGTCCTTGCGCACGTCGTTGATGAAATTGGCCATGTTTTTCTCATAGGCCGTCACCATTTTGGCATCGCAGAAATCGTTCCATCCGTGCCACCAGGCGAAGCCGGCGAGTTCATAGCCACGACCATCATAGCCGGGGAAATCGGTTTTCAAGTTCGCCAAGGCATCCTGGATCTGCGAGATCATCAACGTGTAATACGGACCGACCGTTCCACCCGAACCCGGCGGACGGAAGTCCACGTCCAGGCTTTTTCCACCCCATGCCGTTTTGATGAGAAGCACTTGATTCGCCAGGGCCTCACCCATCACGTGGCCGAACTGCAACTCCGCTCCGAAGTGGTGCGGATCGCCATAGACCGAAAACCCGCAGGCCAGCGGACCGGCGAGCAGCGGCGCCTTTTCCCGCTGATAGCGCACCCACACGTCGTCGCGCACCGCCCACTTCCCATCGGCCCCCATGAGGTGCTTGAACGTCGCGCCCTTGGCCGGATCCTTGATCAGCGTGGCGAGCGTGCCGCGGCCTTCGTTGTAGTCCTTCCCCGTCAGATCAACCACCGCCTGGCCTTCCATGTTCGACTGGCCGGCGAGGATGAAGACTTTGACCGGACTCTTGCCGGCCTGTTTCGGTGGCGCGGCCAGCGCCGGTTGGGCGAGTGAGGCAAGGGCGGCGAGAAGGAAGATTCGATTGCGATTGGTTTTCATGGGAGCGGTTGGTTCAAGATGATCGGTCGGATGGTCAGTTTTTGGCAGCGATCGGCACATTGCAGAAGGTCAGCGCGGCGATGCCGTTCTCGCCATTGAGCAGGGTTTGCTGACTCCATGCGGTTTCCTTGAGATAGGTGATGTTCCGCGCAGCGGAAGGTTCCTTCAATTTCAGCGTGAGCAGGTTTCCCGTCACACTGCCGGAGGCGAACTTGTCCTTCTCCCCGTCCAGATAGAACTGCCCTGCCAGCGCGTCGTCCCAGAGCACGGGCTGATCGAACTCCAGGGTGATCGTGTCTTTCGCGGCATAGGTGGCTTGGCGGAGATTGGGCGGGGTGATGGGTGCGGCGGGCACTTTGCCGTAGTGGTCGCGCTCGATGACAGGTTGGATCAGGCGCGCGAATTCGGCCCAGCCAACGAGCGGAAAGTGGCAACCGCCGGGCGGGCGGACACCGAGAGTGGACATGATGCTCATGCGCGAGAAAAGCTGCGGCAGGGTGCGCTGTTTCTCGCGGAGCATGTCGCCGGAACCCTGGCCGCCACCCATGCTGCAGGAGTTTGGCCAGATCTGAAAAACGTAGTAGTTCCGCAGGTTCGGGAAGTCTTGTTTCCAAGCCGCCGCCATTTCCATGAAATACTGTTGGTAGGCTTCCCATCCAAATCCTCCCGAGGGTCCGGCAGAGCCTTGGTCATTCTCGCCCTGATGCCAGAGGATGCCACGGATGCCGTGGGTCAGCTTCGCCTGCTGCACGCGCCAGAGCATCCGCCCGTAGATCGTGGTGAGGTCGGTGGGATCCGTGGCACTCCGCTGATGTTGGTCGATGCGCGTGCCACCGACGGCGGCGTTGATGATGAAAACGGGCGTCTTCTGGCTGGCAACGAGCCGCTTCGCCAGCTCCATGCCCCACCAACCCAGCTCCGCCTTCTCGCCATTCTGGGCTTTCCAGACGGGCAGGCACCAGAGGTTGCCCAGGTTGTCCTGCGGATTCTGCGAAGGCCGGCCATAGCTGCGAATCCACTCGTTCGTCTCCGGCGGGGATTTCTCGCCGGTGTCGGTGGCGAGCGCGTTGGACTGGCCGTCGATGATATAGGCATCGCCGCAGACGATGTTGCCCACGGTTTGCAGCACGGTCTCCCTGCCCCCGGCCATGGTGCCAAACTCCACTTTATATTTGATGAGCCCCGGCTTGAGTTTTGCGGTTAAGGCATAGCTTTTGTCCGCCGCAGACTTGGCGGTCTCGGTCTTAATGAGCTTGTCGTCGGCGTAGAGCTTGAGAAAGACTGAGTCGGCGGCTTCGGCCATCGTGCCGTTGTAATGGAGCGTCCCTTCGTTCTTGTCGTCGCGGGCGTAGAACTGCCCGTCCTCCGGTTTCTCGTGCTTCGCGGGTGGGCGAGCCACCCACGGATCGACCTTCGGCTCTGTCACGGCGATGACCACGCTCTGCGTCACCGGCTTGCCACCATTGCTGATCGTTGCCGTCACCGTCAGCTTCCCGCTGTTCTGCGCGCGCTTGAGGATGAGTTTTCCGGGCACGACTTCCTGGATCAGCGCAAACGGTCCCGCGCTCCACTCCGTCTTCAATTCCCCCGCACCCTTCGCCTTCATGGCGGCGAGATTGGTCACTTGCGGCACCAACTCGATCCTCGCACGCCCATCCCACGCCGCCGGGGCCGTGAGCGTAAAGACGGGGTCGGGAATAATCTCCTTCACCGAGATCGCCACGTCCTTGGTCTTCACGCCGTCCGCAAAGACCGCCTTGCATTGCAGGGTCACGACTTTGTCGCCAGTCACGCGCCCGGCGTCGAAGGTGAAGGCGAACCTATCCACGGCCACGAGTCTCTCCTGACCCTCGCTTTTCAAAATCCAATACAGCTTCTGCGCGCCGCCCGCCTGCGCGGTTAAAGTCATGCTTTTGCCCTCCGGCACCGTCGCCGTCGCCGGTGAAACCGCGAAGACATTGCCCGCTGGCATCAGCGGGCCCACCAGCGTTTGCAGCGGCTTCTGGTTTTCGTATTGCAGCCGCACCCAGTCCTCCGAGCGCGCCACCTTGGAGATTCGCACCTCATCCAGATCACCTACGAAGTCGTAGTTGTTATACCAGCCGCCGAGCCACATCCGCGCGGGGTTCTTGATGTCGAGCTTCGTCGTCGCCTCCCCGTCCAGCTTGCCATTGATATAAATCCTCCGCGGTCCGTCGCCATAGGTCTGCACCACATGAATCCACTCGTTCATCGGCAGCCGGCTCATTCCCGAAATGTCGGAAAAATCGCTGTCCACGCGGATATGCGGCGGACTTTCAAACAGCATCCGCGTCTTGCTCCCGTGGCCGCCGCCTTCATTGCCCCAGCCGATGATCGTTGCGTTCGGTTGCTCCGCGCGGAACCACGTCTCCGTGGTGTGCGGGCTGCCCGCCGTGGGATAGTTCGCGATCTTGGCGCCGCAGAAGACACCCATCTTGCCCGGGAAATGCCGCGCCTTTCCCACCATGCCGGCGACCGGGGTGGTGCCCATATCCTTGGACTCCAGCGTCCCCACTTCATCCGCCACGGGATCGCTCATGTGCCACACGCTCAGGTAACCGTTGCTCGCATTAAAAACCGCCTTGCCATTCGACTCGCCCGCCGCGTCCGCCTTGCCCCAGTGCATGCGCATCTCCTGCCGGGCGTTGCCCTTGATCAGCGGGATGCGCACCCAGATGCTGGCCTCGCCCTTCGCGGCATCCCACTCCTCGATCTGATACACCAGCGGCGCGCCCGCGCCCGTGGAAAAGCGGATGTCCTCCCCGTTGGCCTTGGCCTGCTTGAAGTCGAACCAGTCCTTGTCCAGTCGCACCAGCACGGGAAATCCCTCCACCGCCGCATCCGCCGGCAGATTCGCGCCCTCCGGCGTAGTCAGAACGGTGAGCGTCCCCGAGCGCTGCCAAGCGCGAAAAGCCGCCGCCGCAGGCACTTCCGGCGCGATCCGCACCTGGGCGGGAGCGCTGGAGACGAGGCCGCATCCAAGGAAGGCGCTCAGGCACGAACCGAAACGGATAAAGATGGGCAGGGTGGGTTTCATAAGTTGCGTCTGGATTTACGGCTTGCGGCGGGTTTGTAAATCCAAACCTTTGGCGGTTCCTGGCCTCGTCCCTTGGCGTCTCGTGCCGAAACTCCGTTGCGACGCGCAAGAATCCCGGAAATTCCGTTTCCCCGTGGTGGAGCAGAGTTTCCCAACGAGCATCCCAACCTGCTATATTTGATGGCTGACATCGGACAGCGGCACATCCAGCGAGTTCCCCACTTTGAGGCAGCGAGTGCTCCAATCACCCATCATGTTGCATTGGAGGTGGGGTGTCCATTCGCCGGCCCTTGTCGCTGCGGACGAATTTCAATGCACCGCCCCCATTGCAATTTGGTGTCTTGGTTAGCGATAGATCGCCAGCTTTGCCAGAGTAACCGGCGGCGGGATTGATTCTGAGGTTACTCCAGCCTCCACCCATCTCCTGAGGTTCCACGAAATAGCTCTTGTTGAACTTTCCTTCAAACGACTCTTCCCAAAATCACGCCGGATGAGGTTCCAAGCAAAAAGCCAGCGTCAGGAATGTGGAAATGGGGTGCTTCATGATCGGGTAGTTTACCATCCGGCGCGTCTAACGGCCTATTGAATTTTCAGAACCCCTTTTCCCTTGATGAAATTGGGGGAGTTATTCGCATCGTAGCTGCCGGGTGGCTGCGGTTTGCCATCGAGCTCCAGTTTACGAATGCGGATCTCGGCTTTGTGGTTCAGATCCAGGATGCCACCATTAGAAATGGAGACTTCCGTTTGCTCGCCAAGGCCATGAGGATTCGAAATCACCAGCGTGCCTTGTCTTATCGTGGTCGGGCCGGTGTAGGTGTTTTTGCCGGACAGCGTCCAGGTGCCGGTGCCGGATTTGGTGAGCGAAGTAGTGGCTTGGTTCTTACGGTCATAGACGTTGTCGATGTTGAAGGCGAGTTCGCCGGTGCCTGCGCTGGAGCCGGCCAGGACAACGGTTTTATTTGCGCCAAAGCCAGACATCACGAAGGGGTTGGTAAATTTCAGCAGGCCGGTGCCGGATTGATCCAGAGTGATGATGTCGCCGCCACCGGGAAAGTTGAGGTTGCGGTCGGTGGTTTCACCCTTGCCGGTATACATCAAGGTGCCACCGCCACTGATCATGATCTCGGCATCGGCGTCGGTTTTGGGCGCACCCAGACTGCTGCTGGCCTTGCCCTTCACCACACTGTTGAACGAATCGACGCTGAGGGTGCCCCCAGTGATAATGGTCCTGCCGGTGTAGATGTTGGCGCCAGAAATCTTCAATGTTCCTGCGCCGCTTTTCCTGATCAACACGCTGCCGCCGCCCGGACCTTTGGAATCCATGATCGTAATGGAAAGCTCCTGCACTGTCGTGGCCTTGCCCGTATCCAGCCCGAAGGTGGCACCAGCCATCAGACCGTTGTGATTAACGCCGGTGGCGATGTTTTTAAGCATGGTTCCGGCCTGCGCGGCGGTGAATTCGCCTAGGCCACCGACGTGCAACAGCAATTCACCTGCCGCCCCATTGACGCTGATATTCGCCGGTGTCCAGAGAGTGGCATCATTGTTGTAGAGTGACGATACGACTTCCAGGACTCCCGCCTCAACCTTGGTGACTCCTGTGTAGGTGTTGCGTCCGACCAGCTTGAGCGTCCCGCTCTTGAACCCATGCCCGGCCTTCTGCGCAGTCAGGGTGATGCCGCCGGATCCGCTGATGCCAGCTTCCATGTTATTGAACTCCAAGCGTTCGTTCGTGTCGATTTTGGTGTCCCCATTCAACTTCACGGGCCCGCTCCAGCAGGCCTCGCCACCACCGGAAAAACATCCTCCGTTAGAGGTGAGCACGTTGGTCGCCGGGGCGCCACCGAAGCTGATGGTGCCGTCTTTATTAACCGTGACAGGACCTGTGCCAATCCCCTTCGGACTGACGGCCAGACAACCGGCATTGATGGTGGTTCCACCACTGTAGGTGTTGTTAGCATTGCTGACAGAAACCGTGTGTGGGCCGTTCTTGATCAAGCAACCCGTGCCGGAAATGACACCCGGCAGGAACACCCGGGTATCATCGGTTTCGAGCCCGTCGATGATGAAATCAGCATCGAGCCTGAGCGGCGCCTTGATGGTGAACTCCGCGCGATTCTGGCTATTCATGTATGGCAGGGTGCCATGCGATTTGCTCTTGGCGAATACCAGTGCGCCTTGGGAGGTCAGCGTCAGGGCGGAGCTGCCGATATTGAGCTGGTTGAGCACAAAATCGTCCGTGGCTTCTCTCGTCACCTCGTATTTTCCCTGCGTGTAGAAATTGAGGATGGTGTCCGAACTCCCTCCGCTGGCAGGCGCCGCTGCCGTACCCAGATTGCTCTTCCATTGCGCGGTATCATCCAGCTTGCCAGCGTTGGTTGACGCCCAGGTGAAATGCATGGGAGCCGCGGTTTTTACGACCTGCACGATATAGTCCCTGGTCGATTTGTCCTGGGCGGTGATGGTATAGGTCTGCGGATCGGTGAAGTTCCTGGCCGTGCCCGAGGGCGGATTCGCGGAGGAAAAACGCGCCAGATCAAAGGTCGGGGCGAGCGCTTTCACATCGGTGGACTCGGGAACAAAAAGCGTGAGGGTGGCACCATTGACGGAAGCATAGACGGAATCCGGCAAGCGCAAACGATAGATCTCTTTGCACGTCCAGGCCGCAGTGAGTTCAACGGGGAAACTATATCCCCGGCTCGGACGCTGCCTGCGCACAAATGGTTTGTCGTCCTTGACCCGCAGCTCAGGACCGGGATTGGCGAGCTTCTCCTGGGTGGGGGGAAGTTTGGCCGCTTTTTCCGTATCGATGTATTCGGCCAGGTCGCGCATCGCGATGACATGGTAATTGTTAGCCTTGCAGTATTCGACCATGTCTTCGAACAGATCAGGATCGGTTCCGACGCCGGCATGTTCCATATCCGGCGTACCATGGAAAGTGAGCACCACCACCCGACCGGCCGTGGCCTGTTGGACCGCACTGATGAAACCCTCGATGGTCATACCCACGCCGCCCACGGCAAACGATGGGGCGTCCAACGGGTGGTCCACGGCGGGTCGATAGACGCGACCATGACCGCCGCGTCCGAAAGTATATCCCCAGCTGCCCAAGAGCGGATAGAATTTTGTATTAACAACATAGAATGGCCACGCGAGCGTTGTCGGCCTTGGAATTCTGTTAGAGATCGCCAAATCTTCCAAGGTCCAGATATAGGCTTGGAGACCACCTTCATCCGTATGCGACAATAGCCCATGCCCACGGGTGTGATTACCGATTTCGAAGCCGTCATCGGCCAGGCTCTTTACCTGCCGCCACGTCATATACCAGTCCTTGCGCTCGCGGAAACCATAGGCGTCCGAAATATAGAACGTGCCACCAAAACCATTTTTCTTGAGGATCGGGGCGGCGATCGTCGCGTTGCTAAGGCAGCTGTCGTCAAAAGTGAACACCACGGTCTTGTCCGGGATGGGCTTCTTGATGATCCCCGTGGGGTCCTCGGGGGTCGCGGCCGCGGCCCAGCCAATCGTCGCTCCAGCCAGAAGCATGGCACCCATCATTTTCATTCCTGATTGTTTCATCATGGTCATTGTGTTGCGTTTAATAGTTTATTTGCCAAAATGGCGAGTGTTGTGTATTTCATGATTCTATAGGTTTATTTTTGTTATTTTGCCGTGATCGGCTTCACGGGGAGCAGCTCCAGGATGACGTGGGCATAGAGACGATGTCCGAAATCGTTGGGATGGTTGACGTTATTGCCGCTGATATCCGAGAAGTTCTTACTCTTGAGGACTTCGATCCAGGGCGCCGTCACATCTGCAAGCGCCATATTTTCCTTCACCAACTCGCCCAGGAATTTCGCTTTCCAAACGAAACCCTCGGCACCGGCAAAGAGCGGATTCATCGTCATGGGGGAGACCATCACGATGTCGGCATCGGGATTCTGGGCGATGACATCATCGCGCATTTTGGTCATCTTTTTGTCGTAGCCACCGCCGTCATTCATGCCGAAGGCGAGAAATACTAAATCCGGCTTTTCCGCAGTCACCTTTGGAATCATCTCTACTCCCCAGCCAGCCTCCGTTCCGGCGACTCCAAAATTGACCAGTGTTACGTTCGACCCAAAACGTTTTTGGAGTGTGTTCGCAACCAATTGCGGATACGCCGGCTGATAGGGTTCCGCCAGCGATTCCTTGAATCCTGAGGCATTGAATCCCTGGGTGATGCTGTCGCCGAGGGCCACCAGCTTGATCGGCTGTTTGGCACGCAGCTTGGCCAGCACGCGCGTGAGCCGTTCGGGCTGTGGCGTATACGGCACGGGCCAGGGATCGGTCTTACGCCAATACGACACCTGCATCTGCAGATCATGGAAGAACCGGCCCTCGGAATGCAGGACGGTTGCAAACATGTTAGGGCTACCCTTAGGCGGCATCATCTGCGGGTGCGTCTTGAATGGAATGCGCGAGTTAGGCGTCAACTCGATGATCTTGCTGCCCGGTTTCCAAGTGTAATCCTTGCCCTCCTCATAGTGAAACTTCTGATCCGGATGGTCGATCCAGATTTTGTCGCTGGGAATGAACAGCAATTTGCCGGTGGCCAATTGCTTGCCTTCCTCCAGGATGAAAAGGACCGGTTCCTTGTCACTCGCCGGGGATGTCCAGAGCGGCTCGCCAAGCACCATGCCCGGGCCAGACCTCTCCAACTTCTCGGCCTTGTCCGACGCTTCGTCGGCTTTCAGCATCATGCTGGTGCAGATAATTCCAAGCCCTGCCCCTATGATTAATCGTTTCATTTGTCCTGTTTTTTGTATGTTAGTTTTTATCACTCTGTCTCAATCGAAATTCTCTCCCGGCAAGCATCATCGAAAAACCGGCCGCCGGACCCGCAGGCGTGAAAAAGGTGTTTGTTATAATGTTTCTCCTCGGACGTGTGTAATTAATTGGAAATCTTGTTATCTTACTACCACTCATCGGTACGGAATGGGGAAGCGGGCAGGCCTTCGTTGTTATAAAGGTTGCAGCCGTCGGGATTGGACGCGAACGCATACCGGACCGCCACCGGCTTGGTCACTTCTGACGATGAAACCACCACGGTTTTGCCGTTGATGACCGCCTCCGCCCAGACCCACTTCTTGTCGTCGCCGGCAATGGCGAATTTCAGCAGCTTGCCCTGAGGCTCCTTGACCACCGGGTCGTAGCCATTCTTCGTCGAAACAGTTAGACCAGAGCCCACTGAGTCGAACGCGATCCGGATCTTAGTTCCCTCGATCTTCATTCCTCGATAGAGCGGGCCGCTGTAGACGAGGTTCGTCTTGCCGTAGTCCCTGGCCAACGCCCAGAGCGACAGCCGTTCGCCGACATCTTTTTTGTTCTTGGCATGTACATCGCCGGGATTGCCGGGATCGGCGAGTTCAATCGCCACTGCCATGCCGGTGTTGGGGACGGCAAGCGATTTCAACTGTGCCATGCGCAGCTTGGCCCAGCCGCCATCGTCGGCTCCAGCATCGGTGGTGGGATTGCCGTAATTGGCAAGCTGCACAAAATAGAATGGGAAATCGCCCTGATTCCATGCCTTGCGCCAGCTGCCGATGAGGGCGCGCTGTTTCGGGAAATAGGTATCGGCGTTGCTGCAGTTCGATTCCCCCTGATACCAGAGGACACCCTTGATGGCGAAGCGGGTGAGTGGATGAATGTAGCCGTTGTAGAGGCAATTCCAGCCTTGCGGCGCATTGTTGGAAATAGGATGTGGTGACGGGAGATCAGGAGGAGCGACAGGCATTTCAACCTTGCCGCTGAGCGCCTTTCTCGTCTCGTCGATATAGGCGTCGAATTTCGGCTGCATACCTGCCAACTTGCCGAGATAAGTTTTGAACTGGCTATCGAGGGTTTCCTTGTCCTTGGCCAACTCGGGAACCATGGCCAACGCCGCATACGGGCTCCACGGCTCAATGGCAGTGCCGCCCTGGGCGCTGCGGATCAAACCAATCGGAACGCCCGTCTCCTGATGCACCTTGCGGCCGAAATAATAACCGACCGCCGGAAAATCCTTGACCGTCTGGGGCGTGCAGGGAGTCCAGGGAATACAAGTGACCTCGGTGCGAGGAGAGGACGACACCGTGCCGCGCATTTGAAACAGCCGTATCAGCGGGAAATTCGCCTGTTCGAGATCGTCCGGCCGGTTGCAATTCCCCAGTACCCATTCCATGTTGGATTGGCCGCTGCAAATCCAGATATCTCCCATGAGGATGTCATTCAGAGTGAGTTTGTTCTTGCCAGAGACGGTCATGACTCCGGGGGCTGCTGAAACCTTCATCGCGTCGAGCTTGACGCTCCACTTACCATCCCTGTCAGACACCACCGATTTCTGCTTGCCGGCAAATGCAACGGTTACCTCTTCCCCGGGCTCTGCCATGCCATAAACCGGCACCGGTATATCCCGCTGGAGGATCATGTGATCCGTAAAAACCCCGTTCAGCGTGACGTCGGCATGAACCGAAATCGGTGCAAACGATAAAACCAAATATGCTAACACTCTGCTCATGCGATTTATAATGGTGATTTGCCCTATGAACGTCCGACGCCGCCTGTTTTGGTTATTTGCCGGTTGCGAAATATTTGCTGAAGAACTCGTCGTGCCTGGGGAATGACCGCGCCCAAAAGTCCTGGGTGTGGCCACCTGGAAACTCCTCATAGGTATGCACGGTCTTCATATCGGCATTTTTTTAAAAGGGTCGCCATTTGTAGTGCGCGTTTCATGGTTGGGTGATTTGTTTACGGCTGCGGCAAGCGGATTAATTCAATATGAATTTCGCTAATTTTGGATTCATGATTTTTTTGGATTAAGGTTTTCTGGTTCAACGATCAAAGGCCTGATTGTATCTCAACTTCCGCAAAAGTCAGTGCCGCAATTCCATTGTTGCCCAAAAGTAGTCTGTCCTGATTCCAATTGGCTTCTTTAATGTAGGTGATCTTTCCTGCAGTAGAGGGCTCCTTCAGGAATAGAATCACAGTGTTGTCCCACGCGCCCATCGCGCGCACCTGCTCTAACACCCGTCCGATCTCCCGATCCATGCGGTCAATCGTCGCGGCGTGGATCGCCATCTTCGTGGCTTGATACTGCTTTTGCACGTCGGTCAGTTGTATCCAGGGAACGGCATGCTCGATCTCGCCCGGAACGAGCATGGTCAGCACCTCCGGCTTGAAGTAACGCTGCGTGAAGGCAGGTTCAAGCGGTGCCAGACCACAATTGACAATCCCCATCTTGCGTAAGTTCCACCAGCGTTCTTCGCGCACCTTGTCCCAGCCTTTGAGATAATGGTCGAGATTAGGCGTGGCGATGTCTGAGCCGTAACAACCGAGGTCAGAGAAACCCAGATCGTCGGCGAGGATAATCAGAAAGTTGGGCTTTTGATTTCGTTCGACGGCGGCATGCGGCGTGGCCGGAAATGCCAGCAGCAAGGCGGCACTGATTGTGAAAAGGTGTTTCAAAGTGCCTTCGTCTTCACGCTGATATTGCTGACTTTATCGATTGCGACTCTGCCGATTTCACCTGGTCCATTGTTAGCATTTGCTGTCGTGATCCTGTCGCCCTTACTGGCTGCATCAACGTGGGAGAATCGGAGGGATAGATTTCCGCTGTTGGCAATCTTCTTGGTAAAGGTTTTTGTGATCCATGTGTCCTTGGCATCGCCACTCAGGTCGAAACGCTCGGTGTATTTTGTGGAACCTACGAGGAAAGAGGCCTCGAATGCCCCCTGCCCCCCGTTAGGACTTTTGAAGAGGTCTTCTCTGAAGGTGGAGAAGGTCAGGGACAAGGTGGATCCTGCATCGACGGATACGCCCAAATCCTGCTCGATCCAAGAACCTTGATCACTGAGGTTGAGAACCCAGAGTCCACCTCCGGGTGGGGTACTGCTGTCACGCCGCCGCGCGTAGTTGCCGAGTTTGTTTGTCCAAGCGGAATCAAGATTGCCCCAAGGGCCGCCCG
>CAMBPB010000052.1 GCA_945869465.1 Prosthecobacter debontii
CTTCGAGCGCGACGCGGGCTTTAAATTCGGGTTCGTGTCTTCTTCGTTTTGCTTTCATTTTGTGTGGTTTAGGTTGGGTTCAAGACCCGCACCCGACCACCACAATCCAAGCTTAACCCCTGGCCCGAATTTCGGGGTCCGCCTCATTCATTTCCCTCAGGATCGATGCACATCGCCAGGTGCAATGGGTCGTCCGGCGTGTCGTTCGGTTCGGACGCCAGACGGCCACCGCACTCAAGCAGGCGGACGATTCCCGCCCGCAGGTCGTCGAGTTGAAACGACAGTCCGGTCCAGGTTCGCTTGCCTTCGCCGCCGCCGTGAACTCCGAGCGTGGCTCCCGCGATGACGATCTCGCTCCAAACTTCGGATTGGAAAACCACCCCCCCGCCGAACAGCTCCTGATAGAACTTCAGGCATCGCTGCCAATCCGCCGCCCACAGCACGTATTTAACTTTTTCAACCTTCACGGGCTCAGGCTCCCGCATTCACCGGCCGATTGCAACCCTTCCGGTTTTCCCGCCAAACCCCGCTCGTGACGCCGGAGCCGACGGTCCATGAAAAACGGGCCGGCTGGAACCAGCGACGCCACGCCGACCATGATGGCCGTCGTGATCGGCAGCGCGGCCCGCAACATCGCCAGCAAGACCAGCCCGCCAAGCGCAATGAAAAGAACGCCGTGCGCCCAGCCAACGTATTTGACCGCCAGCGGCCAGCCCCAGACATACTTCAGCGGCATCGCCACCAGCAGCAGAACCAGAAAGGAAACACCTTCAGTGAGGGAAACGGCACGCAGCAATCGCATCAATCTCATCGCGGCAGGACTAAGAGCGGGGACGCCTGGCGAATCAAATGATTTCTCGATTCGTGGAATGCCGGATTGTTCTGGTGACAGGCCGGCTATTTCCGTATCGAAGTGACAACGAAAAAGAGCTTTTATGAAATCACGAATCTTCCACTCCGGCCACGCTCTGTTTATAGCGCCCTCACGCGTCCCGCATGGCTCCGCATGCTTCGTCAGGGAATTCGCCCGGTTGACCAACCTGATGCGGTTTTCCCTGCTGCTCTCGACGCTGATAACGGGCCTCAACGCGGCCGAGCTTTCCGCGTCCGACAAGCTGACAGCGCAAGCGCTCGCCGGCCTGGACAAGCGTATCAACACCACTTTCACCATCCCTTTTCCAAAGGACTTCGACATCGACGTTTATCTCAAGCAACCCGTCGCGCTGATTCCCGTCGATGCCAAGAAAGTCTGTGCGACCAGGCCCCGCCTCAATCCATATGACGGCGAGGGTACTATCGAGTGGCTCCTTGGACCCGACGATCCGGTCTCGCTGCCGAAAGAGAACATCCTGTGCATGCTTCACCTTGACGAGCGTGGTGACTTCCTGCAAATCGGCCTCGTGGGCTCACCCGACATCTGGCCCGCGGGCGATAAAGAAGGGCATCAGATGTTACGCCGCGAGGGGGAAAGCGGAGCCGATTTCTTCCAGCGCGCCTTGCTCACCTATCGAATCCGGACCCAAAGGGCGCAAGATCCCGCCCTGGCGGTTCGCTATCTCGCGGCCTTCGAGAAAATCGCCGTGGCCATCCAGACCCTGCGCAAGGAGGAGGAGCGCGCCGCCCGCGAATGAACCGATTGATTCCGGAAAAAATATCCCGGCTCGTCATCCCGCATCCGGGCGGGCAAGCTGCATGGACTCGCCTGTCGCGCTGAATTTCACCGGAACCAAAACGATGCCGCACACTTTCAAAGAACTCGGAATCCCCCCTGACCTGATCGAAGGCCTGCGGGAACTCGGCATCATCACCCCCACAGAAATCCAGCACAAAGCGATTCCCCTGCTGATCAAGGACGGCGGCGACCTGATCGCCCAAGCACAGACCGGGACCGGCAAAACCGCGGCTTTCGGCCTGCCGCTGCTAACAAAAATTAACCCGGATGCCAGGGAAATCCAAGGCCTCGTCATCGCTCCCACCCGCGAGCTCGCCAAACAAATCGGCAAGCAGCTTTTCCGCTACACGAAGTTTGCCAAAAAGAAAATCTTCGTCGAGGTGCTCAGCGGTGGCGACAACATCGACCGCCAGGTTTCCGCGCTGCAACGCCCGACCCACATTGTCGTCGCCACTCCCGGGCGGCTGATCGACTTAATCAAACGCAAGGCGCTCACTCTCATCTCGGTGAGATTTCTCGTCCTGGATGAAGCCGACGAAATGCTGAGCATGGGATTTAAAAAACAACTCACCCAAATCTTTGGCCTCACTAGGCAACGAGGCGGCACCTGGCTGTTTTCCGCCACGTTTCCGGATGCGATCCACGCCCTCATCAAGGATTGCATGTCGTCCAAGGCGCACTCGCTGAAAATCGACAGGGCCCATGTCGTGAACCGCGACATCGATCACCAGTTCGCCATCTGCAGCCGCGACGAAAAAACCGATTACATTTCCAAATTCCTCAAGCGTCAAAAGCAGGAGCGCGGCTTGATCTTCTGCCGCACCAAGGCCGGCGCCATCGTGCTCGGCAAGCAACTCACCAAGCTCGGATTCCCGGTCGATGTGCTACAGGGCGATCTAACACAAAAGGAGCGCGATACGGTGATGAGGTCATTCAAGAAGGAACGGACCCAGTTCCTCATCGCCACCGATGTCGCGGCGCGCGGAATCGATGTCGAAGGTTTGTCGTTCGTGATTCACCATCAACTCCCCGAGCAGATGGAATACTACACGCACCGCAGCGGTAGAACCGCGAGAGCCGGCAAAAAAGGCGTTTCCATCACTCTCATCGAACCAAGGGAGCGGCCGAAAATCACCAAACTTGAAAACGAGTTGGGCCTGTCGTTCAGCGAGGCCCGTTGAAAAGGGCGAACCTGCGACAGGGTTCCCCGACACTCCGCACCCTCTACCGAGAGCATCGGTCGTGGATCGAGTCCCACTTATACAGTTGGACGCCTACCTGAGCACGAGGGGGCCATAAGTGCTAGAAACTTGCTTCCGAAGAGCGGTTTCCCTTAAGTATTGGGAATCGTATGAGATTTCTCCGCAACACCAGCGCGATGCTCGCGGCATTGGCTTTCATCAGCCCGTCCAAAGGCCAGGAAGCCCTCGCCGACCTGCTCGCCGATCCGACGGTCAACCTTTCCCGACCGGTCGACCGCGCCCGGGTGGTGGCACGCATGGCGGAAATCGAAACCGGCCGCCGCCAGACGGCCCGCGCCAAAGCCACCCGCCTTGGCCTGCCGTTGCGCTCGGTTCTGCCAAACGGCCGCATCCAGGAAATCGCCGGCTTTGCGGGTGACAAACCGCTTTATCTCACCACCGAAAATGTCAACGCCGCCATCTCCACCGGGGCCAATTTGCTCCGGAGCTCGCCTTACTCGCTCTCGGGCTCCGGCGTGACCATCGGTCTCTGGGATGGTGGCTCCGCCCGCTCCACCCACCAGGAATTCGGCACCCGCGTCACCGTGATGGACGGCGCCGCCTCGATCGATCATGCCACTCACGTCGGCGGCACGCTTATCGCCACCGGCGTTTATGCCCCCGCCCGCGGCATGGCGAATGGCGCGTTGGTGGACAGCTACGATTGGAACAGCGACACCTCCGAGATGACCGCCCGCGGCGCTTCCGCAGCCGGACAAGCCGGCAAAATCCAACTGTCGAACCACAGTTATGGCTACGTCAGCGGCTGGAACTATGTCAACAATGGCACCCGCGTTTGGGAATGGTACGGCTCCGGCACCTCGTCCACCTCCATCGAGACGGACTTCGGAGTTTACAACACCTACGCCCGGGATGGCGACTCGCTGGCATTCAACGCCCCCTACTATCTGATTTTCCGCAGCGCCGGCAACGAACGTACCGACAACCCCACAAACGGCCAGAACGTGGCCCTCTCGCCCGGCAGCGCCACGGTCGTTGCCTATAACTCCTCCACCCACCCCGCCGGCGACGGCGGCTACCGCGGCGGTTTTGAAAACATCGGTTTCAACGCGATCGGGAAAAACGTCATGACCGTCGGATCCGTCACCGATGCCGTCACCAGCGGCATCCGCGATCCGTCCAAGGCTAACCAAAGCACCTTCTCCTCATGGGCCCCACCGACGACGGCCGCATCAAGCCCGACGTGGTCGCCAATGGCGACGGACTCACCTCATCCCTCAACGGCAGCAACACCGCATACGGAACTTACAGCGGCACCAGCATGTCCACTCCGAATGCCTGCGGATCCGCCTCCCTGCTCATCCAGCAATACGGCCAGCTTTTCCCCGGCCAGGCGATGCGCTCGAGCACCCTCAAGGGCCTGCTCATCCATACCGCCGACGATCGCGGAAACGCCGGCCCCGACTACAAATTCGGCTGGGGGCTCATCAACGTGAAGGAGTCGGCCGATCTCATCATCGATCACCAGGCGCATCCGGAAAAACAACGCATCACCGAAAGCCAGCTCACCTCGAGCACCGTCACCCGCACCCAGTCCTTTGTGTGGGACGGCGTCTCGCCGATCACGGCCACGCTTTGCTGGACCGATCCCGCAGGCACCGCCACCAGCACCTCCGATTTGCGCACCCCCCGCCTGGTCAACAATCTCAACTTGAAAATCGTCGGTCCCGGGGGGTCGGAGTTTTTCCCCTACGTGATGCCCTTTGTCGGCACCTGGACCGAGGCCTCGATGGACTCGCCCGCCACCACCGGCATCAACAACACCGACAACGTCGAACAAGTCCGCATCGCGTCGCCGCCGGCCGCGGGAACCTATCAGGTGGTCCTCACCTTCTCCGGCGCGCTTGCGAACAACAGCCAGAACTACTCGTTGCTGCTGTCAGGATCCACGGCGGACGCGCCGCCGCCGCCGCCGCTCGCGCTTGCCTCCGTCGCTCCTAACACCGGGCTCTCCGGCGCCACGGTCACCCTCGACCTCACCGGCACCGGCCTGCGGGCCGACACCGCCGTGAAACTCACCCGCTCCAGCCAAAGCGACATCGTCGCCACCGGCGTGCAATTGATCGGGGAAACCGTCCGCTGCCAGATCAATCTGACCGGCGCGGCGGCCGGCGCGTGGAATGTGGTCGCCACCAACCCGAATTTGGAAACCGCCACCCTCGCCGCCGCCTTCACCGTCATCGGCGCGATCTGGAGCGAAAACTTCGACGGAGGCAACACCGGATGGACCTCGGAAGCCACCACCGGATCGAACACCTGGTCTCTAACCACCGCGCAGAGCCAGTCTCCGGCCACTTCCCGCTTCGCTCCGGCCCTATCTGGCAGGACGACCACCAATCTCATCTCGCCAAGCATCCCCATTCCCGCGGGAGCCACCAATCTCCAACTCAAGTTCTGGCACAACTACAATCTGGAAAAGGTGCGCAACGACGGCAAGGACGGCGGCGTTCTTGAGTTCTCGGTGGATGGCGGCGCGTGGTTCGACGTGCTGGCATCCGCATCCGGCACCTCCTTCGCCAGCAACGGATACACGGCGACGATTAAAACCACCGGCGCCCCAAGCACCCTGAGCGAAATCAACAACAGATCCGCCTGGTCGGGCACCAGCGGCGGCTGGGTCGAAACAATCGTGAACTTCACCAACACCGCGAAGTTTGCAAACAAGGCGCTTCGGATGCGCTGGCGGCTCGTCACGGACAGCGACGACCCCAGCACCGGCTGGTATGTGGACAGCATCTCGCTGATAGGCGGCGGCGATCTGAGCAACCAGACCCCGGTGATCGCCACGCCGGCCAACGCCTCCACCAGCGATCCGATCGCCACCGACGGTTACACGCTGGTCCGCGGGACCTCATCCATGCTGTCCGTGGCAGCCACCGATGATACCGGCGAAACCGATCTAACTTATACCTGGGCGCTCAATAGCGGACCGGGAAGTCCCGTCTTTTTCTCCACGAACGGCACCAATGCGTCAAAGACCACCACCGCGAATTTTGAAGGCACCGGAGACTATGCCTTCATGGTGTCGGTTCGCGATACCCAAGGCCTTACCGTGACCAGCGCCGTGGATGTGCGCGTGCTTCAAACCGGCACCGGCATCATTGTCAGTCCGGCCGCCACCTCGCTAACCGTCGGTGCGTCCCAAGCCTTCGGTGCGACTTTGCTTGACCAGTTCAGCGTTCCCATGGCCAGCCAACCCGCGTCGTTCACCTGGTCAGCCAGTGGCGGCGGCACGATCAATACGGCCGGGCTCTTCAACGCCACTTCCGCAGGCGGGCCGTTTGTGATCACCGCCAGCAACGGCGGATTTTCTAACACCGCCAGCGTCACGGTCAACCCGGCCCCGGCGACCATCACGTTAGGCAATCTGGCCCACACCTACACCGGCAGCCAGAAAGCCGCCACCTTCACCACCAATCCAGCCGGCCTGGCGGTGGCGCTCACTTATAACGGTTTTTCCACCGCACCCACCAACGCCGGCAGCTATGCGGTGGAAGCCAATATCACGAACCCCAACTATCAAGGCTCCTCCTCCGGCACGCTCGTCATCGCCCCTGCGAACGCTTGGGTTTCATGGCAAGACGAGCATTTCACCGAGACCGAACAAGCCGCCGGCCTCGCCGCGGAAATCGCCGACTTCGATTTCGACGGCCTACCGAATCTATCAGAATACGCGCTCGGCACCGATCCCCGGCAGTTCACCCCGCCACTCGTAGCCGTGCGGGATGGAAACGGCCTTGCGCTCACCTTCACGCGGCCCGCGAACCTGTCCGACGTGCTCTACTCAGCGGAATCCTCCGACGCGCTTGGGAACTGGGCTCCGGTCCCGCTGGAAGTGATTGTGGAGGGCGACCCCGAAACCCTGCGAGCCCGCGACCCGCTGACCACCGGCGATCCATCGAAGCGTTTCCTCCGCCTGCGCTTCGAGAGCGAGTGAGAGTGCGGCATTGGGAACGAATCGAAACGCGCAGACGCAGAAGTCGCGGAGGGAACCGCGGAGGGAATTCCCGAATAGCGCTCCACAGGGTTACCGGATTTTTCCGCAACCCTCATCATGACTCCGCGCCCCTCTCTGCGAACTCTGCGCCTCAGCGTTTCATTCCGACTCTCGCGAGTTGACGCCCCTGCACAGGAATTGTTCATTTGCCCACGCAATGCCCACGCCACCCGCCACTTCGAAACCACTGATCATGACGCCCCATGCGGCGCTCAAGCAGTACTTCGGTTTTTCCGGGTTTCTGGACGGCCAGGAGGAGGTGATTTCGGAAATCGTTTCCGGCCGCGATGGCTTGGTCGTCATGCCCACCGGCGGCGGCAAATCGTTGTGTTTTCAAATCCCCGCGTTGTGTTTTGGCGGCGTGACCCTGGTGATCTCGCCGTTGATCGCGCTGATGAAGGATCAGGTGGACGCTCTGGTCGCCCGCGGCATCGAGGCGACGGTGATCAACTCGACCCTGAGCTGGCCAGAGCAGAAAGAGCGCCTCGACGGCATGCGCAACGGGAAATACAAACTCGTGTATGTCGCGCCCGAACGGTTCCGGGCGGAGAGTTTCCTCAACGCGCTGAGTGGCATCGAAATCTCGCTCTTCGCGGTGGACGAGGCGCACTGCCTGAGCCAGTGGGGCCATGATTTCCGGCCCGACTACCTGCGGCTCGGGAAGTCGTTGGATAAACTCGGCCACCCGCAATGCGTCGCTCTCACAGCCACCGCCACGCCGATCGTGCGCGAGGACATCACCAGTGTGTTAGGCCTGCGCGGCCCTTTCGAGCAGGTCAGCGGATTCTCGCGCCCGAATCTCTCGCTCGCCATTTCCGCCGTGGACAAGGCCGCGCAAAAGGACGAGCGCATGAAGGCGGTGATCGCCGCGCACAAGACCGGCATCATCTATTGCGCCACCCGCAAGAAGGTCGAGGCCGTGTCCGAAACCATCGCGAGCTGGGGCCTGAAATGCGTGGCCTATCACGGCGGCATGAGCGATCAGGACCGCGTCCGCGCCCAGGAGGTCTTCATCCAGCGCAAGGCGGACGTCGCCGTGGCCACCAACGCTTTCGGCATGGGCATCGACCGCTCGGACGTTAGATTCGTCATCCACTATGAGGTGCCCGGCAGCGTGGAGGCCTACTATCAGGAAGCCGGCCGCGCCGGCCGCGATGGTGAGGCCGCCGTCTGCGAGCTGCTCTTCAACTACGCCGACACCCGCACCCAGGAGTTTTTCATCGAGGGCGCCAATCCCACCGCCGCGGTCATCCGCTCGATCTATCAGTATCTACTCAGCGAGGCGGACCGCGAATACGAGGTTCATCGCACGCTCGACGAGATCGCCGAGGGCGCGGACGTGAAAAACGCGATGGGCGTGGGCAGCGCGCTCACCGTGTTGGCGCGGGCCGGTTACATCGAGCGCTTCGATGTGCCCAAACGCCGGATGCGCGGCACCCGGCTGCTCAAACCGGACGTGCTCACCCGCCAGCTCCAGCTCGACGAGGCGGCCATCGAGGAAAAGGACCGCCGCGACCGCGAGAAACTCAAGGCAATGGTCGAGATGTGTTATTCGCGCGTCTGCCGGCAACAATGGATCCTCAACTATTTCGGCGAGGAAAACGCCGGCGTCTGCGGCAACTGCGATGTCTGCCGGGAAGAGGGCGCCGGCGAAATGCGGCCGCCCGCCGCGGACGAGGAACTTGTCGTCCGCAAGGCGCTCAGCGGCGTCGCGCGCATGTCCCGCCGCAGCAAGGACGGTTGGGAGGCCCGCTTCGGCCGCGGCCGCATCGTGCAGATGCTCGCCGGCAGCAAATCCCAGGAAATCATTTCCGCCGGTCTCGACCAACTCACCACCTATGGCATCCTGCGGGACAAGGGCGCGGGTTATCTCAACAGCTTGATGCGCTCTCTATCGGGTGCCGGTCTCGTTCACACCGTCACCGGCGAATACCCGCTGATGACGCTCACCCCGTTAGGTGACAGGGTGATGCGCGGCGAGGCATCGTTCCAGCTCGTCTGGCCGGATCCCGAGGCCGGGCGCAAGGAAGTCTCCCTCAAGGACCACGGCCATGACGGCCAGCTCTATACGATGCTGCGCGATCTCCGGGCGAAAATGGCCAAACGCGACGACTTGCCACCCTATGTGATTTTCAGCAACAAGACCCTCGAAGCGCTCACCCGCTACCAACCAGTCAACACCGAGGAAGCCTTGCACATCCCGGGCATCGGCACCGCCAAGATCCAACGCTACGCCGAGCCCTTCCTGGATGCCATCCGCATCTGGAAAAAATCGCGGCAAGGGTGACGACGACGGCATTCGCAGCCCGCAAGACCGCCACTCCAACCCATTCTCTTCTTATGAAGCAGCAACCGCACATCCCCTTATTCCCGTTCGCCACGCAATCCCCGAGTCCGATGGGACGCCGCCGCTTTCTGGCCGGCTCCTTCGCCGCGGGCGTTTCGTTAGGTTTTCCCAGTCTCCGTGCCGTGGGCGCCAATGAGGAAGTCCGCATCGCCATCGTCGGACTCCGGAGCAAGGGCAATCAACACATCGAGTTGTTCAAGAAAATCCCCGGCGTGCGCATTGTGGCGCTGTGCGATGTCGATAGCCAGATCCTCGCGGCCCGCGCGCAGGAACACTTCGGCGGCAAGGTGGACAAACATGCGGACTACCGCGAGGTGTTAGACCGCAAGGATGTCGATGCCGTTTGTCTGGCAACGCCCAATCATTGGCATGCTCTGGGCGCTGTGTGGGCCTGCCAAGCCGGCAAGGACGTCTATGTCGAAAAGCCCGTGTCCCATAACATTTGGGAAGGCCGGCAGATTGTCACCGCCGCACGCAAATACCAGCGCATCGTGCAGGCCGGCACGCAATCGCGCTCGTCGACCGGCACGCAGGAATTCATGGCGGACCTGCACGGCGGAACGTATGGCAAGATCAAGGTGGCGCGCGGACTCTGTTACAAGCCGCGGGAAAGCATCGGCAAGGTTGCCAACGCGCAAGATGTGCCCGCGCACATTGACTACAATCTTTGGGCGGGGCCGCGCACCGCCGCTCCAGTCATGCGCCGGCAGTTTCACTATGACTGGCACTGGCAATGGCCCTATGGCAATGGCGACCTCGGCAACCAGGGGATCCACGAGATGGACCTGTGCCGCTGGGCGATCGGAAAACCCGAACTCCCCCGCCGCGTCATCTCACTGGGCGGCCGCTTCGGATACGACGACGACGGCGAAACACCCAACACCCAGGTCATCATCCTGGATTACGAACCGGCGCCGATCGTTTTCGAAGTCCGCGGATTGCCCGACGACGCCCGGGGCAAGCGGATGAGCCAGTATCGCGGCGGCCAGGTGTCGATGGTAGTCGAGTGCGAGGCGGGTTACTTCGTTGGCAGTAACGGCGGCATCTTCTATGACAACGACGGGAAACGGGTCAAAGCCTACGCCGGCGGACTCGGACTTCACCATCACGTGAACTTTATCGAGGCCGTCCGCAGCAGAAAGTCCGGCGATCTCCACGCCGAGGTCACCGACGGCCATCTCTCGAGCGCCCTGTGCCACATGGGCAACATCTCGCACCGCCTCGGCAAGGGGATCCCGCAGGAGCAACTCAAGGAGCAATGCAACGGCAAGAACCTCCAGGCGGAGGTTTTCGAGCGACTTCTAACCCATTCGCTGGTGCATGAAGCGGACTTCACCAAGCGCAGGATGATCCTCGGGCCACAACTGGGTTTCGATCCTGCTGCGGAAAAATTCACCGGCGAATTCTCGGCGGAGGCCAACGCCTTGCTCAAGGACGAGTATCGCGAACCCTTCGTGATGCCCGACCTAACCTAACACAAACCCTGAGAAATGGAGATACCCACGATGCCACGAACGGGCATTCGCACCGCTCTTGGCATGACTCTAATCGCCGTCGCTGCCGCGACGATCGTCATGCCGGGCACAGCTGCGGCGACATGGAGTCCGACGCCGGAACAACGGGAAGGCTTGCGGAAAATGCAGGCGGAGTATGACTATCCGGCCATCGTCAGGGCCTATGCCGATTTCATGATCGGATTCGGGCGCGATACTTATGGCAAGGTGCATTCGCCGCTGTTTGTCTCGGTGATGGATCGGAAAACCGCCACGGTTTTTCCGGACATGAAGCAGCTTCCCTATCCGCACGTGATCACCAAACCCTACGCACCCGGACTGCGGCGCGATCACAAGATGCGCCCGCAGGACCGCACCTATTCCGGCGGCAATCCACTGGAGGATCTGCCCCTCTACGGGCTTCTGCACCGCATGAGCGAGACCGCCGGCGACCCGCGGTATGCGATCGAAGCCGACAAGAGCATCGCCTGGTTCCTGGCTAATGCGCAAAGCCCGGCCACCGGACTGTATGCCTGGGGCAGCCACATGTATTGGGATGTGCACAAGGACCTGCCGATTCATGCCAGCAATGGCAGCCCGGTCAGCGGTTACGGCGGCCATGAATATAACTACGTTTGGCCTTACTGGGAGCAGAATCCCGAGGCCTTGCGGCGCTTCGCCCACGGTCTGTGGAAAAACCAGATTGCCGACCCGAAAAGCGGACGATTCTCGCGCCACGCCGGCTATGTGAAGCGCGGGGTGGAACCAGGGTATGAATTCCCCCAGACCGGCTCCTGTTATATGGACGTCTGGGCCAGGGAGTTCGGACGCAGCGGCGATCCCGAAATGCAGCGTGCGATCCAGACGCTGCTGAAACTCTATCGATCGATGCGCGATCCCAAAACCGGGGCCATGGCCTGGTGTACAGCGGAGGGTGCCGACCGCCGCGAGGTCGCCAGCGTCGAGCATAACCTGCTGATGGCCACCACCCTGCAAGACGCCGCCGCCTTCGTCGAGATGCGAGACAAGGACCTGGCCGGAGAGATGAGAAAATTTGCCTCGGAGATCGATGACGAATATCTATCCAATGATTACGACACGATTCTGGATGTCGCCGGCAAGGGAATTCTCAATTGGTACACCCTGGCCGACCGCACCTGCATGGCCAAGGGATTCACCCCGCCGCCGGGTGGCGTGGACAGTTCGGTGGGCTACCCGTTGAAAGCTGCGGACGGTCAGGCCGCCGCCTCGCTTTTCTATCTGGCACCATGGTTTGTGGGCCGATCTTACGCCGGCGCCGCGCTGCTGCTTCTAGACCGTTACCAGCGCTGTGCGGAAAAGCACAAGCCGCTCTATCGCCGGGCCATCCTTGAAACCGCCGGTCTCTACATGACTCTCGATCCGGAGGTGCAGTTCGTGCTCTACCCCGACGATATCGCCCACGTGGTGAAGCTCTTGCGCGAATGTCACGGCCTGACGAACGACGCCATGTATCTCCACCGCGCCGACCACATGATGAAACTGGGAGTCCGCCTGTTCTTCGATGACGTGTCGCCGCTGCCAAAGATTTCTAACTTCGACGACTGGTATGAGTCGAGCACGAAGAATGGCTCGTCGATGGAGATCCTCCGCCAGATGCTGGAACTCGCGCGGGATTTGGCGGCGTTGACGCTAACGGATAGAACCGCGCCCGAGCTGCGTCCGGAAAATGCTTGGGTGGCTCCCGATGTCCCGGTCGCGGGCAATGGAACGGGAGCGGAGTTTGCCTCCGCCTTCCGGGCGGCCGCCGCCGCCGGACTCGCGGTGAATTGGAACGGGGAAGGACTGAACCGCGTGAGCAAGGATCTCATCCTGCGCTATGGCCCGGAAAAAAACCGCAGGACTCTCTATCTGTCACTGACAAGCGGCGCGTTCCCCCCGGAAGGGCTGCGGGGAAGCTCCTGGGATATCGGCGTTTCCGATGCGATCAACACCATCCCCACCGCCGCCGGAGCAGATAAGTTCAACGGCAGGATGAGCGGGTTTACCGGCAAGGGGTTTACTGAGGATCACATCGGCGACGCCGGATACAAGGATGTGCCCCGGCAGGTGGCGGTGCTCATCCGCAACGACGGGGATGTGCCCGCCGTGATCCGCGTCATGGCCGTGCAGCATGACAACTATCACGACAACGGAATCCAATCCTGTGAGAAACAACTCGGCGCAGGCGGGCAAGGCCTGTTTCTTCTAACCGCACAACCGTTGAAATGGCTGCGGAGGCTCGAAATCGCCAGCGGTGACGGGAACGCGTCGCTGCGGGTGCGGCAGCTTGCCATCATCATGGCCCCGCGCGATCGGCTGGCCCCCTCCCCTCCCCGGTCACTGGAAAGCTCGCAAGCCACGCCAGGCAATTGAAAACGCCCGGCAGCATTTGCAGAGCAACCCTGAACCCTTTCAATTCCTCCGAATCCGGACCGGCACCGGGGTTCCGCGCCGGGCGGAAAGGATGCATGCCGGCGAGGTCCTACCAATCGGTTGCCTGACGGAAATCGCTGATGCGTTGGTCAAGGTCGCCGGCTGCTAGAGATTCGAGGCGGCGGGTGGAAAAGGCCTCGCAGGTGAAGGAGGCAAGGATCGAACCCTGGATGATGGCCTGGCGCAGGGCGGCCGTGTTGTAGGGCGGCGCGCCTTGAGCGGCAAGGTAGCCAGCCATGGCGCCGAGGAAGGTGTCGCCCGCGCCGGTGGGATCGGCCACCGCTTCCAACGGCCAGGCGCTGCAGCGGAAGAGCTCTCCACCCGGGGAAAAGAGCATCGCGCCGAACTCACCGAGTTTGATCACCACGTGCCGCGGGCCTTTTTCCAACAGAACGCGGCCGGCCCGCACGAGATTCGAGGTGCCGGCGAGCTCACGGGCCTCGCCTTCGTTGAGCACGAACAGATCGAGGCTCGGCAGCACGTCGTGCAGGCGCTCGTTGGCGATCTCGATCCACAGGTCCATGGTATCGGCGATGACAAAACGCGAGGTGACACCGGAGCCATTGGAAATCCCGCACTGCGTCAGCATTTCGATCTGGTTGTCCGGCGACATGTTAGCGAGCACCACGATGGCCGAGGCGGCGGCGGCGGCGGGCACTTTCACCTGCCAATCCTCCAGCACGTTGAGACCGACGCGGTGGGTGGTGCGCTCGTTCATGTTCGCATGATATTCGCCTGACCAGGTGAACGACTCGTTTTTCGAGCGCTCGACGCCGGTGAGGGAAATCCCGCGGTTTTCCAACATGTCCAGATGCCCCTGCGGGAAATCGTGGCCGATGATGCCGATCAACTCGATCGGCCGGCTGAAGAACGAGGCAGCCAGTGCGGCGTAGGCGGCGGAACCGCCCAACAAACCGGCGGCCTCGGCATCGGGGGTTTTCACGTGATCGATGGCAATGGTGCCGCCGATGACGACGGTCGAGGGCGTGATGGTGACTTCGGACATGGGGAGCGACGGGTGGGGATGAGGTGGTGAGAGAAGTTGCGGGGGATTTCCGGCACGACATATCAAAATCAGCAAGTCAAATTCCACCGGCTGGGCCAAATCGCCAGGGCGGATTTTTGCACGGGGCAGAGCGGTTCATGGCACCGGGACCGCGAGTCTGTGACTCGCCTGACCCTGATCTGAGAAAGAATCCGCCATGCGCGGCCTTCGCTTGCACATCTCATGGGCGGGCGGGTTTGGAAACCCGCGCTCCCGGCGGTTCATGGCCCGTGCAAAAATCCGCCGTGGCCAAACGGCGGAAATCGGCTGCGGTGAAGGAAGGATTTCCGCCGACTCACGCCCCGCGCATCAGCGAGATTTCCGCCAGGGAAACCATCGCCTTGAGCAGGTCCTCGCGCGGGGCGGTTTTCAGATCGGCCACGGTGACGGCGCGATCGAGCGTGAACTTGCCGGAGCGAGTGCGGCGCAAGGCGCTGAGGTGGCCGCCGCAACCGAGTCTTTCGCCGATGTCATGAGCGTAGGTGCGAACGTAAAAGCCCTTCGAACACTTCACGATGAAATCGACTTCAGGCAGCTCGATGCGCGTCACCTGATAGCCAGTGACCCGGACCGGGCGCGGATCGCGTTCGATGACCACGCCCTTGCGCGCGAGTTTGTAGAGCGGCACGCCATCCTTTTTGATCGCGGAAACCATCGGCGGGATTTGCTCGAAATCGCCGGTGAACGCCTCGAACGCCGCCCGGATTTCCTCGTCGGAAAACGCAGGTACGGGTTTGCTTTCCAGCACTTCGCCCTGCCGGTCCTGGGTGCTGGTGGATGCGCCCAGCGTCATGGTGCCGACATACTCCTTGTCCTCGCTCATCAGCAGATCCTGGATCTTCGTGGCTCGCCCGATCACTAACATGAGCAGGCCGGTGGCCATCGGGTCGAGAGTGCCACAGTGGCCGATTTTTTTCGTGTCCAGCGCGCGGCGGGCGATGGCCACCACGTCGTGCGAAGTCATGTCGGGGGCCTTATCAATCAACAACACGCCGCTGGGGCCGTTCAGTTCCATGGGATTCGGTTTCATAAATACGATAGGTTGGGATTGGGGCGCGGACTCCATTTCGCACGGGACATCCGGAGCCCTGCGGGCGGAATCGATTGCGGGCGCCGGTTCACGCGGCACCGCCGCTGACTTCCTCGACGCGCTGCCGAATGGCGGCCAGGACCTGCTGCTTGGCCGTTTCCAGCGGGCCCGCCATGCGGATGCCGGCGGCGAGCGCGTGGCCGCCGCCGCCGAACTGGCTGGCGAGCATGCAGACGTCGTAGCGACGGTCCTTTGAGCGCATCGAAACGCGGATTTTTCCGTCCGGCAGTTCCTCGAAAAACACCGCGAGCTGGACCCCGCGGATCGCGCGGATGATATCGATGAGCCCTTCGCTGTCCTCCGGGCGCAGCGCGAGATCGATGCGGGTTTGATCGCGCAGTTCCCAATGGGCGAGGATGCCGTCCGGCGAGCGTTCCAGCGTGGTGAGCAAGGCCCGCATCAATTCGAGACGGCGGTAGGGTTGCTCGTCATAGATTTGCGAATTGATCGCGCCCACATCCACGCCGCGGCGGATCAGATCGGCGGCCATTTCGTAGGTCTTGGCCGTGGTGGACGGATATTGGAACGATCCGGTGTCAGTGGAAACCGCGACGTAGATCGCATCGCGTGTTTCGGCCGGCATCGGCAAATCCAGCGTGGTGATGAGGTCGTAGAGAATCTGTCCGGTGGCCGGGCTGGTGGAATCGATCAGGTTGACATCGCCGTATTTCGGGTTGGAAACGTGATGGTCGATGTTGAGCCAGATTTCCGCCTTGGAAGCCGCGTGCAGGGCGGCATCGCCGAGCCGGGGTTTGGTGGCGGTGTCGAGGGCGATGGCGACCTCAGCGTCCACCGGCGTGGCCGGCGGCGATTCGATTCGCTCGGAACCGGATAGAAACGCCAGGTTTTCCGGCAAGCCGTCCTCGTTGACGAGCCACACGGTTTTTCCCATCGCCAGCAGGGTGAAGCCGAGCGCGAGTTGGGAACCGATCGCATCGCCATCCGGGCGGACGTGGCTGAGCAGAATGAAGGAATTGCGGGCACGCAGCACTTCGCCGATTTGTTCGAAGGTTGCGTTTTCGATGCAGGGATGGATTTCGCTCATGGGGTGGAACCGCGGCGCGGGGCGCGGATTCTTCCCGCCAAAGCCTTGGGCGCAAGAACAAACCCGAGGACCCATCCCACGCGGGCTGCGGGCTCGTTCGGAAGCGCTCCGGGACAAAGCCCAGATCGGTTGCTTCGGCGACGGCCAGGGCGATCTGGGCCTGGATGACCGACGCGGGAGCCGGGTCCTGATAATCACGACGGGCGGCGGTTAGAGCGGGATTTTCTTATCCACGCGGACGATGGATGTGGCCGCTGCCGTGAAATCTGAGCGCAATGCCTTGGCCGAACACACCAACCCACGATGAGCGCATTTCTCGACAGCTCGGTGCTTGTCGCCGCTCTCGCTCCTGATGAGATCAAACACGCCGATTGCCTCGGAAATGACCCTGAACTTCTGCTTCCTTAGTCCCATCATAGCGGGAGTCTGGCATCCATGCCAAATCACTCGTTACCTAACCGTTGGACGAATTCGTCGAGCAGGGATTTGAGGCGGGTTTCGCGGGCGATGGCGGTGGGTTTGTCGAAGCCGATCCAGATGGCGGTGGCGCCGCCGGGGCCGAGGCGGAGGGTCCATGCGTCGCGCTCGGAACCGGTGGCTCCGGTGAAGGCGCGGGTGCCATTCCGGCGGCTGAGCACGCTGGTGGCGTCGAGGGCGGCACCCTGGCTGAGCGCCTGGGTAAAATGGGAAGTGGCGGTGTAGATAATTTCGTCCGCCGCGTCGCGGATTTCGCGGATGAGGAAGGGTTTCGGGCGTTTGCCCTTATTGCCGAGGGTGGCGAGGCCGACCGACATTTCCATGGGGGTGGCGGCGACCGAACCGCGGAACAGGTCTTCGGTTTTGAGAAACGGGCCGGCAATGCCGCAGCGTTTGGCGAGGCGTTCGACTTCCGCGGGGCCGATCTGGCGGCCGGTTTGCACCGGCTTACCGGGCAGCACGAGTTTGCCGCGTTCGGCCACGGCGGCGGCGACGAAGGGTTCGAACGCCGAGCCGAGATCGCGTCTGGAGAGCGTGCAATCGACGCGCGAGTGACTGTAATTGCGCCCGCCGATCAAGGCGAGGATGCCGCCGCTGCGGGTTTCGGTGGTGATGGCGGCAAACAGCACGTAGGCCGGTTTGGTGCCCTGCACGTGGTCCTTGAGAGTGGGGTGGGGCCAGGATTTTTCCCGTTCGAGATCCTCCACCGCCGTGTTGAGTTCCGTTTCCAACCGTTGCTGCCATGCGGCGTCCAGCGTGGTGTAGACGTGGAGCCCGCCGAGTTGGATCTGGCCTTCGTCGAGGATGCGGTCGAGCTCGCGGCGCACCGCTTGCAGCGCGTAGGAGGTTTGGGTTTCGCGTTGCTCGTCATCCACCAGCCGGACCGGTTCGGCGGCGATGGCCTCGCGGCGGGCCTCGTCGATGAAACCCATGGCGGCCATGCGCTTGAGCGTTTGGTCGCGTTGTTCGATGGCGGCATCGAGATTGCGTAACGGCGAGAACACGTGCGGTCCGCGGATGATGCCGACGATGAGCGCGCACTCACCGTCGGTTAGATCGCGCGTGGGTTTGCCGAAATAGGTGCGGGCCGCCTGTTCGATGCCGTCCGCCCCGGCGCCGAAGTAGATGCGGTTCAGATAGTGGGTCAGGATCTCGTCCTTCGAGTAGCGGGATTCAACGCGCAGGGTCAGGGCGATTTCGAGAAACTTCCGGTGCAGGGATTTCTGCTTCATCTTGAAGCTGTTGCGGGCGAGCTGCATGCTCAGCGTGGAAGCACCCTGGGTGAAATCCCGGTCCTTGAGGTTTCTAACCGTGGCCCGCGCGAGGCCGCGGAGATCGACGCCGTGGTGGTCGAAAAACCGCGCGTCCTCGCGAGCCCGCAGCGATTTCACCAGGAAATCCGGAATGTCCCCGCGCTTGACCAGCGTGCGGCCGATTCCGCCAGGCGCGGTGATTCCGACTCCCTTGCGGTCGTAGAAGGTGGTGCCGGCGGGCAGGCGGGCGACTTCATCGAGATCGAAGCGCATAGCGAGCATGAAATAGAAAAACGCCAGTCCTGATAGAAGGACCAGCCCGCTGAGCGAGAGCTGGAAAAGCAGGCGCACCGGACCATGCAGCCACTCCGGAAGCCAGCGCTTCCAAAAGGGTGGTGGGCTGATGGGACGCCAAGTGGACATCGGGGGGAGTTAGAAGTCGTCCACGGGCTCGGCGCGGAGGGGTTCGTCTGCGATGGGCAGGGCGCGGAGTGCCGGTGGAGTTTGCGCGACGGGTTGGGCGCGCGGGGGTGGGTCACCGGCTGGAGCAGTCTGAGCCTGGGCCTGCAGGGCCGACTCATCGACGGCTTGGGCGCGGGCGGGATGGAGCGGACACAGATCGTTATCGGCTAGAGCCATGTCGCCGGGGACTTGATCGCTGGCGGTGGTGCCCGCCGCCTTGCAGCCGGCGGTGGCGCGTTTTCCGGACAGTCGGCAGAGGTCCATGGTGACGAGGTTGACCTTGCTGTGCAGGTTGCCGGCCTTGTAGCCGAGGCGATCGGCGGCTTTCATGATATCCACCCAGACCGGCAGCGAGAGCACGGAGCCGAAGCCGCCCTGGATGGTTTTCTGAGGGGTATCGAAGCCGACCCAGACGGCGCAGGTGAGCGAGGAAGTGTAGCCGGCGAACCAGGCGTCCTTGAAATCGTTGGTGGTGCCGGTTTTGGCGCCGCAGGGTTTATCGAAGCCGAGGCGCTGGACCGAGGCGGCGGTGCCGCGGGTGGCGACTTCGTTGAGGATGCGGGAAACCGACCAGGCGGAGCCACTCTTGGCTGCCTGATAGGGGACCTGCTGGGTCGGATAGAGCACGTTGCCGTTCCGGTCCTTGATTTCAGAGATCAGATAGGGACGGTAGCGCACGCCCTCGTTGGGGAAGATGGTGTAGGCGGTGGCCACTTCCCATGGCGTTGCCTCCCATGAGCCGAGAAACGAGGACGGGGTTTCCGGCATCGGCGTGGTGAACCCGGCCATCGCTGCGACATTCTTGACTTGCGGGATGCCGGCGTGGTTTCCGACACGCACCGACATCGTGTTGCGGGATCGGATGAGGCCGTAGGAGGCGGGCTGTATGCCACCATATTTGCCATCGGAGTTATGGGGTCTCCAGGTGCCGCCGCCGGCGATTTCACCGCCGGCGATCGGGGCATCGCTGATCGCCGAGTCCGGGCGCAATCCCTTGTCGAAGGCTGCCAGATAGACAAAGGATTTGAAGATCGATCCGAGCTGGCGCTTGGCGTCCTTGGCGCGGTTGAAGCGCGATTCGCTGGCGTCGCGGCCACCGACCACCGCGAGCACGGCGCCGGTGCGGTTTTCCACCACAACCACCGCGCCCTGGATGTAGGCGGAGTCGCCCCGGTGGCTTGCGGGGATTTTCCTCCATGCGGCGCGGGTCGGGTGGGCATAACCCGAGAGTCGCTCGATTTCGACCAGTTTTTTCTCAAGCGCCTCCTCGGCTTTCTGTTGGATGCGGACGTCGATGGTGGTGGTGATTTCGAGCCCGCCGAGTTCGAGGTCCTGCTTTTCGAGAATGATTTCGAGGTCTTCGCGAATGGCGTCCATCGCGTAGGATGCCTTGGCTTCGCGGCGCGATTTCGGGCGGATTTCGATGGGTTCCAGTTTGGCGGCCTCGGCATCGGCGCTGCCAATGACCTTGGCGGTGACCATGCGCTCGAGGGTGGAGTTGCGCTCGCGGGTGGCGGCTTCCATCGACTTGAAGGGGTTGAAGGAATCCGGGCCGCGGACAATTCCGGCGAGCAGGGCGGACTGCGAGAGCGTGAGTTCCGACGGATGTTTTTCGAAGTAGATGCGGGACGCCTCGCCAACGCCGCGGATCTGGCGGCCCCAATTGATCTGGTTGATGTAGGCCTCGAGGATTTCGTCTTTTTCGAGCGTGAATTCGAGGCGGATGGCGATCGCGATTTCGAGAAACTTGCGGTCGATCTGCTGCAGCACTTCGCCGCGGTGTTCGCCGCGTTTGAGTTGGAAGATGTCGGAAACGAGCTGCTGGGTGAGGGTGGATGCGCCCTCGCGTTTGCCTTGGAAATTCTTCAGGGCGGCGCGCACGATGCCGATCGAGTCGAAGGCGCCGTGGTTGTAGAAGCGCTCGTCTTCGCGGGCGAGGATGGCCTTGCGAAAATTTTCGGAAACCTGGTTGAGCGGGATGATCGAGCGCTTTTCCTTCTCGCCGTCTTTTTCGCCATGGATGCTGCCGATTTCCTCGCCGAGGCGATCGCGGATGATCGAGCGCTCGGGCATGGCATGGATTCTCGCGAGGTCGTAGCGTTGGGCGCGGGAGCCGAAGATGAGCGTGAGAAACACCAGCGCGTAGAGTCCGGCGAGCAGCGGGTAGCCGGCAGCGCGGGCAAGGAACCGGAGTGGCTGGCCGAGCTGACGGGTGAAGAGGTTGAACAGATGGAAGGGCCAGAACAACAGCAACGAACCTGCACCCGGTCCGCGCGAGGAAGCGGCTGCGGGTTCCTCCTTGCGACGACGGGTGGTTTCCGGCGGTTTGCGTTTTGCCATCTGGGAGGGAACGCTAAACGATCCGGTCCCGCCAATCCATCCCAGATTCCGGGACCGGTAAGAATGGCGCATTGCGCTCCCCGGCAGCTGGTGTATGAGACCGCGCGTGTGGGAATTCATTCTATCGAGTCCGTGGTGGGGCGGCGTGGGAGTTGGCGCGGCATGGCTGGTCACCGTGTGCCTGTTGCTGGCCGGGGCGGTGAGCTGCGTGCTGCCGATCTTGCCCGGCCACCTGATCCTGGTCATGGCGGCAACGGGCCACCGGCTGATGCTCGGGGCGGAAGGCTCGGGCATCCAATGGTGGAGTTTGGTGATCCTTTGCCTGCTCATGGCGGCTTCCCAAACCCTGGAAATGGTCAGCGGCGCGGCGGGCACGCGATGGTTCGGCGGCACCCGCTGGGGCGCGCTCGGGGCGCTGGTCGGCGGCCTTGTCGGGATGTTTTTCATGCCCTTCGGCCTGCTGGTGGGTCCCTTGGTCGGCGCGATGGCCTGTGAAATCGGGTTTGCCCGGAAGGAAACCCGGCCTGCCGTGATCTCGGGCGTGGGCTCGGTGGTTGGGACTCTTGCCGGGATGGGCATCAAAATCGTCATCGGCGTGGTGATGATCGGGTGGTTTTTCCTCGATGTGTTTCTGATCGGCTGAAAAGCGGCATGTTTTCCTTGGAAATCGGCCGTGGAGGACGCAGGTTGCGTTTGCCGCTCCCCGGACGGCCGCAATTTCCGCGCAAGCGGGGGTTGAGGAAAGTCCGGACACCATAGGGCAGCGCGCCTCATGAAAGTGAGGGACGGGAACCGCGAGGGACCCGGACGGAAAGTGCAACAGGAAGTATACCGCCGATGGCCCGCAAGGGCACAGGTAAGGATGAAATGGTGGGGTAAGAGCCCACCGCGCCTAGGGCAACCGAAGCGGCACGGCAAACCCCGCGTGGTGCAAGACAGAACAGGGGAAGGGCGGCCCGCCCGTTGAACCCGGGTATTAGTCGCACTCCGCGCAAGCGGGGCGCTCCGCCTCGGCGGGGTGAGAGAAATGGCCGTCCAGTTTCGCGCAAGCGGGATGGACAGAATCCGGCTTACAGGGGAGCGGCACTCTCCTGCCCCCGGCCGATCACCCGGCCTTGGTCTGCCCGTTTCCGCGGACGCGATATTGATAACTCGTGAGTTCGCGCAAACCCATCGGGCCGCGGGCGTGGAGCTTGTCGGTGGAGATGCCGATCTCCGCGCCGAAACCGAACTCGCCGCCGTCGGCAAAGCGGGTGGAGACGTTGTGGAAAACGCAGGCGGAATCCACCTCGCGCAGGAATCGTTCCGCGGTGGCCTCGTTGGCCGTCACGATGACATCGGTGTGGTGAGACCCATAGGTGTTGATGTGGGAAACGGCTTCCTCGGGCGAGCCGACGACTTTGATCGAGAGGATCAGGTCGAGATACTCGGTGCTCCAGTCGTCTTCGGTGGCGGGGATGATGCTGGGAGAACAGCTATCCTGGCGGTTTGGGGGGGCGGGCTTCCAGCCTGAACTCTTTTCCCGCCAGGCCGGATGCCCGCCGTCCGAGACAGGCTGGAAGCCGGTCACCCTGCCAGCGAGAATCGCGCGGGTTTGAGCGCAGCCGCGGAGCTCGACGTTCTTCGCACGCAAGGCGGCGGCGGCTTGGGGCAGGAAAGCGGGAGCGATGTCGCGGTGGACCAGCAGGGTTTCAAGAGCGTTGCAGACGCCGCATTTCTGGGTTTTGGAATCCACGGTTAGAGCGACGGCCATAGCGAGGTCGGCGGCCTTGTCCACGAACAGGTGGCAGACGCCGTCGTAGTGTTTGATGACGGGCATGCGGGCGAGCGAAACCACCGTCTCGATGAGACTCTTGCCACCGCGCGGGATGATGAGGTCGAGCCACTTGTCCATGCCCGCCAGCGCGGCCACGCTCTCACGATCGGTGAACGGGACGAGTTGGATCGCATGCTCGGGCGCGCCGGCGGATGCGAGCGCCGCGGCGATGGCGAGGTTCGAGTGGATGGCCTCGCTGCCGCCGCGCAGGATGGTGGCGTTGCCGGTTTTGAAACACAGCGCGGCGGCGTCGGCAGTGACGTTTGGCCGGCTTTCGTAGATGATGCCGATGGTGCCGATGGGCACGCGCACTTGTTCGATGCGGATGCCGTTAGGGCGTTCCCAGGCGTCCATGACCTGACCGACCGGATCGGGCAGTGTGGCGACTTGATCGATGCCGGCGGCCATCGCTTCGATGCGCGGTTCATCGAGGCGCAGGCGGTCGAGCATGGCGGGGGAAAGTCCTTTTTCGCTACCTGAGGCGAGGTCCCTGGCATTCGCCGCTAGCATCACCGGCGCGCTGCCGCGCATAGCGGCGGCCATGGCATGGAGAATCGCGTTTTTCTCGCAGGACGTGAGTTGGGCGAGCTTGTAGGCTGCGGCCCGCGCCTGGCGGCCCATTTGGTGAATGGTTTCCTGGATGGGTGTGGACATGGTGGCATCAAGAATTCCCCAAGTGCCAGAGGCGGGGAAAATCGCGGGATTTATGACAAAGCCCGCACATAACTGAATCGATCGACATGAATCCGCGGATTGTCTAACGATATCCGATGATCGGGCGGCCGGCTTGTTCCGGGTCTTCGGGCATGGGTTCGAGCGGCGGAGAGTTCGGGCAAAGATCCGGCAGGTTGACGATCGGTGCCGCCCAGCGCACGGCGTTGGTGATCACCTGTTGGATTTCCTTCTGATGATAGGTCGGATACGTTTCGTGGCCCGGTTGGAAATAGAACACGCGGCCGTTGCCGCGCTGCCAGGTGGCGCCGCTGCGAAAGACTTCTCCGCCGGTAAACCAGGAGATGAAGATCAACTCGTCGGGAGCCGGAATGCCGAAGGGCTCGCCATACATCTCCTCGTTGGGGATTTCGAAATAATCACCGAGTCCCCGGGTGATCGGGTGATGCGGAGCGATGTTCCAAAGCCGCTCCTTGTCGGTGGATTCGCGCCATTTCAGCGAGC
>CAMBPB010000053.1 GCA_945869465.1 Prosthecobacter debontii
AGATGGGATTTCCTAACATCGGAAGCACCTCCTCGTCGAGTTGGAGGGGAAGATACATTGGCAGCAGGGAAACGCGATGGCCGGCGGCGTGAAGGGACTTGGCAAGCGCGTTGTCCCGCATGCAGGCTCCGCAATAATAGGAGCCGGTGCCGGGGGTGAGGAAGGCGAGGTTCATTTGGGAGACGCAAGACACTTCAAGACACAAGACTTCAAGACGCAAGAATGGACCGGCAGGAATATGGGGGGATTAAGTTGGCTGGTTTTTCAAACAATGGCCGATACCCGACCGTAGTCGAGGGGTTCGGGGAGTTGGGCGAAGTCGGACATGGCCTTGGCGAGGTCGGTGTAGTCCTGGCCTTCGACGTTGCCGATGAGGACGTCGGTTAGGCGGGCGCGGAGGTCGGGGTATTTGCGGATGAGATCGGCGAAGCTGAACCCGGGATCGTAGAAAGCGTAGACGACCTTGCGCATGGTCTCGATGTGGCCGCAGAGATCCTCGCCGTAGGACGCGAATGAGGCGGCGGAGGTGTCGCCGTTCCGAAGGGCGGCGTTGACGGCATCGGCGGCCATCTCGCCGGATTTGAGGGCGAGGAAGACGCCGGAGGAAAACACGGGATCGAGGAAGGCGAAGGCGTCGCCGACGAGCACGAGGCCGTCGGTGGCGCAGTGTTCGGCGCGGTAGGAGTATTCGCCGGTGACCCAATACTCGCCGAACTGTTGGCCTTGGGCGAGGTGCTCTTTGACCCAGGAGTTGTTTTCGATTTCGCGGGCGAAGATTTCCGCGGGGTCGCGGGATTCCCGATAGAGATAGTCGCGTTCGGCGACAATGCCGGAGCTGACGATGCCATTGCGCAGGGGGATGTTCCAGAACCAGCCGCCTTCGGGGAGATAGGCGATGGTGGTGGCGCCTTCGTCGAGGCCAGGGTCGCGTTTGGCGTCTTGGAAGAGTGTCCAGATGGAGACCTTGTTGAGCATCGGGTCGCGCTTGCGGGTGCCGTGCTTGCGTTGGAAGAGGGCATCGCGGCCGGTGCAGTCGAGAGTGATCGGGGCGGTGGCTTCGAAGGGTTCGCCATCGCCGGTGCGGGCGCGAACCCCGGTGATGCGATCGCCATCCTTGAGGAAATCCAGGGCGGTGGTGTTTTCGCGGACCTCGACGCCCTTCGCGCGGGCGTTTTCCAGCAGCATGAGATCGAAGTCCTTGCGCTCGACCTGCCAGGTGGTGGCGGCGGGATGATCGAAGTGTTGGAAGAAATAGAACGGCGCCGAGATGCGGCCGTCGGTGGTGGCGAACTGGACCGAGTGCTTGCGGGTGAAGCCGATCTCGTTCATGCGATCGATCACGCCGAGGCGGGCGAGCGAGAACCAGCAGAATGGCATGAGCGACTCGCCGACGTGGTAGCGGGGGAAGGTTTCCTTTTCGATGAGGAGAACGCGGTGGCCCTGGTCGGCGAGGAGGGTGGAAGCGGTGGAGCCGGAGGGGCCGCCACCGATGATGATCGCGTCGTAGTCGGACATGGGAAGTTTGTTAGCGTTGGAGGTTTAGGGTTTGGAATGCGCGGGTGGCAGGATTTCGAGAATGCGTGCGAGGCAGGTGTTTTCACCGCAGACCAAATGATTGTAGCGGCCAAAAAGGATTTCGCCACCCGAGGATTGCGGGAAAACCGCAAGCAGGGCGTCGGCGGGGACGGTGAAGAACCCCTGCGGCTCGCTGCGATAAGCGAGGCCGGAGTCATTGAGGATGACGCCGAGGGGGATCTCTTCGGCGAGGATGAGCGGGCGGAGCGCGGCGGGGAAGGCATCGAGTTGAATCTCGATGAGGCCGTATTCGATGGGAGCACCGGCGGCATGCAGGGTCACCTCGCGGAAATACGTTTCACCGGCTTGCCGGGAATGGAGGACCGTGAGGGTGATCGGGCCGCCGTGGAAACCGGCGAGCTCCGAGGACATGTCGTGATCGTGGACCAGTAGCTGATAGAACGGGGCGGGAACTTCGGCGGCGGGAAGCCAGGCGGGCGGCACCTCGCCGAGGTGGGAGCTGGCGAGGATGGGGCGGAGTTCCGCGGGGAGGACGGGTGATTGCGTGGCTTTCATTCAGCTAGATGAGAGCGAATCCATTTTGGAAATTTAGCGCGACTCAGACAATCTTGTCGGTGTGGTGTTGGGGGAGGAAGAAGTCGTGGAGCAGGTTGTCCACGCAAAGCAGGCCGTCTCGGGTGAGCACGATGGCGGAGGGCTCGATGTTGAGCAGGCCTTCGCTCTGGATTTGGGCGAGCGGGGCGGCGAAGCGTTCGAGCACGTTGATGCCGAATTTGTCGCGGAAATAGGCGGCTTTCACGCGGCCGAGTTTCATCTGGAGGATGAACTCGCGGATCATGCGCTCTTCTTCGGTGGTTTTGAGCGCGCGCTTGATTGGCATGCGGCCGGCATCGAGGGCGGCGTCGTAGTCGTCGATCTCGGTGAAGTTCTGATAGTGCACGCCTTTCGCGTGGGAGAAGGACGCCACGCCGAGGCCCAGCAGGTCAGCGCCGCCCCACAGGGAATCCCGATAGATAAACTTGGTGCGTTCAGGATTCCGAACGGCGGTGTAGCCGGAGCTGATGGTGTAGCCGTTGTTCTCCAGTTCGGCGAAGGCCTCCTTGACCCAGTGGCGTTTGGTTTCCCAATCGGCGATCGGGGCGACGAGGCTGCCACTGGCCTTCATATCCTTGTAAATGCCGGTGTTGTAGGGCACCTCCATTTGATAGATGGTGACGCTGTCGGCCTGGAGTTCGAGCGTTCTGGCGATGTTGTTCTGCCAGTTCTCCTCGGTTTCCTCGAGCATGCCGGCGATGAGGTCGATGTTGATCTGGTCGAAGTTTTCGGCGCGGGCGCGTTCGTAGGCGGTCCAGACTTCCTTGGAGCGGTGGGCGCGGCCGTTGATTTCGAGGATGTGGTCGTTGAAGTTCTCGATGCCGAGGGACAGGCGGGTGACGCCGATGTCCTTGATGGCGGTGAGCTTGCCGGGGTTGAGCGTGCCGGGTTCGCACTCGAAGGCGACTTCCTCGGCGGCGTCCCACGGGAGGATCGCCTTCATGCGGTCGGTGAGTTCAACGAGCTGGGTGGCGGATAGATAGGACGGAGTGCCGCCGCCGAAATAGATGAAGTGGGGTTTGCGTCCGGCGATTAGCGGCTTGCGGGCCATCATTTCGAGCTCGCGGACGGTGCAGTCGAGGTAGTGTTTGATTTCGTCGGCGTTCTTGTCGGTGTAAACGCGGAAATAACAGAAATGGCAGCGTTTGCGGCAGAAGGGGATGTGGTGATAGAGCCCGAGCGCCGGCGGGGAGCCCTGATGCGGGGTCGCGTAGGCCTCCTCGACGGCGGCGGCCTGGTCCTCGGTCCAGAACGAGAACGGCGGGTAGTTCGAGATGAAGTAGTTGCCCGCGCGGGTGGCGTGCGTCTGGGGTGGAGTTGCGGTGATCTCAGGCATGAGGTGGGAGAGGGTCAGGGGTTGACGGGCGGTTGATGGTGAATTCCAGAAGGGTTGCCACAAAATCCACTAAAAGCAAAGAAGCCGTGTGACTGTCTTGCGCCCGTTAAGGATGAATCAGCGAACGTTTGGATTCGACTCATATTTCATCGGTTTTCTGGATTTGGCGGGTTTTCGGTTTCCTCGATGTGGCGAAGATCATGCCGGTTTTGGAATATTCACAAAAATGGGTTGATCACACGGACGCCGCCGTAATCCTGGCCGTGATTGAGGTCCTCGGTGAGGAGCTCGCAGGCACCGCTGGTGTGTGCTGCGGCGAGAATCATGGCATCCCACAGGGAAAGCTGCCAGCGGACCTGCAGCGAGAGGCCCAGTCCAAAAAGAGCGAGGGTATTGTCGATGACCGTCCAGGACGAAAAATCCTCGATCAGGACCATCGCCTCGGCTGCGGTATGGCCGCTACGCACAAAATTCACATGGAACTCCTGGAGCACCTGCACACTGATGGCGGTGTGGTTGGGCCTCAGCCAAGCCTCCTCGATCAGTGCCAATGCGAGGGCCCGCTTGACGGGTGAGTCGAGGTCGTAGCCGTAGAGCAGGATATTGGTATCGAAGAAGCGTTCAACGGACATGTGCTTGATCACGGGTGAGGGGCCGGGCACCGAGATGGTATCCCCTGTGGAGGCGTGCCAGTGCGTCTGAAGCGGGGGCCGCGGGAGACTCCTGCCGCAGGACGACCTCAAGGCCTTCAATCACCAGGTTCTTGATCGTGGTGCGGCGGCGCACCGCAGCGATCTTGGTGCGCTCAAGAATTTCATCCGGAAGATCAATCGTGGTTTTCATATGGCCATAAATACGTGAATGTGGCTTGGTGTCAAGAAACCATCGGCCCGAGGACCCCATTCGCGAACTTTTCCCAGATGCCTATGAACCGGTGCTCCGGAACTTGCCTGCCAAAATCGAGTCCCTTCGATCCGAAATAAATCCACCTCTGGACAGGGATTTCAGCCCCCCGGATTGCAAATGAATCACCTCAGCGCAACTGGTTTTCTTGATGAAGGAAGTGTCAATCTGTCATAAAGGATGAATCAGCGAACGTTTGGATTCGACTCATATTTCATCGGTTTTCTGGATTTGGCGGGTTTTCGGGGTGGCGGCTGCCTTCGCTGCGGAAATCCAACGCCGGTCCTCGCGGATTCGCGCGATGAGCTGGAGTTGGCGTGGAAGCGGGGTGGTTCCTGAATAGCCGGCTGCAGCGAAGTCCTCGTTGAGGGCAAATTCAACCGCACTGAGAATGGAGCATGGCCAAGGTCCGCGCCAGATGCACTTCCAGCCTCGGCAGCGGGATTCGTCGTTTTGCGTCACGAGATAGGGTGAAAAGATATCGAAAAGACTAAGATCACTGTGCCATGAAGCAGCGCACATCGGATAGATGAGAAACGATGAATCGAACGCATCGCGGTGTTCAACGAGTCGGCGCTGTGCCTTGGGAGATGGATTCACGGCGACCGCTTCAAGTAGATGTTGAATGAGATCGTGTTCTGGCAACCGGCTCTCGGGCCGCGCGAGAGAGCCATTGATAGAGAAGTCAATGAAGTCGTGAAGCAAGGAGTCCAACTCCTCGCCTGATTGCCCGCGTGCAGCACTTACCGCGGCTTTGAGTCGTTCGGAGCCATTTTTCGGCAGAGCGGATTCGATGGATATGGTCGCTTTCAGAGTTTTGAGTGATTCGACGCATAGCCCGGCGTAGCTGGCGTGAGGGGTATGGGCCATTGCAAGTTCGACGAAATCCACGCCTTTCTTGAAGTCTTCACTGATGGTCTTGACCACTCTATCCGTTGCGATGCCTTGCAGGGCCGAGTAGGCGGCGTAGCGGTGATCTGCGGACTTTCGGCGTGTTAGCTGGAGCAGGGTGTCTCCGTCATCAACGGATCCGGCAAGGGCGGAGATCGCCTCTCGGACAAGCTTGGGGTGGGTTCCTCCCAGACAGAGCCGGGCTTGGATGCGGGCTTCTGAAGGATCGATACTGCGCAGGGCCCGCAATCGCCTGAAATCCGCGATGGCACCCATGGGATTGAGAGCATGGACGATCAATGGCACGGCCGCCTTTCCGATTGCCGGGACCACCTTGTCCGCAGCAAAGTCAGCGATTTCATTGGAGCGGTCCGCCAGACAATCGACCAGCACTGGAATCAGCCCGGGGTCGTTCAATTGCCCATGTTTCATTGCGTTTCGCAGTGCGTCGCAACGTCCTGATCGCTTTGATTTTAGCAACTCGGGCAAAGTGAGTTTCATAGGAAGGGGTTGATGACTTGGACGGTGTCGTAGGTTTGGCCGTGGCTGAGGTCCTCGGAGTAGAGGGTTTGACATCCGAGTTCCTGAGCTGCGGCCAGGATGGCGGCGTCGTAGTAACGGATTTGGTAGCGGCGCGAGAGTTCCAGTGCCCGGAACACCAGGCTTGGAGTGGGCGAAAGCACCGGATAGTTTCCGGCCAACTCCTCAAGCATGTTCCTGACTTCTTCCGGAGTGATACCGAGGCGTTTTTTGCGCAGCGCGGCGTCCGCGAACTCCTGCATCACCTGGACGGAGATGGCGAAATCGCATGCGGCGATCAGGGCCATGGCCTTTTCCCGTTTGGCGGCGTCCTCGGCGGCGGCGGAAACCACGTAGAGAAAGACGTTGGTATCAAAAAAGCTGGTGGCGGTCATAGAGGTCGTCGCGGTTCAGGGGACCCACGGGTTCAGTGTTGCGGCCCTTGCTCAGGGCGGCGATGAGTCGCCCGGCCCGCTCGCGGCGCTGAATTTCCACCTGCTCGGGCGGGGTGTCGAGTGTGTGGATGAGACCCGTGATGACAAGATCCTTGAGCGTGGTCTTGCGCTGGGCGGCGACAATTTTGGCCCGGTGAAGGATTTCCTCGGGAAGGTCGATGGTAGTCTTCATGAGCAATATCTACAGGTGTATGGTGATATGGTCAAGACCTGAGGATCTGAAACTTCAAACGGTCTTGGAAGGTTGCAAATTGTGAGGTAGAGCATCAATATGCAACCTTATCCGCGAGTTCTGGCTGCCGAATCGCGTCAGCTTCTCGATCATTTTCCCGCGGAGGCACTGACTGGACCGCGACAATGCGGGAAGACAACTTTTTCACATGATGCGGGAGAGGGTCAGGGGCCGCCGGGCGTGTCGCCGGGTTTGCCTTCCGAGATCACGAAGAGCGTGCCGTCGCCGCCGGCGATGATCAGGCGGCCTTGGGCGTAGATGGGGGCGGCGGTTAGATCCTCGCCGAGATCGAGGCGCCAGAGTTCCGCGCCGTCGGCGGGGTTGGCGGCGTAGAGGCGGCCGTCGCTGGAGCCGAAGACGATGCCGTCATTGAAGGCGAGCGGCGAGCTTTCGACACGGCCGCCGGTTTTGAAGGTCCAGGCGCGTTTGCCATCGGCGCGACTGATGGCGTGGAGCGATTTGTCGCGCGAGCCGATGTAAACGTGTTGCTCGTCGATGGCGGGGGAGGAGAAGAAAGGGAAATCCTCGGCCTCGTAGATCCAGGTGAGGGTCTTGGCTTCGGCGTCGGTGGCGATCACCTGATTGGCGTAGTTGCCGCAATAAATCGTGGAACCGGAGGTGGCGACGGAGTTGGTGATCTGGGCGTCAGTGGCGACTTCGTTGACGAGGGAGCCGTCGGCGAGCTTGAGGACATGGATGAGCTTATCGCAGCCACCGAAGGCGACGAGGCGGCCGTCGATGACGGCGGGGGTGCCATTGATGTAGTCGTTGGTTTTGTAGGTCCAGACTTCTTTTCCGCTAGAAGCGAGCAGGCAGCGGGTGATGCCATCGTAGCCGTTGACGAGGATCCACTCGCCGGAGCCATCGGGGGCGGCGACCAGGCTTGCGGCGGAGGAGAACTTTTCGCTGCCTTGGAAGGACCAGATTTTTGCGCCGGTCTTGAGGTCGAGGGCGAGGAAGTTTTCATCGCCGGAGCCAACGAAAACGCGTCCGTTTGAAATGGCGGGAGCGGCCTGGATGGTATCGCCGGTTTCAAATTTCCAGCGTGGCTTGCGGGTGGCGAGGTCGATGCAATGGATGTTACCCATCACGTCGCCGACGACGATGGCGCCCGCCGCGACGGCGGCTTCGGCGACGGCGGCCTGGCCGAGGTGGTGTGTCCACTCGATGACCGGCGAGCGGAAGACGGTGGCGTTGACGCGGCCTTGGAGTTGGGGGCCGCCGCGGGTGACCGGCCAGTCGGTTAGGGGGCGGGGCGCTTGAGTCCCGGTGCCCGTGGTTCCGGCGGACGGCGGTTTGTCGCAGGCCGGAAGCAGCAGGATCAGGAGCGCGGCTGGGAGGCGGATCATGATGAAACGGCCTTTTGATAGAGAGTCGTGAAGGCGTCGAGGTCGAGTGGGACGGGGTTGAAGCGGCCGGTCCATTGCCGGGTGGCGGCTTCGGCGAGCTCGGGGATGGATGCGGGATCGATTACCGGCACGGGAAGATTGGCAAGGGCGATGGTTTGCTCAAGCCAGCGGACAAGCGGAGCGCCGAGGTGACTACTAAGTTCGTCGTAGATCGCGGCGATGGCGGTATCGCCGGCGTTGAGGCGGACCACGTGCGGGAGCATCAGGGCGACGGCGTGGCCGTGGGCGAGATCGAAGCGGGCGGTGAGCGGGTTGGCGGCGGCGTGGGCGGCGCCGAGCATGCTGTTTTCGATGGCGGAACCGGCGAGCGCGGCGCCTAGCAGCATGCGGCCGCGGGTTTCCAGATCCGCGGAGCCATCGAGGATGGAGTGGATGGCGGAGGTGATGAGTCGGAAGGCGTCGCCCGAATACTTCGAGGAGACCGGATTGCGTGTCGTGCAGACGGCGGATTCGAGGGCGTGTGAAAGGGCGTCAAGGGCGGTTAGGGAGGCGACCGTGCGGGGCTGGGAAACGGTTAGCTCGGGATCGAGGATGGCGATGCGGGCGAGGGCCTTGGGATCGCCACAGGCCATTTTTTCGTGGGAGCCATCGCGCGAGATCACGGCGTAGGACTGGCATTCGCTCCCGGTGCCGGCAGTGGTGGGGATGGCGATGAAGGGCAGCATCGCGTTGTGGGCGAGGCCGTAGCCGCGGTAGTCGGACATGCGGCCGCCGTTGTGGAGGAGAAAATTGCTGCCTTTCGCAGTGTCCATGCTGCTGCCGCCGCCGAGGCCGATGAGGGCGTCGGGTTGCAGGATTTGCGCGAAGGCGCGGCAGGCTTCGATATCGGACTCGGTGGGGTTGACGTGGGATCCCTGATAGATGGTGACGGCGAGGCCGGCGGCTTCGAGACAAGTGGTGGCGCGAGCGACATGGCCGGCGGCGACGATGCCGGGGTCGGTGACGAGCAGGATGTTTTTCACGCCGAGAGAGGCGGCGCATTCCGGCAGTTCGGACAGACGTCCGGGGCCGAAGATGAGGCGCGGGGTGAAGGGAGGCATTGGGTGAGGATTGGCTTAAAAGGGAACGGGAATCGGGTAGATTCACGGCATGAAACTTTCCGAAAGTGGAATTAAGGCTGAGGTGGTTTCAAGATGATGAGGTATTTGTTACTGTGCATCGCCACAACAAACGTCATCCGAGGTTCGGGTTGAGGAGGAGGCGAGGATGAACTATGCGATCACCGGTTGGGCCGGGCGGTTGGAAACCGCCGCCACGTTTCCTTGGATGGCGCGGCGGTGATAGAGGAACTCGAAGAGGTTGCCTTCGTGAGGTTGTTCCCATTGGACGCGGTTGGTGGGGTAGGTTCCGAGATTGAGGCGTTCGATGTCGGGGCTGAGGAGGAGTTGTGCGGTGAAACGCGGGTCCTCGGTGAAGGCGGAGACGACGAGGGTCTGGCCGATGTTGGAGAGCATTTCGGACTGCGGGATTTCGACGATGCTGGCGTAGGGGAACATGAACTCGGTGTTGGCGAGCGGATGGTCCTTGTGGGTGCAGTCGATGAGGGTGGGCTGGAGATAGGTCTGCCCGTAGGCTTCGAGCTTGCGCGGGGTGGCGCGGTGTTTGGCGGTTAGATCGGCGGCACCGGGTTCCTTGAGGTGGGCGGTGATGAGGTCGTCGATGCCGTCGGCGAGGGCGGGGTTGGCGAAGCCGCAGAGCAGGGCGTCGGGGTGATCGCGGGGGAGGGGTTGGATTTTGGCGAGTTCGGCGGCGAGGGCATTGGCGAGTTCGTCGCGGAGGCGGGGGACGAGGATGGCGGAGGTATTGATGCAAGAGCGACCGCCGTTGGCGGAGATCGATTGCACGATGACGTCGAGGAACTCCGGCCAGCGATCGATCATGTCCTCGCCGATGAGGATCTTGCTGCGGCCGGCGCCATGCACCTGGATGCTAGGGAAAGCGGCGTATTTTTTCACCGTGGTGTCGTTGCCGAAGGAAATGCCGCGGCCGCAGGTGGTTAGAAGGGTGTCGCCGCCTTCATGGGAGGTCGGGTAGAAACCGAAGGCCTCTTGCGGGAAGCCAGCCAGGATCATCGCCTGGACGATGCGCAACGGGGTGAACGGATCCTCGCGGCCGGGCTTGAGCAGCACCGGGATTTTCATCACCGGCGCGGGGATCCAGAGCGAGTTGACGGCGGGGGCGTTGCTCGGGAGCGAGACTCCGAGGGAGGAGGTGGCGGGGAAAAAGTTGACGGTTAGATCGCCAAGACGGGTGATGCCATTGTCGAAGATATCGAGCGGAAGGTTGCGGGTGAGGCCGGCGATGACGGTGCGGACCTGGGACATGGCGGCGTGGATCTTCGCCATGTTCATGCGGACGAGGGTGTGGGGCAGGCGGGTCAGGGCTGATAGGGATTCGACGTAGGCCTGCGGAGATTGGGTGGTGTCGCCACACGGGAGATCGGCGTGGAGGAACAGTTCGGCGGCTTCTTCGCAACAGGTGGCGAGCGTGTCGGCGGGGATCGCGTCGAGGGCGGCTTTGGCTTTGGCGACCTGGAGGAGATCGCGGCGGATCAGGCCGGGGTTCGCGGTGTGGGTAGTTAGAGTCTGGCCGCCGCCGAGGTCGAGTTTGACCTGATCGTAGGAAGTGTATTCGCGGCCTAGGCGGAGGATGGGGATGTTCATGGCTTCGGAAAATATTTCACATGGGGCAGATCCTTGAAATGCTCGTCTTGGGTCCAAAGTTCAGCATTCCAACGAAGAGTGGTCGCATAGATCAGACTGTCGGCAAGTGGCAGCGGGTGTCGCGCCGCTTCCAAGGCCAGCGATTGCGTGAAATCAACGACGGTTCCGGACTGCATCTGGCTGGCCACTTGCAGTGCCTCGCCTTCGCCGCGTTCGCGCAGCACTTTCTTGAAGACCTCGTAGATGGTGATGACGGGAACGATGAGGTGTTCGGTATCCGATAGGGCATCTTCAAAAAATTCCGCACGGTCGGTATCGGCCAGATATTCGAGCCAGGCGGAGGAATCGACGACATTGAAGTGACTCACAAACGGTCTCCCTCCCTCTCGATGGTGGTGTCGATCCCTTTGAGCATGCCGCGGACCGACTTGATCGGCCTCACGGGAATCAGCTCCACGCGATCCTGATAACGCAGCACCCGGAGTTTCTCCCCGGGTATCAGCCCGAGTTCTTCACGAACGGCCAATGGAATGACGACTTGGAATTTAGGAGATACGGTTACGGTATTCATATCGATGCTTGAAGCGTATGACGAAAAGCAGTTCGATGCAAATCCTGAAGTGGAATCAATAAACCCCCTCGATCACCGTCTTCGTCCCGGACTGGAACGGCCTTACGTCGCCGACGCCGTCCCAGGGGAATTCGTCGCAGGGGGCGCGGCGGATGGCTTCGTCGCGTTCGAGGAAACGGGGCATGAAGAACTCCTTGGTCATTGTGGTGAGTTCGACCCTGCCATATGCGCCGTAGGGCATGAGTTCGGAGGGTGAATCGGGGTTGACGATGCGGAGCACGGCGCGCGGTTGCGGGGCGTGATAGGTGAGGCTGAACTCGCCGGGGCCGCGTTGTTTGCTGATGGCGAGGCCCATCAGGGTGTTGCCGTAGGTGGGGGCGAAGTTGATTTTCCCCTCCAGCACTTCCTCCTCGATGAAGCGCACGTATTGGGGGGTCATGGTGGTGCCGCCGGCAAAGACGCCGCGGATGCCGGCATCGACGAGCGAGATGCGTTCGGCGAGGCTTTCTAGCAGCTTGGGGGTAGTGAAGAGGCAGCCGATATCGCGGTGGCGGATGATGGTGGCGGCCTGGTCGATCACGTGTTCCTGATAGAGCTTGGCCATACGCATCTCGCCCATGCCGATGAGGCGTTTCACCCAGCGCGGGTCGAGGTCGATAAAATAACAAGCCCCGCCGCGGATGTTGGCGAGGTGTTCGATGGCGAGGCGGAGTCGGCGCGGGCCGGTGGGGCCGACCATCAGCCAGTTGGCGCCCTGGGGGAAGAAGTCCGGGCCGTAGTGTTCGGAGAACTCGGTGTAGTCCGTTTGGTAGTCGTCCCAGCCGATGCGCTGTTTGGGCATGCCGGTGGTGCCGCCGGTTTCGAAGACATTGTAGGGGCGGCCGGCGTAGGATTTCGGGATAAAAAGGGCCGGGTCCTCCTTGCGCAGGACTTCGTCGTCGAAGGAGGAGAATTGTCCGATATCAGCGAAGCAGGTGATGTCCTTGAGCGGGTCAAAGCCGAGGGCGGGGATCTGTGCGAGCCAGTAGGGGCAGCCGGTTGCCGGGGAGAAGTGCCATTGCACCATCTCCCGGGTGTGGGCGTCGAGGGCTTGGGCGGCGGCGGCAGGGGTAAGTTGGGATGACATGTGGGATTGGGGACCGGGAGGGACGACCATGGCGGGACGAGCGGGCTCACTTGGTGCCGATCGCGAACAGGTGGGTCATCGTGGCGATGTAGAGCACGTTGTTGGCGACGATGGGGCTGGAGTAGATGGGAGCACGGAACGAGGTGGTGCCGAGCACCTTCTTTTCGCGGGTGGCGGCGAGGATGTGGAGTTCGCCATCTTCGGTGGGGAGGAAAACCTTGCCATCGGCGACGAGGGTGGAACCCCAGACGCGGGACTGGGTTTCATGGACCCAGAGTTGTTTGCCGGTCTTGGCATCGAGGCAGTGGAGGTCGCCGTCGTATTCGGCTTGGAAAACGAGGCCGTTGGCGATGCTGGGAGTGGAAATCGAGCGGCCGATGTCGTTGAAAGTCCAGACGGGTTTGCCGGATTGGTCGCCGGTTTGGGTGGGGTCGATGCAATTGAGGCGGCCGAGGCCGTCGCCGTGTTCCGGGTCTTGGCCGATGACGGCGTATACGCGGTTGTCGTGAAGGACGGTGGTTCCGATGACTTCCGACGGGCCGCGGAAGGTGGCATATTTGATCGGTTCACCGGCCTTTTTGCGGTATTCGGGAGGATTGCAATCGAAGCGCCAGAGTTCTTTGAGGACGGAGATTTCCTCCTTTTTATCCATGACGGGTTTGGGTTCGAAGCCGAAGGCGAAGCCATCGCCGCCACCCCAGGCGAGCATGCCCTTGCCATTGACTTTGCCGTAGGCGGGAGAGGACCAGGAGGCATGGAGGACGCGTTCGGAAACCCCGGAGATTTCCTCGCCGACGAGGGTGCCTTTTTCCGCGTCGAGGGCGACGAGGGCGGGTGCGAGCGGGGCCGGGATGTTCGAGTGGGACCAATCAACGCCGTTGGAAGTGGCGGTGTAGAGGATGCCGTCGATGACCAGCGGCGAGCAGGACGAAACGTTGTGGGGGAAAATGCCGAGTTCGGCGCGCATGTCGAATTTCCAGAGAATGTCGGCGTGTTGGTCGCCGAGTTCGATGGGTTTGCCATCGGCGGACATGTATTTCGCCTCGTCCTTGAAGGGGCCGTCGTTGCCATTGGCGAGGCCTTTGGTATCGAGGCAGAGGACTTCGCCGCGGTTGGTGACGAGCCAGGCCTTGTCACCGGCGACGAAGGGCGAGGAACAGAGACCGACGTATTCCCAGTCGCTGACTTTGCCGGCGCCGAGTTTGGGAATGATGAGTTGCCAGAGGAATTTGCCGGTCTTTTCGTCGAAGACCATCAGGTTGCCGCGATCGCCGATTTGTTTGGGGTCGCGGGGTGATTCGTTGTTGGTGCCGACGAACACCTTGCCGCCAGCGACGACCGGGTTGCCATAGGCTTGGGAGCCGAGTTTGACGGCCCAGAGCACGTTTTTGGCGGTGGTGAGGTCGGGTTGCTCGTCGGCGTCGAGTTTTCCGGGGACGATTTCGGTGGGGAGATTGGTGGCGGTGCCGACCATATTGCGTTCCGGGGTGCCGCCCCACATGGGCCAGTCGGCGGCGAGCAGAGGGGAGGCGAGGGCGAGGAGAAGAAGGGGTGATTTCATAACTGGAATGATTTTAACCGCGAATGGACGCGAATGAACGCGAATCAATCTATTTGGCGGGGCTGAGTTTGATGTTATCGATGAAAACGCGCTTTTGGACTTGGGGAGAGAAGGCGAAGACGGCGGGCGCGCCATGGGGGTGAGCCTTGGTGAGGGGGACTTCGATGGTCCAGTCGGCGGGTTCCTTGTCGGCGCGGGGCCAGGCTTTGGCGAAGACCGTGCCGGTGCCGTCGGGGTTGGCTTTGACGCGGGTTTTGAGGTGATACCAGGTGTTCGGTTTGATCGGGAATTTGACGGATTGTTGGACGCGCTCGTAGTTGCTGGAAACTTCGAGGATTTGGGCGTTTCCGACGAGGGCGATGAGGTAGCGCTGATTGACGAAGCCGACGGTGGACATGATGCGGCGGGTGCCGTCGGTCATGACATCGCCCTCGAGCACGTAGTCGTGGAGGTCGGTGCTGCCGAAGAAGTTGGTGGTGCGCTGGAAGAGGATGTTGTCGAGGCGGTTGGCGAGCACGTGGGAGCCATCCTTTTCGATGACATACCATTTGAGGCGGGCGCCGAGCCAGGGGAGCGGTGGAAAATTGACGGCCTCGGTGGGGTCGAATTCGTTTTTCAGGGAGAGTTCGATGGCATCGAAGTTTTCGCTGTAGTTCGTGCCAGCGACGATGCGGCCGCGGGTGGTGGCCGAGAGTTTGCCGAAAGTGGCTTTGAAGGCTCCGGCGGAGAGTTTGGCGTCGGGGCCGGCCTTGAGGGTTTTGCCTTCGAAGGTGGCGTCCACCGTGGATTTGACCTTGGCGGTGGGCGGGATGAAAGCCTCCCAGGTTTCCGGGGTGACTTCCTTGACGCGGCGGCCGAAGGCATCGAGGCCGAAGACTCGGAAGGTGGTGGATTCACCGGCTTTCATGACAAACTCGGCGGGAACGATCTTGATCTGGGTGATCTCGCCGGGTGCCTCGGCGGCGGGTTTGGGCGCGCCGACGAACTTGCCGTCCTTGCTGCCCCAGCAGAAAAGTTTGCCCTTGGAGAAGATATAGATTTTCCCGGCCCAGATGGCGGGGGCTCCGAGGCAGTTGGCACCGAGGTTGGACGAGGAGAGTTTTTTGGGTTTCTCGCCGGAGGGGTCGATGATGTGGACGGAGCCATCGAGCATCGGGACGTAGAGTTTGCCATCGCCGACGGTGGGGGTGGCGTGGATTTGATCGTGGCCGAGTTTTTCCGACCAGAGGGTTTTGCCGGTGTTGGCATCGACACATTCGAGCGAACCGGTGGCGACGGTGACGAAGACCTTGCCGTCCATCAGGACGGGAGAACTGGAAAAGGCGGTGGTGCCTTCGCTGCGCCAGAGTTCGACGTCCTTGCCGAGCACGAGGGGCTCCTTGGGATAGGTGGTGGGGATTTTGATGCAAACGAGGCGGCCGGTGGTGGAAGCGTCGGTGTTTTCGGCACCGTGGATGGCAATGAGTTGGTCGGCTCCGGTGAGGAGGATCTGGGAGTTGACGCCACCTTGAGAGAGTTGGAAACGCCACAGCGGGGTGCCGGTGTTGGCATCGACGCAGACGACGTTGCCGCAGCCGGTGCCGGAGTAGAACACATCGTGGCCTCCGAGCTTGGCGAAGACGGGCATGGCGAAGGAGGAATCCACGGGTTTGATGCCGGGGGTGGAGTCCCAGACGAGTTCGCCGGTGAGTTTATCGAAGGCGTAGAAGCGATCGGCGCCGGGGCCGGTGAGTCCCCAGTTGGCGGTGACGCAGTGGAAGATGACAAGATCGCCGTGGACGGCCGGGGCACCGGTGCGGCCATTGGGAAACGTGAGGCGGCCATAGTCTTCCATCAGGGAGATTTCCCAGAGTTTCTTGCCGTCGCGGGTGAACCCGACGCAGCGCCCGTTGCTGGTCTGCAGGTAAACGTTGCCGGTGGCGGGATCGATGGTGGGAGCACCGACACCGTAGCGGTTGTAAACGACATCGCTGATGTAGTCGGAAAAGCGCGCCTCCCATTTTTTCTCACCGGTGATGGCGTCGAGACAAAGCAGGGCCTCCTGGGTTTCCTCGCCCTTTTCCCCGTAAAATCCGAAGGCATAGAGCAGTCCGTCGGCGATGACGGGAGTGCCGGCACCTTGAATGGGGTAGCTCCAGAGTGGATTGGCGGGATCGAGTTTTTCCGGGAGGCCTTTTTCGAGCGAGGCTCCGGCTTGGATCGGGCCGCGCCAGTCGAGCCAACCGGTGACTTCGGCGATGGAGGGGGCGGTCAGCAGGATAGTGAGGAGGAGCGGGCGCATGATCGGAGTGGATTCGCGGGGTTCAAAACAGGGTGCGGAGACGCAGCCCGAAGATCTGGGGATCACCGGGTGAGCCCGCATAGATCTGTGGATTGATGAAGCTGTAGTATGGTTCGTCGAGCAGGTTGCGTCCGAACAGAGCGACGCTGAACCGCTCGGTCGCGTATCCAATTTCCGCATCCCAGATCAAGTAGGGATCCTGGGTGAAGGTGCTGGAGTTGGCCGCATCATAGTGGCTGGATCCGGCGACCCGGACCGACGTTTGGGCGTAGAAGCCGCTCGTGAAATCATAGCGGATCCCGAAGCTGCCGGTGTATTCGGGCACAAACGGCACCTGATTCCCATTGTAGGAAACTCCGGGCGTGAAGGGATCGAGGTAGGAGTCAAACTCGGCATCGACGTAGCCGAAGCTGCCGCGGATGGTGACCTGCTCGACGGGCGCCCACGCCAAGTCGAGTTCGACTCCGCGGGAGGTGACCTCCTCGGCGTTGAGGACGATGAAATCCGAGGACAGCGGTACCGACTGATCAAACTGATAGTTGTCGATTTGGTCCCAGAAACCGCGCAGGCCGATTCGGAGGTTTTGGGCGGGGCAATCGTATTGGAGGCCGATCTCGTTCGACCAGTTTTCCTCGCGATCGTAGCGCGCGAGATCAGGGCTGTCGCTGTAGGCGGAGAAACCGGCGGGCTTGTTGCCGAGGCTGGTGCGCACGAACAGATCCACCGCGGGATTGATCGCATACGTCAGACCGAGGACCGGCGAGACGAACCAGTCGTCCTGATCACCGCGCACGATTTCATCGCCGGGAATCGGATCGGTCTGCACGCGGTCGATCTCGGATTCGTGATAGTCGAGCCGCAGGCCGGCATCGAGAGCGAGGCGGTCGTTGGCTTGCCAGGTGAGGTTGCCGAAGCTGGCGAGGTTCACCTGATCGATCGAAAAGCGGGTGTCCTCGTTGAAGCCAGGGAACAACTGGCGCGAGGCGAGGCCTTCGTTTTCGATCCACATCTGGAACAGTCCCGCCTTCCAGCGGAGCGGAGCGGCCTCGTCGGAGGAGGAAAAGCGGATTTCGTTAGAGACGAGGTCCTGGCTTTGGACGATGTTCGAGCGGGCGTCGGCGAAGCCGTTGAAGGGATTGGGGAACGACAGGTCGAGATCAACCGTCGAGGGATCGAGGTCCCAGGTTTGGAAACTGCTGATGGTTTCGATTTTCCCCCAGTCGAGATCCTTGCGCGAATGGAGCGACCACTGGTAGCGTTCCAGATCGGTCGCGCCGCGGAAATCAGCGGAGTCGTTGAAGGGGTCAGGGCTGAACAACGAGGTGAGGCGTTGCGAGCCGTCGTCGATGTGTTCGGTGTAGAAGCGCAGGCGGAGTTCGAAATCCTTGCTGGGATTGTAGAACAGGTTGAGCAAGCCGCCGGTGCTCTCGCGGTCGTCGGTTGCGTCGCCGAGGTAGGTATTGCGGACGTAGCCGTCGCGCTGGTCGTGGAAAAGCTGGAGGCTGTAGGAAAACTCCTCGCCGAGCGGGCCGGAGGTGTTCAGCCCGAGGCCGATGTGGTCGTAGGATCCGTATTCGGCAGTGAGACTGGTGAACGCTTGCTCGCCCGGGCGCGGGGTGAACATTTCGACCATCCCGGCGGGGCCGTTGCGGCCGAAATTCGGGCCTTGGGGGCCGCGATAAACCCGGACTTCCGCGAGCTCCAGCAACTCGGATGGATAGCTGTAGGCGTCGCCGAGCGGCACGTCGTCGATGGTGAGACCCAACGCGGGCGGGCCAAAGAAAAGCGTGTTGGCCGATCCGCGCATCGTGACTACCTGGCCGTAGCCGCGCGAATCGGCGGAAACCACGTTGAAGCCCGGGACGATGCCGGAGAGATCGGAGAACGAGTCGGTTTGAAAGAGATCGAGCGAATCTCTGGAAATCACACTCACGGCGGACGGTTCGTCGTCGATGCGTTCCGCTTCCACGATGGTGGGAGCGAGTTTGAGGGGTTCCAAGGCAAACAGTGAGCCGCTGCAGGCGAAGGCGAGTGAGGTGGTGCGAAGAAAACGGTGTGGCGGGTGCATGGGGCGTTGGCGTTGGCGTTGGCTGGATTCTGGAAATCGAACCGCCTTGGTCAACTCCAAGCGGAGAAGATCTTGCCTTTGGGATGTTTTCGGGCGGAGCCTGCCGTAGTGAGGAGTTTCGGCGGCCTCCAAATAATGGGTTTCACCGGGGTTTCTTCCAAATCATTCCATGAAATTTCCGCTCTTGGCTCGGGCGCGAGATCCTTCGTGAGATCGCGCATGCTCCGCGGGTGGCCGGTGGCTGTCACGCCGCGAAAGCTCGTCGTGGCTTGGCCGCGCCCTTGACAGGGTGGGGTGGACAGCCTTGGGTGAGCTCACCCAAGGGTATCGCCGCTTCCCATACCGCCATGAAACCCCATGCCCTAACAGCCATCTGCGTCTTGCTGGCACCGCCCGCACAAGCTGCGGACACTCCGGATTTCCAGCGCGAGATCCGGCCGATTCTATCCAATTCCTGCTACAAATGTCATGGTCCCGATGCGGCGGAGCGCAAGGGTGGGAAGGACGGGAGCGGCGGACTGCGGCTGGATACCGAGGCAGGCGCGCGCGCGGCACTGGACGGTGGGGTGGCGATCGCTCCGGGACACCCTGACAAGAGCGAGTTGGTCGCGCGCATCAAGGAAAGCGATCCGGATGAGTTGATGCCTCCGCCGAAATCCGGGGTGAAACTCACATCACACGAGATCGGGTTGTTGGAACAGTGGGTGCGCGGTGGTGCGAAATACGTGAAACATTGGTCCTATGTAAAGCCGCGCCAACCGCCGTTGCCGGAGGTGACGAATAAGCAGTGGCTGCGCAACGGGGTGGATTCCTTCATCCTCGCACGACTCGAAAAAGACGGGCTTTCCCCGCAGCCCGAGGCTGACCGCCTCGCGCTCGCGCGGCGGGTGGCGCTTGATCTAACGGGCCTGCCGCCGTCGCCCGAGGAGGCGGATGCCTTCCTGAACGATCAGACGCCCGACGCTTATGAGCGATTCGTGGACCGGTTGCTGGCGTCCTCCGCCTATGGCGAGCACTGGGCGCGGCAGTGGCTGGACCTCGCACGGTATGCGGACTCGGCGGGCTATGCCGACGATCCGCTGCGCCAGATCTGGGGCTTCCGCGATTATGTCATCCGCTCGTTCAATGCGAACAAACCCTTCGATCAATTCACCCTCGAGCAGATCGCCGGGGATCTGCTGCCCAATGCCACGGATGATCAATTGATCGCCACGGCATTTCATCGCAACACGATGACTAACAACGAAGGAGGCACCAACGACGAGGAGTTTCGCAACGCCGCGGTGGTGGACCGCGCGAACACTACGATGTCAGTCTGGATGGGGACTTCCTTCGCCTGTGCCCAGTGCCACACCCACAAATACGATCCGATCACCCATCAGGAGTATTTCCAAATCTTCGCCTTTTTCAACAACACCCAGGACGCGGACCGCAAGGACGAGTCACCGCTGCACGGCTATCTCGGCGAGGAACAACAGCCACAACGCGCGCAATGGGAGGCGCAGTTGGCGGGATTGGGAGCGACCCCCGACCCGCAGAAGGCCGCCGCTCTGCGCAAGCAGATCGACGGGCTAGCCAAGATCACCGTGCCCATCCAGCGGGATCTCGCTCCGGCCCAACGGCGCAAGACACAGGTCCAACTGCGCGGCAACTATCAGGCGCTCGCCGAGGAAGTGACCGAGGGCGTGCCCGCCGCCTTTCATCCGTTGCCTGAAGGCGCGCCGATGAACCGTCTCACCCTTGCGCGCTGGCTGGTGGACGAGGCCAATCCGCTCACGCCGCGGGTGATCGCCAATCGCTTCTGGGAATCCATCTTCGGCACCGGCATCGTGCGCACCAGCGAGGAATTCGGCGCGCAGGGCGAGCTGCCGTCGCATCCGGAACTGCTCGACTGGCTTGCCGGCGAGTTGCTGCGCGAGAAATGGGACGTGAAAAAACACATCCGCTTGTTAGTGACGTCGGCCGCCTACCGCCAGTCGTCGAAGGTCACGCCCGGGATGAACGAGCGCGATCCCGGCAACCGGCTGCTCGCGCGCGGGCCGCGCATCCGGCACAGCGCGGAGATGGTGCGCGACCAGGCGCTTGCCGCCAGCGGGCTGCTCTCGCGCAAGATGTTTGGCCCGCCAGTGCGCCCGCCGCAGCCCAACCTCAATCTCTCGGCGGCCTTCGGCGGCGGCCTCGATTGGAAAAACAGCACCGGTGAGGACGCCCACCGGCGCGCGCTTTACACCGAGTGGCGGCGCACCGCGCCCTATGCCTCGCTGACCACCTTCGACGCGCCTAACCGCGAGGTCTGCACGCTGCGCCGCAATCAATCGAACACGCCGCTCCAAGCGCTCGTCACGCTCAATGATCCCGTCTATCTGGAGGCCGCGCAGGCGCTCGCCCGACGCATGATGGCAAGCGCGTCCACTGCCGCCGGGATGGCCGATCACGGGTTCCGCCGTTGCCTGACCCGCCCGCCAACGGCGCTGGAATCCCAGCGCCTTCTCGCCCTTCACGATGAAGCGCTCGCGTGGTTCAAATCGCGGCCGGACAAAGCCACCGCGTTCGCCACCCTCCCGCTTGGCGCGGCGCCGGCGGGCACCGACCTGCCTGATCTGGCCGCATGGACTACCGTCGCCAATGTCCTCTTGAACATGGACGAAACCCTGATGAAACGCTGATGCATCCGCACTTCGACCTTCTGCAAGCCCAGACCCGGCGCGCCTTCCTGCGCAGCACGGGACAGTTCAGCCTTGGCGCCATCGCGGCCCAGGCCTTGCTCGCTCGCGATGCGTCGGCAAGTCCCGCCGCGGTGAATCCGCTCGCGCCCCGCATGCCGCATTACGCGCCGAAGGCGAAGCGCGTGGTCTATCTGCACATGTCCGGCGGTCCGCCTCACCTCGACATCTTCGACTACAAACCCGAGCTGGTGAAACGCGACGGCCAGCCCGTGCCCGAACAGTTTCTGAAAGGCAAGACTTTCGCCTTCACCACGGGCCTGCCGAAACTCATGGGCACGCCCCGCCAGTTCGCGCAACATGGCCAGGGCGGCATCTGGATGTCCGACGCCGTGCCGAATTTCCACGGGATCGCCGACGAGATTTGTGTGGTGAAATCGATGTTCACCGATCAGTTCAACCACACCCCGGCCGAACTGTTACTCTTCACCGGCTCGCCGCGCCAGGGGCGGCCCTCGATGGGTTCGTGGACCACCTACGGGCTCGGATCGGAAAACGAAAACCTGCCCGGCTTCGTCGCCTTGGTGAGCAGCGGCACCCAGCCGAGCGGCGGCCAAAGCCTGTGGGGCACGGGGTTTCTGCCGTCGGTTTTCCAAGGCGTGCAGTGCCGCTCGAAGGGCGATCCGGTGCTGTATGTGAGCGATCCGGCGGGCATGGATCGCGAGTTGCGCCGCAAGACGCTCGACGCCTTGCGCGATCTCAACGAGGCGCAGCAGCGCGAACTCGGCCACCCGGAAACCGCCACCCGCATCGCCCAGTATGAACTCGCCTTCCGGATGCAGACCAGCGTGCCGGAGGTGATGGATATCTCGCTGGAACCGCCGGGCGTGCTTGCCGATTACGGCGCCAAACCCGGAGATGCGAGCTTTGCCAACAACTGCCTGCTCGCCCGCCGGTTGCTGGAAAAAGGCGTGCGCTTCGTGCAGTTGTTCGACTGGGGCTGGGATTTCCACGGAACTAACAAAAACGAGGACATCCGCGACGGGCTCAGCGCGAAAATGCGCGCGTCCGACCGTCCGGTCGCCGCACTCATCCGCGATCTCAAGCAACGCGGATTACTCGACGACACGCTGGTCGTCTGGGGCGGTGAATTCGGACGCACGCCCTTTCGCGAAGGCCGCACCAGCGGCGGCGGGGTGCTGGGACGCGACCATTTCCCCGACGCCTTCTCGCTCTTCCTCGCCGGCGGCGGGGTCAAGGCCGGCCTCAGCTACGGCGAAACCGACGAACTGGGGTTTTCAATCATCGAGAAAAAAGTCCACGTTCACGATCTCCAGGCGACGATCATGCACCTCCTCGGCTTCAACCACGAAAAACTCACCTATCGATTCCAAGGCCGCGACTTCCGCCTAACCGACGTGCACGGGCATGTGGTGCGGGACATCCTGCTATAACAACAGCCATCATCACCAGTGCCGCCGGCAACCCTGCCCCCCCGGCCAAACAAAACGCCCGCCCATCGAAAATGAAACTCATCCTGCTTTCCCTAGGCGGCCTTTTGTGGGCGCCGCTTCAGGCCGCCGGAACCGCCGGTCCTAACATTGTCATCATTTTCATCGATGACATGGGCTACGGCGACATCGGGCCCTTCGGGGCGACCAAACAAAGGACGCCCAATCTGGACCGCATGGCCGGGGAGGGGATGAAGCTTACCAGTTTCTATGCGGCTCCGGTGTGTTCGGTGTCGCGCGCGCAATTGCTAACCGGATGTTACGGACCCAGGATTTCGGTGCCGGGCGTTTACGGGCCGGGCGGCCGGAGCGGGCTGAATCCGGCGGAGCACACCATCGCGGAACGCATGCAGGAGCATGGATACGCCACCATGTGCATCGGCAAATGGCATGTCGGAGACCAGCCCGCATTTCTGCCCACACGCCAGGGATTCGATCACTACTTCGGCATCCCTTACTCGAACGACATGCAAAAAAAATCCACTGAGACGGGCTTGTCGGTGGTGCCGCAGATGCGCGATGAGAAGGTGGACGAGTTGCTAACCGATCAAGCGCAGGGACACATCGTCGAACGTTACACTAACGAAGCGATAGGTTTCATCCGCGAGTCGAAGGACAAGCCGTTCCTGCTCTATCTGCCGCACACGGCGGTGCACACGCCGATTGCGCCGGGTGAAGCGTTTCGCGGGAAATCCGCCAACGGCCGGTTCGGCGACTGGGTGGAAGAGGTGGACTGGAGCACCGGGCGCATTCTCGACACCTTGCGCGAACTGAAACTCGAGGAACGCACGCTGGTCATTTTCACCAGCGACAACGGCCCGTGGTTGATCAAGGGCAACGATGGCGGCAGTGCGGGTCCCTTGCGCGGCGGCAAGGGGTCCACCTGGGAAGGCGGCGTGCGCGTGCCCACCATCGCCCGCTGGCCGGGAAAAATCGCGCCCGGCAGCGTCTGCGATGCCGTGGCGGGCACGATCGACCTGCTGCCCACCGCCGTCGCCCTCGCCGGCGGCAGCGTGCCGCCTGAACCGGTGATCGACGGTCGCGACATCTCGCCGCTGTTGTTTGGTAAAACCACAGAGTCCCCCCGCGAGGCGCACTACTATTTCCGCGGTTACAACCTTGAGGCCGTGCGCCAGGGAGCGTGGAAACTCGCCGTCGTTCCGCAACACGAAACCATGGGCAAGGGCGTCCTGCCCGATGCCAATATCAAGACACCCAGACTCTACAATCTGGACGCCGAGATCGGTGAGAAAACCAACCTCGCCGATCAACATCCGGACATCGTTGCAAAACTCCAGGCGCTTGCCGGAAAGATGACGGAGGAGATCGGCGGCCCGTCGCCCAAGGCCCGGCGTCCCGATGGCCAAGTCGCGAATCCAAAGATGCTCTATCCAACCGGCAACGCCAAGCCGGGCGCTGCAAAGAACGCGAAGGCTGATGGTTGATAGAAAGTGCGGGAATCAACTCCGGGGCGCCCGGCCTTCATTGGCGTTCAGGACGGACGCCACCGGATACGCAGTTGC
>CAMBPB010000054.1 GCA_945869465.1 Prosthecobacter debontii
AAGGGTCCGGCTGTTCGCCGGTTAAAGCGGCACGCGAGCTGGGTTCAGAACGTCGCGAGACAGTTCGGTCCTCTATCCTCTGTGGGCGCAGGAAAATTGAGGGGTTCGGTTCCTAGTACGAGAGGACCGGAATCGACGCACCTCTGGTGCACCGGTTGTTCTGTCAAGAGCATGGCCGGGTAGCTAAGTGCGGAAGAGATAAGCGCTGAAAGCATCTAAGCGCCAAGCTCCTCCCAAGATGAATTTTCCCCGAAGGATCGTCGGAGACTACGACGTTGATAGGCTTTAGGTGTAAGCGTGGTAACACGTTGAGCCGAGAAGTACTAATCATCCGTTCGGCTTGATTCCTGTTTTTGGAATCGGAAATGATCAAGAAAAGCCATAAGACAGAAAGTGCGGTGAAAGCACGTGAATCGAATCAGAAAAACCTCCATATGGATGTCAGAGAGCGGGCGCGGAAGAAGTAGCCAGTTTTCAGTTAAAAGTGTTCAGTAAGGAGCAAGCCAAGTGCGGCGCCTCTTCCCTGAAAACTAAGCACTAAACACTAGCAAGCTAATGAGCGCTCAGATCCCCAGAGACCCAGCCCCGCAAGCGGGGCTGCCCTCTGGTGACCAGAGCGTGGTGGAACCACCCGGTCCCATTCCGAACCCGGAAGTGAAACGCCGCAGCGCCAATGGTAGTGGGACGATAGGTCCTGTGAGAGTAGGTCGTCGCCAGGTATTCGCCCGGCTCCAGCTAACGCTGGGGCCGGGCTCTTTTTTTGCCCGGATGGGACGCATCGCCCCGCAGTTTTTCGTTGTGGTGTGGATTAGGTGATCAGTCGAAGCCCTCCGATCAAACGAAGACTACGATGCCGTGGCGCACCGAGAGCAGGGAGCACACGACTTCCGCGTCCGGGTGAATGATTTGCAAGGCCGTGCGATAGGCGTTCATTTGACCGGAATAGCGTTCCACAAGTTCGCTGGGCTCCCTGACGGCGTCGGTTTTGAAATCGATCACGTCCATCCGCGTCACGCTGCCGTCGGAGTTGCGGTGAATGTGGAGACGGTCGATCACGCCGGTTAGCAATGATTTCCCTAGGATTGCGTCCATCGGTTGCTCGCGGAAAAGCGCGATGTTTCGACCGCGTTTCTCGAACACCTCATGCAAGCCTGGGTTTCGGAGCAGGTTGGAAACCGCTTGTCCGGCGTCAGTTCCCGGCATTACGGGTTGCGACTCGTCCACCCAGGCAACCTGTTCGAGAAGAGCGTGCACTGCGCTTCCGAATCTCATCCCGGTTGGTGAATGGGCGGGGGCGCGATCTTTGCGTTTGGCGTCGCTCGGAATCATTCTGCCACGGCGGAGGATTGCTTCCCCAAGCGTGCGCGGGCTGTGCTGTTTTTGCTCGGGCTCCAACAGCGGAATATTGCCAGACCACCGCGGGGTTCCTGTTTGGAACACCACGCCGGTCCGGCCTTCGGCGCCGACGGATCGAGCCAACCAGTTGGCAAGAGAAGGCTTGTCGGGTTTTGCGGATGCCGCAGGAGGTTCCAGGAGAATATAGAGACCGCGTTTGGCCCGGGTGAGCGCCACATACAACATGCAGAATGCCTCGTATTGTTGATTGGCGGCCCAACGTTTTTCCGCATCCCTGAGATCCGGCAGGATTGCCCGCGCCCATTTCGGTGGAGTTTGAGTCAGCCATCCGGGACCCTCGGCCACCTCAAAATATTGCGCTTGGGGAATTCCGTCGTCCGGCACTTCGGGCAGAACTACCACGTCGAAGCCGAGTCCTTTCGCCTTGTGAATGGTCATGACTTGCACGGCCGCCACGCCCGGACTTTGGGAGACTTCGAGTCTCGCCACCCAATCCGCGGCGGCTTTGGGTGATGCCCCCCCTGCGGTGTCGAGCGTGGCAAGAGCTGCAAGCAAATCACCCGCGCGGCGCCGTCCGAAGTCCGACCAATCGGTCCAACATCCTGCAATCACCTCCGCGACCATTCCCGCGAAGCCGATCTTGGACGCCGCATCGGTAAGGCCTTCCCAGATTTTGCTCCACGAGGTGCCGTGCATGTCCCTCAGGACCCCGGCGAGCGGTGACATTTCCATTACCTCTTGTGCAAAGGGGTCAGCCGGATCCGCCAACCATTCCAGCAGGCTGGCGATCACAATCCCCACCGGATTGTCCTTTGCGGGTTCGCGCCGGCCTTCCTCAATGACGTCGAAGCCCCGCGCCCGCAGATGGTCGGCGACTTCCCGCGCCTTTTCATTGCCGCGCAACAGAACTCCACAGGTCATAGCCCGCTCGCCGACGCCCACTTCATGGAGGATTTCCTCGAGTCTTGCGAGTCGTTCCTCCCAATCTCCGCCGACTTCCACCCGCGACTCGCCTTGTTTCGCCGCTTGGGTTAGAGGTTCCGCGGGTAAATGATGCTGCCAGTCCCATCTCTGTGCCACATCACCGAACAGCTCGTGCAGGGTTGCCAGGTCTCCGCAGACATGGTTTACCAGCGCCAAGACCTCAGGGCAGGAACGCCAGGATTCCGCCATCGGGGCGGTTTCGAGTCCACTCCCGTAGCGGGCGATCACCTCGTCGAACAAGCCGACATCGCCTCCGCGCCAGGCATAGATCGCCTGCTTGCGGTCGCCGACGATGAACATCGTACCGGCGTCGGCATCGGTGGCAGCCTCATCGATGAGAGGCAGGAGCCCGTTCCAATCCGCCCGGCTGGTATCCTGGAATTCATCGAGCAACCAATGGTCGATGCGCGCATCCAGGCGGAAATCCACCGCCTCGCGTCGCAGCCGGGCATCCTCGTTGTGAGCCCATTCGCCCATCAGGATTTTCACGTCGTCGAAACCGAGCCTGCCCTTTCGGCGCAGCCGTTTCTCGCAGAGCGCATCATAAACCGAGACCAAGTCCCAGACGGCGCGAGTCCGCAAGAGGGCCGCGGCCAGTTCGCATCGGGCGGCCAGTTCCACCATTTCGCGCAGCGAGTCTCCGGTTTGCCCGCCGATGGTGAATTCCTTGTATGATTTCACGATCAGGGGGCCGCTTTGGGTGGCCACGGCCTCAAGGATGCTGTTGAGCAGGGACGAGTTATCGCTGCCGAGACTCCCGCCTCCGATCACGTGATTCTCGAGATTGGCGAGTTCCTTTTCCAATGCCTCCTGCTGGCCCTTGCGGGTATATTCAATCTGGTCCAAGCCATGGAGGACTGCGTTGGCCAGGATGGATTTCCGTTTCGCCCATTCTTCGGGTCCGACGTCCACCATGGTCGAGGGTCCCCATTCGAGCGTGTTGGATTCCCGGTAGCGGCCTTGCCAGCGGGTCACGAATCCGCGCAGGGCAACGAGCACGCCTTGTTCTTCCCTGCCAATGGTGGCGCGGCGGAACGCATGGAAAAACTCCTCGCCTTGGTCACAGGCGAGAGCGTCCCCCAGAATTTCGGCGAGCATTTCGTCCGCGAGCGCCGCGGCGCGCGGTCCTTCCAGCAGATCGAATTTTCCGCCGGTCAGTCCGAGTTCGTATTGGAATCCCCGGATGACTTTCGAGAAAAAACCGTCCATTGTGCCAAGGTTGAAGCGTGGCAACGCCCGCACCACCCGTTCCAAGGCATCGCCGAAATCCGCGTCTGGCAGTGCGAGCACCCGCCGCAGATCCGCCGCCGATGCCTCGGTGCTGGCGACTTCCGCCAGTTTGGTCAGCACCGAATCCGCGAATTCACCGGCGGCCTTGCGGGTGAACGTTAGAGCGACGATCCGCTCCGGCGGGGCTCCGCGCGCCACCAGACCAATCACACGGTTGCCCAGTTGGAATGTTTTTCCAGATCCGGCCGAAGCGAGGATTAACAAGTTTTTTGCTAGAATATGCATTGACGGAAACCATCCTGTTCGGATCTTTGAGGCACGCAAAACTCCCTATCGAATGACTCCGGCGCGTTTCAAACGGGTCCGGAAGACCTTTGATCCCTCCAAGCCGATTTGGTGGGACTGAGAGCGGATCCCGAACGCCACGAGAAGCGTCGGGATCCGAAGGGCAGGCGGAATTACCGCTTTGGAATCACCAGCGACTGACCGGGCCGGATGAGGGATCCGGAAATACCGTTGGCCCGTTGAATCGCCGACACCGAGGAACCGTTGCGACTGGCAATGGCCGACAAGGTGTCACCCTTCTTGACCAGGTAACGAGTCGGCTTGGGTTTGGGTTTGGCTTTGGCTTTGACAACCATGGGCTTGGGCTTCGGAGTCGTGGCCGTATTCTTGACTTCCGCTTTCGGCCGGGCGGTTTCCCGCGGCACCGATGCCACCCGGACGGGCGCGGGTTTCGGATTGGCGGCGACCTGTGGGCCGAGTGGGTTGGCGTTCGGAGGCGGCTGATCGTTCTTGGCGATGACGGGCGGATCATCTCCGGGGAGCGATTGAGATCTGCTGCCGGGCTTGCGCCATTTCGAAGGATCGTTGGCCCATGCTTCGACGTAATTGCCGTTGCGATCAAAGGGACCAGTTCCCGGGTCGTTGGCAGCAGTCGTGTTTTTATCGGCGCATCCGGTCAGGATAAGAATGAGGGCGCAGGAAGATGGGAGCCACATGACCGTTTTCATGTCAGGATGATGAGTCGTCGGACGAGATTGGTAAAGCATGGTTAATTGGTGGGAACGATTATTTCGGGAAATTGGCATCGGACGCTCGATTCGCAACTCCGCAATCCGCAACTTCATTCTTGCGCCGGCGGGCGGGAGATGGCAGTCATTCGCCACCCGAGGTCGTGAGGGGCATTAGCTCAGTTGGTAGAGCGTCTCGTTCGCAATGAGAAGGTCAGGAGTTCGAATCTCCTATGCTCCACGTCCCGGCAGGTGGAAAAAACCGTGAAATCAAGGATTGGTTTTTTCCAGACTGGGAAAAGTGGATGATCCGCTGGAGTCAGGTAGAATCCGGGAAAACGATTCGTCTTGGGCACCGGTTGGCCAACCAGTCGGGCACGGGTTTAGCTTGAGGTGCTGACGCATCGCAGCGACTTGCAGGGACATTTTCACGAGGCCGGGAACGAGAAGGCGCTGCGCGACATCCTGCGCGTGGGCACATCGGCTGGCGGCGCGCGGGCCAAGGCGGTGATTGCATGGAATCGGGAGACCAACGAGGTGCGCTCCGGGCAAGTCGCGGCGGGCGACGGCTTCGATGAACCGCCTGCGTTTTTCAAGCGCTCACGAGCTGACGACCCACATCGATCCGGTCGAAACGCGGAGGTCGCGAGATCCGGCGTTTCCGAAAATCGCAGCCGATTCGGCTTGATCGCCACCCGGGTCCGGCACTGTAGTTGGGCACGATGAAAAACTTGACGTCTGTTTTCGCCTTGGTCGCCGCATTGCTGGTTCCGTTGTCCGCCGCAGAGCCTGAAACCGGTTTTGTCGCTCTTTTTGACGGCAAGACGCTGGAGGGCTGGAAGGCGAACGAGTATCCGGAGGCGTTTACCATCGAAGACGGTGCCATCAAGGCCAACGGCACACGCTGCCATCTTTTCTACGAAGGCAAGGTGAACGAGGCGAAATTCAAGGACTTCGAACTTCGCCTCGATGTGATGACGCGGAAGACTTCCAACGGCGGCGTTTTCATTCATACCGTTTTTTGCAAAAGCGGCTGGCCCGGCGGGTATGAGGTCCAGGTGAATAACACCCAGTCGGATCCGCAGAAGTCAGGCGGGCTCTACAATACTGTGAAAAACCTGGTGCCCTTCGAGGATGACGCCTGGATGGCCTATGTGATCACCGTAAAAGACGGCACGGTGACGGTGAAGGTGAACGACAAGCAACTCGCCGATTACAAGACCGAGCCGGGGTCCACAAAGCTGCGGCCCGAAGGCGGCACACTTGCCTTTCAAGCCCACGACAAGGACAGCACGACGTTTTACAAGAACATCCGAATCAAGGTGTTAAAATGATGGGTTTTAGGGTTGGGGAATCGCTTGAGGGAGGTGCCGCCGGAACGCCACCTCCACATCGTTTTTCCGCGCTGATCCCGGAGTGCTGCGGCCATCGCGGATGAGTTTTTCCAGCAGCGCCGACATTGCGGTGACGCGCTCGGGTTGAGCGGCGGCGAGGTTCTTGGTTTCGCCGATATCATCAGCGAGGTTGTAGAGTTGCACCGGATGGGTGCCGGCTACTTTTGCAGAACCACCGGAGCCGGCGGCCAGGATCAGCTTCCATGATCCCAGGCGCAGCGCCGGCACTCCATTGGCTGAACAATTCACGGCGTTGTCGCGCACGGGCTGGTCCCCGCCCTTGAGCAGGGGCAGCAGGCTGAAGCTGTCTTCGCCGGCATCGTCAGGCAGCTTGATTCCTAACATGTTCGCAAAGGTGGCCATCAGGTCGGCGTGTTGCACCAGTTGGCCGCAGGTGCTTGCCGGTTTCGCCATGCCCGGCCAGCGCACGATGAACGGCACGCGATGTCCACCCTCCCACACGTCCGCCTTGTAGCCGCGCAGCGGGCCGCTGGGAAAATGCCCCATCTTCTCCATCTCCGGCGCGCCGATGTAGGGGGCGCAGCCGTTGTCGCTGGTTAGAACGACGAGCGTGTGTCCGGCGGCGCCGTTTTTTTCCAATGCATCGAGCACGCGTCCGATCACCGCGTCGGTCTCCATCACGAGATCCGCATAGGGAATCAACCCGCTTTTGCCCTTCCATTCCTCGTTGACCGCCAGCGGCGTGTGCGGCGCGGTGAGCGGCAGATAGAGCAGGAACGGCCGCGGTTCTTTCGCCGCAGCGGTTAGGAACTCGACGGCCCGATCACCCAAGGCGGGCAGGATGCATTCGAGTTTCCAATCCTTCAGTGCCGGACCCTGGATGCTCGCGAGGTTCCGTCCCTTGAAATTTTCAGCCGGGAGAAACTCGGACGGAATGCCCACGGTGCGGTCGTTTTCGATGAAACAGTACGGCGGCCAATTCGGCACGTCGGTGCCGAAGTAGGTGTCGAAGCCGCGGGTGGCCGGGCCGCCCGGAATCGACTTGGAAAACACCTCGCGCCAAATGGAGAGGTGGGCCTCACCGTTTTTTCCTCCGGTATCCTGGAAAAGTGAATGTTTGTCCTGCGGGATTGGCCAATCCCAGCCGAGGTGCCATTTGCCGATGCAGGCGGTGCGATAGCCATATTGCTTCGCCAAGCTGGCGATGGTGAGCCGGTCGGGAGCGATCAGCGGCTCCCCGAACACATTGACAATGCCCGCCTGCAAGCGGGTGCGCCAATGATAACGACCGGTGAGCAGGGTGTAGCGGGAGGGCGAGCACACACCGCAGGACGAATGCCCGTCGGTGAAACGCATGCCCTGTGAGGCGAGGCGGTCGATGTGGGGCGTGGCGATTTTTCCCCGTTCCGGATTGTAACATTTCACGTCGCCGTATCCGAGATCGTCGGCGAGGATGACAACGATGTTAGGAACGGCCGACCCCGCGGCCCGGGCGGCGATCACCGTCGCACACAGCGCTGCGGCAAGGATGAGAGCGTTAGGCTTTTTCATGTGGGATCGTTTTATTTTTGCCGGCCTTGGGTTTGCCACCGTCTTGGCGGATCAATATCGGCGCATCATTCTGCTGCGGAGTTCCCGGAGTGCTGCGGCCGTCCGCCACATATTTCTCCAACAGCGTGGTCAATCGCCTGACGATTTCCGGCTGCGCCTCGGCTTGGTTGGATTGTTCGCCTGGATCCTGCGCCATGTCATAAAGCTGGGTGGTCTCGCCGGGATTGCCGCCCTTGGCCCAGCCGCCGGATCCGGCGCAAAGCAGCAGTTTCCACTGGCCCTGACGGATGGCGAACGCGCCGTTGATCGAATGATGGACAATGGCCTCGCGCACCGGCTTCGCCGCGGGATCTAACAAAACCGGTAGAATGCTGACGCTGTCCTCGCCGGCATTGTCCGGCAGCTTCGCGCCGACAATTTCCGCGCTAGTCGCCATCAGGTCGGTTAGGCAGACGGGTTGTGCGCTGCGGGTGGCGGGCTTGACCTTGCCCGGCCAGCGCGCGATGAAAGGAACACGGTGGCCGCCGTCCCACAGATCGGCCTTGTAGCCGCGGAGGTTGGCGCTGGGGTAGTGGCCCTGCTTTTCCAGCTTGTCCACTCCGATGTAGGGAGCGCAGCCGTTGTCGCTGGTGAAGATGACGAGCGTGTTGGCGGCGATGCCATTCTTGTCGAGTGCGGCGAGCACCTCGCCAAGCGCCCAGTCGGTTTGCATCACGAAGTCACCGTAGCCGCCGAGGCTGGATTTGCCCTGCCATTCTTGCGCCGGGACGACCGGCGTGTGCGGCGAGGTCAGCGGCAGATAGAGGAAAAACGGCTGCTTTGCGGCGCTGCGCCGGCCGATGTATTCGACGGCCTTGCGTGTCAGCTCCGGCAACACGTCGCGTGCTTCGAAATCCGGCGCGGCCGGGCCGGACCGACCCCACGCTTTGGTGACCGTGGGTTCCTGCGTGAACCTGTCGTTTTCGATGTAGGCAAAGGGAGGCATGTCCAGCGAGGCGCTGATGCCGAAGAAATAGTCGAACCCGCGGGTGAGCGGGCCATCCTTGACGGGTTGGGAGAGGTCGAATTTCGGCTCCTGCCCGGCCAGGGTCAGGCCGAGATGCCATTTGCCGATGCAGGCGCTGTGGTAGCCGTTTTGTTTGAGCATTGCGGGCACCGTGAGGCGCTCGGCGGCGATCAGGGGTTTATCAAATCCAAACAACACATGCTTCTGGAGACGCGTGCGCCAATTGTAGCGGCCGGTTAGAATTCCATAGCGGGTGGGGGTGCATACTGCGGAGCTGGAGTGGGCGTCGGTGAACGCCATGCCTTGCTCTGCGAGGCGGTCGATGTGGGGAGTGGCGATCTTGCCACGGTGAGGGTTGAGGCACCGCACGTCGCCATATCCGAGGTCGTCGCAGAGGATGAAGACGATGTTGGGCTTCGGTGCGGAAGGTTCCTCGGCGCGGATGGCGGCGCAGGAAAGGAGCGACGCTAACAGAATGAGGGTTGGGGCGGATTTCATGGTTGTTGGGGTAAGGAGGATTCCTCCCGATCACGGAATGCTACGATGTTGCACGCGCATTCAGGTTGGGCAAGCTTCCGGATTGTGCGAAGGCTGGTGGTGCCGTCATTTCCGAGGAGCGTGGAACATGGCGTTGTGTCCCTCGGCGTAACCTTGCAGGTTGCTGGCGACGTCCGGATGCCTGGCAAGAACATCCGTCGCCGCGCGCCATCAAGTTAGTCGGGACTAACCCTTTCGACCATCTAGTGTTGGAGCTCCCGGACCTTCCCCGCCGGACCGATGGTCCCGCCCCGGACAAATTCGGCGGGGAATTGGGTTTGTTTCAAATCCACGCGCTGATGGCTCACGTTGCCCGCCCACCGCACCACGTGGCGGATGACGGGCCCGGGTGCCCAGCGGATGTGTGAGATCGGCGGTTTACACCAGGCGAAGGACGCGTCGTTGTCAGAGCAAACCAGCGAGACGTGCTCCGGAACCAGGAAATGGTGCGCGGCAAGAAACTGTTGGGCCGCGGCAACCAGCGGCGATTCGTCAATGATTAGCGCGGTGGGCGGCGTGACTTGGAAGAGCGAGCTGAGCAGCGCGTGAAAGCCCTCGACGGTTTCCTCCCAGTCCGGCAGGTTATACTGGCTCACCTGGATGTCGTGGGCCGCCAGTTCCTTCAGATAGGCGCGCTCGCTGCTTCCCGGCTCCGGCAAACGCCGGAGCTTGCGGCAAAGCAGCACGATGCGCCGGTGGCCGAGGCGGATCAACTCGCGCGTGACTTCGGTATAGGCCGCCACTTTGTCCGGCCCCACCCCGGCGATGGGCAGGCCCCGGCGACGTCCGAACAGGGCGATGCTTGGCACCGGGTGGGTCGAGAACCACTTCAACACTTCATGTGTCCCGGCACCCACCACCCAGGCATCGGCCGGGGTTTCGCAAATCAGGCGGCTGATGCGCCGGAGATCATACTCGAGCTCGACCTGGGACTTTTTCGCGTGAAACACGACATGGCCCCCGGCTTCCAGGGCGTGTTGGAGTTCGACCATGTATCCCAACTGGCGATCCGCCACCGCGTCATGGAAAAAGATGCCCACCCTCAGTGGATGCATGGGGATGTCGATCCGACAGGGAGCGCTGGCGGCAATGCCACGGCTGCGGCCCGGACCTTGGCCCGAGATCAGGCCTTCGGCTTCGATCTGGCGCAGCGCCGCGCGCACCACCCGGGTGGACACGTCGCATTCGGCCGCCAGCCGCAACACTCCCGGCAGTCGTTCGCTCCAGCGCCCGCCGCGCACTGCCTGGCGCAATTGCTCCGCGGTCTGGTCAATCAGCGAGATGCGGCGGACCGGTTGCATGGTTGAAAAACTAGTGACATTGTGCCCCCAGTTGTCAAATTTTTTTTCATGGTCAACACGGGATTTTGGTTATCAGAATCCATTTAATTGACTCGTCCCACGGACTTTCGTGCCCGTGAACCCAGACGTTTGAGTATCAGCAATCCAAAAACCCCCAATGAAAACACCATCCGCCCACCGTCTTGTCCGCAGCAATGGAACCCTCGCCGCCCGCATTTTCGCCGGTGCCATCGCCACCCTGCTCGCCGCCCAGTCCGCCCATGCGATCTCTCTGAGCTGGGATGGCCTCATTTCCGGCAGTGCCGGTGGCGGCGCGGGAACTTGGAACACCAACACCACCGCCAACTGGTGGGACGGCGGTGCGAACGTGGTCTGGCCCAATTCCGGCACGGACAACGACGCCGTTTTCGCCGGCACTGCCGGGACCGTGACGCTCTCCCCGCTCGGCCTCACCGCCAACGACCTCACCTTCAATACCACCGGCTACACCTTGCAGGGCGGCGTTCTAACGCTCAACGGCACCACGCCGACGATCACGACGGGTTCTTCTGTATTAACCACCATCAACTCGGTGATCGCGGGCAGCGCCAGCCTCACGAAAGCGGGGACTGGCACCCTTGTATTGCGCGGAGAGAACACCTACTCAGGCGTGACGACGGTTTCCTCCGGCGGCGTTCTGAACATCCAAAATGGGATCGCCTTGGGCACGACCGCTGGCGCGACGACGGTCGCCAGTGGTGGAGCTTTGGAAATCCAGGGCAACATCATGACTCTGTCGGAAGCCCTCACCCTCAACGGCACCGGCATCGGCGGTAACGGCGCGCTGCGGAACATCTCCGGCGTGAACGTTTACAACGGCGCGCTGACCCTCGCCGGCAACACGCGAATCAACTCGGACGCCGGCCGTCTCATTCTGAATGGCACGACCACGACCGCCGGTTTCACGCTAACCGTTGGCGGGCTTGGCTACAGTGCGATGATCCCCGCCATCAGCGGTGCCGGCGGCTTGACCAAGGAGGACACCGGCACCCTGGCGCTTTTCGGTGCGAATCCCTACACGGGCACCTCGACCATCAACAGTGGAATTGTCCTGCTCGGTTCGGCGGAAAATGCCAACACCACGGGTCCCTTGGGTAAACAACTTGCCAATGCCGCCGGCACCATCGTCTTCGGCGGCGGCACTCTGCAATACTCGCCGCAAAATACAAACGACTACTCCGGCCGCTTCAGCACCGCTGCCAGCCAGGCGATCAAAATCAACACCAACGGCCGCAATGTCACCTTCGCCACCAACCTGGTCAGTTCGGGCGGCAGCCTGACGAAGAGTGGCTTTGGAACTCTTACGCTGACAGGAGCAGGCAATACCTACAACGGTGGAACCACGGTCAATGGCGGCATACTCCTCGCCGCCGCCGCCGGCAACCTGCCTTCTGCCGGAACTCTCGCCATTGCGGCGGGCGGCACCTTCAGCATGGTCAACATCGCCGCGGTTACGACTTATCTCACTAACAGCCTGAGCCTCGCCAACGGCGCGAACCTTGCATTCGATTGGACGGGTGCTTCCGCGGACATGCTCACCTCGACCACGGCCGCAACGACCAGCGGCGTGATCGGCGTCAGCGTGAATCCCACCTCCGTTCCTAGCGGTGCTCCGACCCTGCTTGCATCCGCCTCCGGCGGCCTGACCAGCGGGGGCGCCAGCTATTTCCTGGCCAACAATACCAACTACACAGCCGCGCTATCGGCATCGGACACGGCCCTCACCATCGGATCGGTTGCCACGGGTCTTACGGCCCTGACGAACAATGCCTTCTGGTATGGAAACACCCTCGTGGGCTCAAACACCGCGGGCGTGGACAATGCCATGGCACTGTCCAACGGAACCGTTAGCAACTGGTCCACCACCTCCGGCAGCTACACGGCCACGGCCTTGGTCCCCGGCTCCTCGGCAAACGCGGTTTTTTCCGCCACCGGCGCGACCCAGCAGAGCAATATCGTCCTCGGTGCGGATATGACTCTAAATAGCGTGACCTTCAACGACACCACGCCCGTCACCGTCGGCAGCGGCAATGCCCTCACCCTCGTGAGCACCGGCACGGGCGCGACCAGCGCGATCAGCACCAATCAGGATGCCACGATCAACGCGGGCGTGATCCTGGGATCCAATCAAACCTGGACCACGGCGGCCGCCAAGACACTCACGCTCGGCGGCACCATCGGCAACGTCACCGCCGGGGCCGGCCTAACTCTCGCGGGAACCGGTTCGCTCGTGATCAACGGCACCGCCGCCTACTCCGGCGCGACCACCGTCAATAATGGCGCGACGCTCACTTTTGCCGCGGGCAGCAACAAGACCTATCTCGGAGCCGGCAATACCCTTCCGGTGAACGGCGTGCTCAATGTCGCCGGTAATGTGGATGTCGAAAACCAAGTCAACAATGGCGTGGTTAATGTAAGCAGCACCGGATCATTGACGATCCGAAACGCGGCGGGCAACGGGGATGTGAACGCTGGCATCGGTGCGGGCGGCTACGGGATGCTCAATATTGCGGGTGGCGCTGTTCACATTCTTGGTGGCAGCGGTGGTGGCACCGGCAGCATGAATTTGATCAACGGCGGCAGCCAGGCGCTGCTTCGTATTTCCAGCGGCGTTTTGAACGTGGGGCAAATCATGGTCGCCCGCAACGGCGGCGGATCGAGTGAGATCACCGTCACCGGCGGCACGCTCAACAGGTCGGTGACCGGCGGCAACACTTTTAACATTGGTGATCGCGGATCCTTCACGTCGGTTGTCAACGTGGCCGGCGGATTGATCGACAATACCAACGGGCTCATCACGATCGGGCGCACTGGCGGAACCGCCGGCTCAGCGCTCCAGGTTGTCAATTTCGACGCGGGCACGATCATCACCAAGGAGTTCTCGGGTGCGCAGGCCAACATCCAGACCATCATCAACTTCAACGGCGGCACGATCAAGGCGAGCCCGGGGATTTCCACCACCGCCTTCACGCCTGCCGCCAACGCGACTGGCAGCATCACGAGTTATGTCAACGGAGCCTTCGGCTCGTTTGCCGGCGGCGTGGTGTTCGACACCAACGGCAACAGCGCCGCCCTCAACAGCGCGTTGCTGGCTCCAACCGGCAATGGCGTGACCAGCCTGTCTCTATCAACCGGCGGCAGCGGCTACACCGGTGCTCCCATCGTGACGATCAGCGACAGCGGCACGAGCCAGTCCGGCACCACCGCACTCTCTAACACGATCGCAATGGCGGACACCACCGGGGTTTTTGCCGGCCAATCCATCACTGGAACCGGAATACCGCTTGGATCGATCGTGACGGGCGTTACGGCTAACACCTCAATCACAATCTCGCAGCCGGCGACCATTGCCGGCTCGCCCACGCTGAATTTCAAGGGCCAGGGCGCCACCGCCTATGCCACCATTTCCAGTGGCGCGGTGGATGGCTTTGTCGTCACCAACCCTGGCGTCGGCTATGTCGGCACGGTGACCGCGGCGCTCGGCGGCGGCTTTGGCACCGGCGGCAGCGGGACCGCCGCCACCATCGGCACCATCACCCCAGCGGCCAACACCTCCGGCGGCCTGACCAAGAATGGCGCAGGCACGCTGACTCTCTCAGGTGCTAACACCTTCACCGGCGCGACAAGCGTCAATGCCGGCACGCTGGCCTTCGGCGCGACCATCCTCAACACCTACGCCAGCGACATCTCCGGACCCGGGGCCGTCAGCCACACCGGTACCGGCACTACAATCCTCACCGGAAGCAACAATTTTACCGGTCTAACTACTCTAACCGCCGGTGTCTTGCAGCTCAACACAGTGGACGCCCTACCCGGCGGCATCGCCAGCACGGGAGGATCCGGCGCACTCACCTTCAACGGCGGGGTGCTGGGTCTGGGCTTCGAGGATTTCACCCGCAACCTCGGAGCCGCGGGAGATGTCACTGCCGCCAACTTCACCGGTGCCGGTGGCTGGGCGGCTTATGGCGCGGACCGCACCGTGAACATTGGTGGAGCCTTGAGCCCGATCACTTGGGCGACGGCCGACACCGGATTCAACGGTCAGACGTTGATCCTAGGCGCCACCTCGGCGACCCATACGGCGGACTTCCTGAACCCCATCGATTTAACGACGGGAACCCGGACCGTCAGGGCGGACAACGGCACGGCCACCATTGAGGGAAAAATCAGCGGCGTCATCAGTGGTGGAGTGGGTGGAGCCCTCACCAAGACCGGCACCGGAACCCTGGAGCTTTCCGGCAATAACCTTTACAGCGGCACCACGACAGTGAGTGCCGGCACGTTGATGCTCTCGGGCGACAACAGCGGTTCCGCAAGCGCCATGACCATTAACAGCGGCGCCATCGCCCAGTTCAACTCGCTTCTTGCCATTCCGAGCACGGGCCGCACCGTGACTAACTCTGGGACAGTGTCGTTCGATACTTCGTTCACCGCCGCAGATATCCCGGACGGCCTGTTGAGAATCACGACCAATTCGGCAGGGGCCATTGCCGCGGAAAGCTATGCCTCCACGAACTTTGATTTCGCCGCCGCCGGGCTGACCGCCGCCTCGCTTGGGGCCATCGGGAACCTGACCTACACCGGCATCTACACGCCCAACACCACGGGCGGCTACCGCCTCGGCGGCAGCGGCGGAACGCTCACGATGAGCAATACCAACGCTCTCACCGGCGCCAATGCCCTCACCGTCATCGGAAATGTCATCCTGTCAGGGTCAAATGCCAACACCGGCGTCACCACCATCAATGCCAGTTCCATCCTGACTCTGGGTAACGGAGTGACGGGTCAGAATGGCTCGGTTGGCAGTGCCAGTATCGTGAACAATGGCACGGCGATCATTTTTAACAACTTCGACAATCAGACTTTTGGCGGAGTGATCAGTGGTGCGGGCGCGGTGACGAAAAGCTCTGCTGGGCAGTTGACGTTCTCTACCCAGCAGACGTATGCCGGCACGACGACCCTGAACGCGGGTACGCTGGTCCTCGCCGGCGGCAACAATACCCTGGCGGGCAACAAGACCTTGGTGGTTAACACCGGTGGCACGCTCGACCTCGGGTCCAACAGCCAGTATGTCGGCCAGTTCACCGGCACCGGCGGCATCGTCACCGGCACCGGCGGACGCTTCACCACCAATGCGGCCAACGGCACCTTCGGCGGCTCCATCCAAGGCTCGCTCGATTTCTTCAAGGCGGGCGCCAACACGCTCATCCTGACGGGCGACAACACCACCTCAGGCACCATCAACGTGCTCGGCACCGGCCTGACCCTCAAGGACAGCGGCCTGTTGTCCAGTGCCACGGGTGTGCTCTCCATCAACGGAGCCACACTGACTCTCGACAACACCGGCACGGCCGACAACGGCGACCGCGTCAACGACAGCAAGGCCATCTCCCTCAATGGGGGTGCCATCACATTGAATGGCCGGGCCTCCACCAACTCGGCGGAGACGATTGGGGCGGTGACCGCCGATTCGGGTTCTTCGTCAATCAAAGCCGTCATTGGAACGAATGGCAGCGCCCAGTTGACCATGACCAGTTTGACCCGCACTCCCGGTGCTTCGATCTTTTTCAACTCGGGCATGACGAATTTCGGCACGGCTGGTAACTCCTCCCGCATTTTCGCCAACTCCACCAACAGCGCGCTCACCGGCAACCTCGCTCCGATCAACAATGTCGTGCCTGGCGCCATCTACATGGTGAACACCGACAACTATTACTTCGTGGACTACTCGACGACCCTCGGCTTCAAGCAGTTGGCAACGACTACTAACAATTTCAGCACGGCCGGGTCCACCGACAACGTACGGGACGTGAACAGCAGCGCGGTTGGCGCCAACAAGACCGTCAATTCCTTCGCGCAAGGCAACCTCACCTTCGCCAACGGCACCACGACCGGAGGCACCGATCTGCTGACGATTGGCAGCGGCATGACGATTCTAGCCAGGAACGATTGGGGCACCACGAGCGCACGCGGCAGGATCACTTCAGGAACCAACGAACTGTTCCTTTTCAAGCGGGACGCCAACGTCAGTCCCGACCCCGTCGTGAACACCGTGATCGTGGACAAGAACGGCAGCACGGCGGTTGACCCGGCGGACAAGGTCAGCCTCGTCGTCCAGACCGCGCATGCCGACCGTGGTCCGTATGTGATCCTGACCGCCCCTAACCTGTACAGCGGCGGGACCTTTGTGGACAGTGCAACCGCGACGGGCGGCATCGAGCTCAACGGGAGCCTCGGTACGGTGGTGATTCCGGCCGGCGGCCTGACCATCAACAACAACAGCGTCGTGGACATGGTCGGCGCCCAGGGTCAGATTCATCAGGACAACGTCGTGACCATCAATGGCGGCGGTATGCTGCGCTTGATGGGCACCAATACGCTGGCTGGGATCATCTTCAACAGCAACGGCGGCACGACCGTGCCGACGGTCATCCCGTATCTCAGCAATACGTTGGGGTTAAGTAATAATTTTGCCGCTTTCGGCGCAAAGACAGGCACGCTCCAATTGGCTACCACCGGCTACATCACCTCCACCCCGACCAATGTGGCGGTCACTCCGCTGATCGACTCCGGGACCCTCGACCTCAACGGCACCACCACCCATGACATCACGGTGTCCGCCCTGCCGGAAGGCAACTTCGTCAACACCAACACCCCGCTCAACGGCCTGACCATCAGCTCGGTCATTTCCAACGGTGGCTTCACCAAGAAGGGCGGGGGAGTGCTGAATCTAACTGGCACAGGCAGCACCTACGCCGGCCAGTTGATCGTGGAGGAAGGCGTGCTCAATGTGGCTTCGGTCAACAACATCAGCTCTAACGGCGTGTTGGGCAACAGCGCGAACTCGGTGATCCTGGGCGGCAGCGGCGGCAAAACCGGCACCCTCGAATACACCGGCGGCAACACCACCAGCAGCAAGCCCTTCACGCTGGCCACCGGCGGCAGCGGCGCGTTCCAAGTGGACGCGGCGGCGACCACCCTGACCCTCTCCGGCCTGATCGGCGGCGACGGCGATCTGGCCAAGACCGGCCTCGGCACCTTGACACTCACGAGCGCCGAAAGCTACACCGGCGACACCACGATCAAGGCGGGCACCTTGAAACTCGACGGCAGCGGCAGCATCGACAGCAGCCCGAACATCCTCGTCGGCGATGCTGGCTCCACCGGGGCGGTGCTCGATGTGACCACCAAGAGCGGCGGCTTCACCGTCGGCGGCAGTCAGACGCTCAGTGGCATCGGCACCATTAGCGGTTCGACCACCATTGAAGGCATCCACGCCCCAGGCAACAGCGCGGGGATCCAGACGTTCACCGGTGGTTTGGCTTATGCCGCCGCGTCCAATCTTCAATGGCAACTCTATGACAACGTCACCACCGGCCGTGGCACGAGTTTCGATGGCGTGGACGTCACTGGCGGCAACTTCTCCATCATCCCCGGAGCCACGCTGGATCTGAGCTTCGGAGGATCGGTGAGCTTTGTGGACAACTTCTGGAACTCCGCCCACACTTGGACCGTGGCCGATCTCGGCAGCGGTCTCACCGGCGATGGCGGACTCGACCTCTTCACCCTCGGCTCGATCACCGGCGGGGGCTACAGCTCGTCGGAGGGTTCCTTCAGTGTCACCCGCGTGGCCGATGCCAACAGCAAGAACGACGTGGTGTTGAACTGGACGGCTTCGACCGGTTCCTCTCCCTATCAGACATGGATCAACGGTTACTCCGCCATCCCCGTCGGCGACCGCGACCCCGAGGACGATTATGACAACGACGGCGCCACCAACCTCGCCGAGTTCGCCTTCAAGGGCGTGCCCAACGATGCTTCCAACCGTGGATTGTTCTTCAACGAAGCCAAGGACAACGCCGATGTCGATAGTGACAAGGAACTGACCTTCACCTGTGCGGTGCGCCGCTCGGCGGTCAACTTCGCCGCCACTGCCAACAACGCCCAGGAGTCGGGCTCCGCCATCGACGAGGTGACCTACACCATCGAAGGCAGCACCGCTCTCACCGGCACTTGGAACAGCGTCGTGTCCTACGTCAGCAAGTCCGACACCGCGCCCTCCGGCAGTGGCCTGCCCAGCCTCGCCGCCACCGATTGGGAATACCGCACCTTCTCGGCCTTCAACGGCATGGCGAACAAGGGCTTCCTCCGCACCAAGGTCGTGAGCCCGTGAGCCCCAATCCCGATTCCACAGTCGCGGGAAGGATCGTCAGGAACTGCGTATTCTAACGAATCGTGTTTCCACCGCGAACTTCGGCCGATGTTCAACAAGCATGCACTTTCACTCGAAGCCGATCTTTACCATGTTCTCCACTGCGGTGCTCCGTCCCTCACGCCATGCGGCGCTGGCCGTTCTTCTGATTGCGGGTTCCGCGCATGCCCTTGATTTTTCCTGGGATCCGGCGAACGACGCCGCTGGCGCTTCCGGCACCTGGAATACCTCGGGCCTGTTCTGGGATTCGGGAAACACGGCCGCCGCGGCGAATGCCAATGTCGCATGGCTCAACGGCGTGACGAGCAACGCCAGCTTCGATGGCACGGACGGGGCGATCACGCTCGGCGCTAACATCACCGCCGGCGCGCTCACCTTCAACACCGCAGGCTACCTCATCTACACCGGAGCCAATACCCTGACCCTCAATTCCGCGAATAGCGGCACGGCGGGCACGATCGTTTTTAACGGCGCTGGCACCCTCGCGCTGGTCAACGACGGCGACGGCACTGGCAGCCAGCAAGACGTCAATTTCCTGGAAAACGTCAGCATGGCTGCCAACGCCACCCTCAGCGTGGGCCGCTTCACCAACGGTGTCGGCATCCTCAATGCGGCCAACAAGACCTTCCTGCTCGGCGACCTGTCGATCGGGGCCAATGTGCTCAGCGTGACCAATAATAACAGTTACGGACTGCGGTTCACCGGTCCCACCAGTTTGTCCGGCGCGGCCACGTTCAATGTCGGCGGCGGATCCAATGCCCCAGTTGTCCAGGGACTAACACTATCCGGAGTGGTTGCCGGCGGCTTCGGTATCACGAAGAGCGGGGGCGGCACCCTGGTGCTGGGAAACTCCGGCAACACCTTCGGCAGCGGCGGTTCGATCATCAACCTCAGCGGCGGCCTCCTCAGCGTCGGCGATGATGGCGCGCTGGGGGACAGCGGCAACATCGTCGCGCTCAAAGGCGGCGGCCTGCAGGCCACCGCCACGTTCACCACGGCGCGCCAGATCAATACCACCGCAGCCGGTGGCGTGATCGACGTCACCGAGGGTTCGCTTCCGGGGAGTTTGAACTTGCTGACCGTGACCGCTCCCTTCAACGGCGGAAACGCATCGGCGAACGGTCTGACAAAAAATGGCAATGGCATCCTGGAAATCAACGCCAACAACAACGGCGTGACACCCTACACCGGCGTCATCACCATCAACGCGGGTGCCCTCCGCGTCTCCGATGCGGATGCACTGGGTGCCCCGGTTAACAACACCCTCGTGGCGAACACCGTCGTGGCGAACAACGTCGGCGCCGCCGTGCAAATCAACAGCGTCAGCACTGCCGAGCCGTTCAATATCAGTAACACCGGCATCAATACCGGCGGTGCGATTGAAAACCTCGCCGGCACCAACGACCTCACCGGCCTGATCACCCTGGGTGCCGCCGCCACGATCGGTGCGTCTGGTGGCACCTTGAATATCCTGGGCGGAATCGCGACCGGGACCAACGCCCTGACCTTCGCCGGCACCGGCGATATTGTCATCGGCAACATGCCGATCATCGGCTCCACCGCCACCCAGACCAAGATCGGCAGCGGGCGCGTGGAGCTCTCCGTCGCCGACCCGCTCACCGGTGCCATCACTCTCAACGCCGGTGAACTCGCTCTTGTCTCCGCCGCCTCCACGGACGGCACCACCAACGGCAACCTGACTCTCAACCCGGGCTCCAGGTTGTCCCTCGACAACACCGTGACCAGTGTTAACAACCGCCTGGGAGGCAATACCAAGACGCTGGCTCTCGGCGGTGCCACGTTCAAGTTCACCGGAAACGGCGCGACCAGCGAGGCTCTCGGCGCTCTCACCGTCAACGCGGGCTCCAGCGTGATCGACACCAGCGGTGGCATGCTGAGCTTCACCAGTCTGGCGGTCCGCAACGCTGGCGGCATCGTCAACATCGCCAGTGTTGACGGCTCCTCGATCCAGTTCACGACGGCCGCGCCGGCGCTGACTCCGGCGGGCACCGGAATTCTATCCGGATTCTTCGTGGGCAACGACTTCGCCACCTGCGGCGACATCGGCGTGCCGGTCACGGCCTATGCGTCCTACGTCACCGGCGATCTCGCCGCGGCCGGAGCCACTGATACGGTGATGCCCACCGGCCCGCAAAGCGGCTTGGACAACCTCACCATCAATGCCCTGAATCTAACCGCAGGCACGGGTGCCACCATCCACCTCTACCAAACCCTGACGCTCGGCGCAGGCGGCCTGATCAACAATGGCGGCGGTTCCATCAGCGGTGGCTCGCTCTCCACCACGGACAATGCCGAGTTGATCGCCAACTACGTTACTCACGGATCGATCGGCAGCGTGATCAGCGGAACCACCGGCGGCCTGACAAAAACCGGCGCGGGCACCCTCACGCTCGTCAGCCGCATGACCTACACCGGGCGGACCACCGTCAACCAAGGCACCCTGACCCTCGCTGCCGGCAACCACACCCTGGCGGTCAGCCAACCCCTCATGGTCAATCAGGGCGGCACTCTCGACCTCGGTGACAACAGCCAATACCTCGGCAACCTGAGCAGCGCCGGCGCGGTCGAAGATTCCGGTGGAATCGTCACGGGCACAGGAGGCACGCTCACATTGAATCAAACCACGGATGCCATCTTTGCCGGATCGATCCAAGGCTCGGTGAACCTCGTCAAGACCGGTTTACGGACTCTGACCCTGACCAGTGCCAACCCCACGACAGGGTCTATCTCCATCATCGGCGGCCTTGGCAGCGTCAGGGAACGGAACAACACCGGTGATCTGGGTTTCGGCATTACCCTCCGCGACGGCGGCACGCTTCCGGCCACCAGCGCGATCACCGTTAGAAACTCGACGTTGAACCTCGACAATACGGGCACGAAGGACATCGCCGACCGCGTCAGCGATGCCGCCCCAATCACCCTCGACAACGGCACCATCCGGTATGTCGGCCGGCTCCAGACCAACTCGGCCGAGACCCTGGGACCTGTGACCGCCTCGGGCTTTTCGGCGATCACCATGCTGGTGGCAGGCAATGCGAATACCCAGACGGGACAGCACAGCGCCACCCTCACGCTCACTAGCCTGACCCGCAACCCCGGCGCGATCATCCACTTCAACCGCTCCGGTGGCGTGCACACTCCCCTGGGTCAGCTCGGCAACCGTCCGCGTATTCTGCTGGCGGGTGACGATACCAGCGGCCTGACCCTCTGCAATGACACGGTCGTGGGGATGTACACGAACAACGACAACGACAAGATGATGCCCGTCAGTTATGTGCCCGGGCTGGGTTTCGGCAACATGGGCCAAGCGGGTTTCCCCAACCATTACATGGCGGGAGCCGACGGCAACGGGTTCACCGGCACGAACACGCTGGCAAGCGCACTCCCGACCAACGACTTCAACACGGGCGCCTCGCAACTGGTCAAACTCGGCGGCCAGACCGTCAATTCGTTAGGGATTCAAGGGGGTAATTCAACCCTTCTCAATTTCCAGGCCTCGGACGACACCCTGACCCTTCAAAGCGGCTGGCTCGCGTTGTGGTTCCGGAAGAACATCCTCGGCAGCACGACCACCCGCGGCGCAATCACCTCAGGACAAAGCGAATTGTTCCTGTTTGGCGATTTTCTCGGAGCAGTCGGTAATGGCGACAACGCCAACACCATCCACTCGGTGATCAAGGACAACGGAACGAACTCCGTCAAGTTCGTCATGGGACTCGCCCGCGACACATATCTAACCGCAGACAACACCTACACCGGCGGAACGGTCGTCAGCGACCTTGTCGCACGCGAGAACGGCGGAACCGGGTATTTCAGCGGCGTTCTGGCCACCCTCTACCTCAATGGCACCGTTCCGGGCGCCTTGACGATTCCAAACGCCGCGACTCCCGCCGATGGCCTGGTGATCAATAGCTCGAATGTGACGATGCAGACGAACGAAGGCCAGATTGGCGCCGACAACATCGTGACCCTCAACGGCAGTTCCGTCCTGACTCTTGTCGGCAACAACAGCCTGGCCGGCCTCGTCTTCAACAGCAACGGCGGCACGCTCACGCCGACCGTCAACCCCGGCGGCACGCTCACCCTGACCGGAGACCTCGGTTCAACTCTAACCAACGCTGCGGTGTCTCCGCTTGTCAACGGCGGCATCCTCGACTTCGCCGGCGCGACGCGGAACGTGACCGTCACGGCCCTGCCGGAGGGCGACTACGCCGGCTATGCCGGCCTGCGAATCACCTCGGCGATCCAGAATGGCGGCCTAACCAAGGTGGGTGCGGGCATTCTGACCCTCTCCGGCAACAACGTGTTTACCGGCGACACCACGATCAAGGCGGGCACCTTGAAACTCGACGGCAGCGGCAGCATCGACAGCAGCCCGAACATCCTCGTCGGCGACGCTGGCTCCACCGGGGCGGTGCTCGATGTGACCACCAAGAGCGGCGGCTTCACCGTCGGCGGCAGTCAGACGCTCAGTGGCATCGGCACCATCCTGGGGGCGGTGAATGTCACCGGCGTGCTCGCTCCGGGAGCTTCCGTCGCAACCCTGGCGTCCGGGGCCTTGAGCTTCAGCGACCTCTCAAATTTCGCTTACGAAGTGGATTCCAGCGCGGCGGCCACCGTCGGGGCCGACCTCATGAAAGTCACTGGCAACCTCGATCTAGCCGGAACCGTCAGCCTGACCTTCAGCGACATCGCCGTCTCGGACACCGCGTTCACCACCGGCACGATCTTTTCGCTGCTCAACTTCTCCGGCACTTGGAACGGCGGCAAGTTTAGTTTTGGCGGTAATGAACTCGACGACAACGAGCAGTTCAGCGCCGGCCTCAATGTGTGGGAAATCGATTACGACGCGCTAACCGGTGGATTGAACTACTCGGGCGAATACGCCGGCGGCGCGGATAGCTTCGTCAATCTCACCGCCATTTCCGGGGCTTCGATGACTCCCTATCAGACCTGGGCGTCCGGCTTCAGCAGCCCCGCTCTATCCAATCAGGCTGCCGATGCCGATCCCGACGAGGACGGTCTGGATAACGGCGTCGAATATGTGCTGGGCACTGATCCGCGCTTCACCAACCAGGGCGGCCCCACCGGCTCGGTGGT
>CAMBPB010000055.1 GCA_945869465.1 Prosthecobacter debontii
TCCGGCTTCCCAAAATCGAGTCCCTCGCCACTCCAACCTTGATCCCCAATCCATGATCACCTATCTCTTTCCCGCGCCCCACCACACCAGCTTAGTTTAGCCCCTCCGTGGTCGAACTTTCGGGTCCGCCTCACTTCCTCCATCGCCAGCAGGCGTGCGGGTTTCTCCGGCTCAGCGGGGCGGCGGGCCGAGGCCCGCCACAGGATGCGGCGCACGAGTTCGGCGACGAGCAGGCGGTTGCGCAGGCGCAGCGCTTGAAGATAGGCTTCCACGGCGGCATAGGCCTCTTCCCATTCGATGAGTTCCTCCTCGCTGAGCGGGCGGAGGGTTTCTAGGGAGTGACGCGGTGGACCCATGTTTCAGTGAGGAAATTTTCGCCGCGTTTGAGGCTGCAACGCAACTCGATCGCGCCGATTTGCGCGAGTTTCCCACCTTCCGCAACCGGCGCGATCTGGAACGCGACACGCCAGCGCTCTTCCGGCATCCCTTGCACGGTGACCCCTTGGATCTTGACCTTTTCCGCACCGGGGCCGACCGCTTCCACATGGGCGGTGAGCGCGACCTCGCTGGTCTGGTTGATCGCCTTGCCGGCGAATTCCACCACCATGGTGCGCTGCTCGCGTTGCCAATCGTGAACCCCACTGCGGGTGGCAACCACATGCCCGTCAGCTTGCGAGGGATCCTCGTCCATGGTCCAATGCTGACGGTAGGAAAACTCGATCTTGTCGCCGGGTTTCGGAACCCGTGAGGGCTGCCACATGGCCACGGTGTTATCGGAGAGCTCGTTGGTGCTGGGGATTTCCATCAGGACCACCCGGCCGGAGCCCCAATCGGAGGTGGGCTCGACCCACAGCGACGGGCGCAGGTGATAGTTCGTCTCGCTGTCCTCATAGGCACCGAAGCGGCGGTCACGTTGCAGCAGGCCGAAGCCAGCGCATTTTTCCATGTCGAAGAAGCTGAACTCCACCTTGCCGGAATCATTGCTGATCGGGCGCCACAGCCGTTCGCCGGTGCCTGTGCGGATCGCAAGTCCGTCCGAATCGTGAACCTCGGGGCGGAAATCATCGAAGCGCCGCCGGGAGTTTTCGCCAAACCAGAACATGCTCGACATCGGAGCGATCCCCAGGCGCTGCACCGCGCGGCGGGTGAAAATGACCGCCCGGACATCGACCAGGGTTTCGTTGCCGGGATGGACTTTGAAGGCGTAGGCTCCCACATAGGACGGCCCGTCGAGCAGCGCATAAAACCGGGCATGGGTGTCGCCGGCCTCGGGTTTGCGCAGCCAGAATTCCCGGAAGCTGGGAAACTCCTCGGTCACCCCTTCGACACCGGTGTCCACCGCGATGCCGCGCGAGGAAATGCCGTATTTCTGGTTTTTTCCCAAAGCCCGCCAGTAGCTGGCACCCTGGAACGCGACGAGTTCATCGAAGGTGCCGGGGTCGTTGAGCGCCGCGTGCAGGCGGAATCCCGCAAAGCCGCCATCCGGCGGAAGATCGCCGTGTTTGGCAACCAGCGGGCCGTAATTGAAATACGCCTCGGCCAACCGAATCCGCTGCTGGTGGCTGCTGGTGAACTCGTTGAGCGTCACCGGCTCGCGGTAAAGGTAGCCGGGATGAAAAAACATCGCGCGAAACGGCAGCTTGTCGGTGGCCCACAGCGCTTGGTTCGGGTTGAAACGGATGTCCCGGTATTGGTCGTAGGTCAGATGGCTCATCCACGCGGGCAGGCTGTCGCGGTTGGGCGGGATAAACGCTTTGTTCGCGAGATCCCGCGCCCGACTCTGAATGTTGTCGAATCCGACGTCCTCGCGTTCCCAAGTCTGGCACCATGCGGACGCGGCGAAGGCAACGGTCGCGGCGAGTGGAAAAATCCTAAGCACAATAACTTGTATAGGGCGGGTCCACCCTTTTCGTCAAGAATGGCAATGGGGAATCCACTCATCCAGTTCACCGGGTTTCGTTCGTGCGGGTGGCCTGGTAGGTCAGGATCCCGTCGAAATCGATCGCCTCGGGATCCGCGGCCGCCGGGTCCGGATTGAAATCGATGAAAAAACGGTTCATCCGGAAGCCGGTTTTTTCCAACAACGCGAGCATTTCCCGGTGCTCGATCCAACGGATCGTCTGCTGCGAGGTGTGGTTTTCCGGCGGATTTCCGCTTAGCGTGTAGCGGTGCTCGCGATGGAGTAACTGCTGCTTTCGATCCAGCCGGTGCCGGGTGTCCAGGCTGCCTTTCCGACCATCGGAAAGCATCGCCTGATGATCCGGATACCATGCGTTTTCCGGCAAGTCGCCCAGCAGTTCGGCATAGGGCATGAACACCGTTAGATAAAGCCCTCCGTGGTTTTCTAACATGCCATGCCAATGCCGCAGCGCGGCTTCCGGATCCGCGGCGAGTTGCAGGGTGAAGGCCGGTGCCAGCAGCGCGGCATAGCGGCGGCCGGCGTGCCAGCGGCTCATGTCGCCCGCGTGAACCACCGGCTTCAGGCCCAGCCGTTCCGCGCGGATCATGCCGAGCGCGCGCATGTCCGGCGAGAGTTCCAGGCCTTCGATTTCGAAGTCCATTTGCAGCAGAGGAAACATCAGGCGTCCCGAGCCGGAGCCAATTTCCAAGGCCGGACCCGGGTGTTTCCGCAGAAAGCCGGCCATCAGGTCCAGCTCGGACGCATCGTCCTCCGCCTCCCAAAAGGCATCGTGGAGTTCGGCTTCAAGCGAGAGATATGGCTGGGACACGCCGGCACCGTGGCGCACGGGCAGCCACATTGCAAACCCGCCGCCGGTGCATTCCACGGCGGATTGTTGCACGGAGCCGCGGATGTTGGGACCGATTCGTCCCAAAGGGATTGCGCCGTTATCGCTCGCCGCGAATTGATGAGGGCTTGTTTCAACCCACCGCGGCGTTAGTCTCCCGCTATGTTTTTCCATGACTTCGAGGTGGAAACTTGGCTTGGCGTGACAACCTTGGCCGCATTCTACGTGGTGGGGATGCTGCACATGCTGCATGCGCTGATGCATGTGCGCACCTCGCAGGGCACCATCGCCTGGGTGATCTCCCTCATCACCGTGCCGTTTCTCGCGATCCCCCTCTACTGGCTGTTAGGCCGCACCCGCTTTTCCCGCAACGTCGGCGGCAGACGAAAAAAGGACGAGCGGCTCGGCCGCCTGGCGGAGTCCATGCACCGGCGGCTGCGGCGCTTGGAAGTCGAAATTCCCGAGGACGACGCCTTCGAGCGGGCGGCCCGTCTGCTAGGCGGGCTGCCGTTCACCCGGGGAAACCACTTGCAGCTTCTAATCAACGGGAAGGTGACCTTCGAGCGGATCTTTGACGCGATCAACGAGGCCAAGGTCTATCTGTGCGTGAACTTTTTCATCGTGAAAAACGACCGTGTGGGCAGACGCTTCCAGCAGGCGCTCATTGCCCGGGCCCGGGCCGGCGTGAAGGTGTACTTTCTGTTTGACGAGATCGGTTCGCACAAGTTGCCACGGCATTTTCTCCAGGAACTCAAAGCCGCGGGAGTCGAATGTTATTCCTTCGGCATCAACCGCCATTGGTGGTCGAGGCTACAGCTCAACTTCCGCAACCACCGGAAAATCGTGATCAGCGACGGTAGGATCGCGCTGATGGGCGGCTTGAATGTGGGGGATGAATATCTGGGCGGGGACGACACCTTTGACGAGTGGCGCGACACCCATCTGGAACTGCGGGGGCCCGTCGTGCAGGCGGTGCAGTTGGTGTTTCTCGAAGACTGGTTCTGGGCGGCCAACCGCTTGCCGGAGCTGCACTGGGACACCGCGCCCGAGGCGGCCGATCAGGTGGCGGCGATCATTCCCACCGGCCCGGCCGATCCCGGGGATTCCTGGCAACTCATCGTCGCTGAGGCCGCCAATACCGCCCGCCGGAAATTGTGGATCACCTCGCCCTATTTCGTCCCGGACGAGGGCGTGCTCACCGCCTTGCAAACCGCGGCGATCCGCGGCGTGGACGTGCGCATCCTCCTTCCGGAGCGGGCCGATCATTTGTTAGTCTGGCTATCCGCCTTTTCCTATTACGAGCAATCGATCCCCTTCGGAATCCGACTCTTCCGCTACCACCCCTGTTTCCTCCATCAAAAAGTGCTGCTCATCGACGAGCGACTGGCGGCGGTTGGCACCGCAAACCTCGACAACCGCTCGTTCCGTCTGAATTTTGAAATCACCGCGTTCTCGACCGACCGGGCTTTTGTGAACGAGGTGACCGAGATGCTCACGACCGATTTCCAACAAGCGGGTGAAGCCTCCGTGGAGGACTTCACCGGAAAGTCGTTTCTCTTCCGCGCCGCCTGCCGCGCGGCGCGATTGTTCGCGCCAATCCAGTGATCGCGGCGATCCAAACTCGCCTCAGCGCATGGCCACGCGGCCGAGATCCGGGCGCTGGCGGACGATGTTGGCAAGCATTTGGCGGCAATGATCAAAACTCGTGCGCTGGCTGAGCAACTCGGCGCTGCGGGTGAAGGATCCCCACTGGACGATGGTCAGCTCGACGTTACGGCGGCCCCACAGCCCCATGATATCCTTGTTCGGCTTGTAGATGTCAACGGTGCCGGTGCCGGTCAGCGCGGAGCCGTAGTCATCCACCACGTAGAGATAAGGCAGGCCCTTGATGCGGAAGGTGGTGCCCACCGGGTAAAACGACCAGTCCGCGGCGGCGCTGCGCACCCGGTTGGTGTAGCGCAGGGTGGTGCCGGTGGCGTTCTTGCTGCCATACACCAGATGATCGTCCTCACTGCACGTGTATGCCGTCGTGCGAACGATCCGTTTGCGCTCGCTGAACACATACACCGGCATCGCATGTTTGTCGCGCGGCTTGCCCGCGGCAGCGGCCACTGCGGCGGAAGATGGGCCGGGCACGGCGAATTGTTCGTTGCCCGCATATCCGGAACCAATTTTGGATTTGGGGATGACGGCGATGCCGGAACTCCCACAGTTGGTGAGTAGCACCGCGGCAATAGCGGCGGAAGTGAACGAGACGAGTCGGGAAATCATGCTGCAGGGATCAAGGGATTCAGGCGATGGCACCTAGCAATTTCTGCGGAGTGACAATTGCGCGTCCCTCCTAGGCGAACTTCCGTACGGCGGCAAACGGAAAATTCCCTCGTTAGAGCAGTCTGGCGAACCGCCTGCTGGTTTCCAACGAGTTGCGGAGGGATAAAACTGAACCGCGCCTTCAATCCTGAAATACCATGTAGTCACCGGGTTGCCGCCGGAAGCCACACCCGGGCTCCCGCGCTGCGCCCCATCGGTGCCCGGAAAAACCCCTGCAACCCGCGCCGCGGCTGAAGATCGGCCACCGCATCCACCGCCCGGCCCCAACGCCAGCGAAATCCCGCATCGCGCAGCCGCACCGGCTCAGCCCAACGGCTTTTCAGCACCAGCTCGGTCTCGCTCTTCATCAGCCTGGCTCCAATCTCCAGCATCCACCGCGCGGCCGGCAGCCCCAGCGGCATGCCCACCGACTCGCGGAAGGTCTTCATCCACTCCCGGTTGTTAGGAAACTCGGGCGCGGTGACGTTGACCGCCCCTGATAGAAACGCATCGTTCGCCACAAACTCCACCGCTCTCAGAAAATCCTCCATGTGAATCCAACTGATCCGCTGGCCCCCGCCACCCATGGTTCCCCCAAGCCCGCAGGCCGTCAGCTTGCGCAGCACGTCGAACACCGTCGCCGGCTCGTTGGCCAACACCATGCCAATCCGCAACGCCACCTTGCGGGTTTCCGCAGGAACCATCGCCCCGAAAAACGCCTCCTCCCACGCCTGCGCCACCTCACATGAAAATCCCTCGCCCGGTTCCCCCAGCCAGTCATCCTGCGGCCGGTCCTCCGCATGCCGATACCACGTCGCCGTGCTCGCATTGAGCCACACCTTCGGCGGCACCTTGCAGCCCGCGATCGCCTGGCCAATCACCCGCGTCGCAGCCACCCGCGAGTCCATGATCTCCCGACGGTTCTCCTCACTGTAGCGGCAGTTCACGCTGCGCCCCGCCAAATTGATCACCGCCTCCGCCCCCTCCAACGCCAACGCCCATGGTCCTGGCGTTTTCCCGTCCCATCCGAGAAACATCCCGTCACCACTCCAGCCCTCCCGGCTGCGGGCCACCGCCACCACTTCCCGACCCTGCCGGGTGAAATGCCGACTCAAATAACGACCCAAAAATCCGTTGGCTCCAAAAATAACGACGACAGGGTTCATGGTGCTTTTAATGATTATATTTTTTGCTTTTCCTGCGAATTCCATTCTTTCAGTAAATTTCGAAAATCATCGCCAAAAAAGAGCCGCAAAGTGCTTCATCTCCCTGTGGTCTGGCGGCTGGCGGCTTCAAGTCTTGTGTCTTTCCTCTAGCCCAGCAACTTGGCGGCCATCTGCACCGCGAAGCCATGTTTCATGTTGGCGATCCGGTCCGACATGTTGGAGGCGAACTCGACAAACTCCTCCAATTGCCGCATTTGGTCGAAAAACGCCCGGCCTTCCGGAGTTTGAATCTCCTGGCTGTTCTCCGCGCACTTGCGCAACACCGCCAGCGCCGGATCGATCTCCCGGCGTTTCCGCTCCCGGGCCACCGTGGTGAAAATCTTCCAGACATCCTTCTCCGCTTCGAAAAACTCCCGTCGTTCGCCCTTTCTCACCACCATCCGCACCAACCCCCACGCCACCAGCTCCTTCGTATTCGTGTGCGCATTGCCCCGGCTGATCTCAAGCTCCTCCATCACATCGTCGGTCGAAAGCGGCTGCGGAGCGGTCATCAGCAAGGCATGAATCTGCGCCATCGTCCGGTTGATCCCCCATTGCGTCCCCAAGGCTCCCCATTGAGCCACGAATTCGTCCCGTGCTTGCTTCAGTTGGAGCGTTGCGACATTCATCGGTTTCAATGTTTACTGAAAACTCGAAATCCGCAACAGAAATTTTGGAGCTCGGCGATGGGCCCGCTCGCGCCCCACGCTTGCGGTTTGCTCGCTATTCCGATTGGGGCCCTGGCCCTGGGACCGCGAGTCGGTGACTCGCCTGACCCTGATCTGCGAAAGAAGCCGCCATGCGCGGCCTTCGCTGGCACATCTCATGGGCGGGCGGGTTTGGAAACCCGCGCTCCCGGCGGTTCATTGCCCCTGGGACCGCGAGTCTGTGACTCGCCTGACCCTGATCTGCGAAAGAAGCCGCCATGGGGGGCCTTCGCTTTCACATCTCATGGGCATGTGGGTTTGGAAACCCGCGCTCCCGGCGGTTAGTCGCCGGTGATTTCTTTGGCTTGCGAAACGGGTTGTTCCGTGGAAGCATCCTCGGCCGAATCCAAGGATTCACAATCGATCCATGACCAGCCTCCGCCACCATCTGTCATTTGTTTCCGCCAGGGCGCTCATCGCAATGACCGGAATCCTGAGCCTCGTTCCGCGGCCCTCGTCGGCCGAGGAGGTGGACTTCACCAAGGACATCATGCCCATTCTTGGGGAAAGTTGCGTTTCCTGCCACGGCGCGAACAAGCAGAAGGGCAAACTGCGCCTAGACACCAAGGAGTTCGCCTTCAAGAGCGACGAGGTGCTCGTCCCCGGCAAACCCGATGAAAGCGAATTTTTCCATCGCATCACCCTGCCCGAAGACGACGAGGAGGTCATGCCGTCCAAGGGCGATCTGCTCACCAAGGCGCAACAGGAACGGATCAAATCCTGGATCGCACAAGGCGCAAAGTGGCCCGACGGACTGGTGATCAAGGGCCGCGACGTCGAACCCAAAGCCTCCGGGCCAAAGGCTGAAACCCTCAAGCCCACAAGCGCCGAGCGGGCGGCCTTCGCCGAACTGGAGAAACTCGGCCACGCCCTGCTTCCCATCGCGATGGATTCGGAGTGGCGCTATGGAAACTTCCGTGGACTCGATGCCGACACCGCCACCAAGGTCCTGCCCCTGCTCAGGGACATGAAAACGCTCACCGAACTGAACCTGACGGGCGCAAGGATCACCGACGCCCAATTGGCGGCTCTATCCGGCGACACCAACCTCACCCGCTTGAACCTGGTGAATACCCCGATCACCGATGCCGGCCTGACCCACCTCAAAGGCTTGCAGAATCTCGCTTCCTTGAATCTCTTCAACACCGCCATCACGGACCAGGGGCTTCAGGAACTCACGGGTCTGGAGAAACTCCGGAAGTTATACCTGTTCCAGACCAAAACCACCGCTGCCGGGATCACCGCGCTCAAGAAGGCGCTGCCGATGGTCGAGGTAGTGGCGGACTGGAAAACCGCGGAGCCCGCCACGACCGCGCCCCCCAAGGAAGAGGCGAAAAAGTAGCACCTTCGGCATTCCCAAGCCGCGGCCTTGCGGCGATCCTTCCATTTCATGGCCGCCCTCTCAACCCTTCCATCACTGCGCTGGCGGGAAAACGCGGCAGGATTTGCTGAAAAGCCCACCCCGATGCCCCCGAAGAAACCGCTCACCGGGAAACCGCTCACCGGAACCGCGTTGATCAAGGAAATCTGCCGACGCATCCGACTGGCACGGACTTATTGGGACGCGCATCGCAATCGCGCCTGCCGTGGCGAGCGGGCAAAAGCGCTGGCGCTCTATGAATCGCTCGGTGAGGCCGAACGCGAACAGATTCCGCAGGTCCTGCGGGTGTGGTTGCGTTACCGCAGCGAAAAATACTTCGGCGAGGGCCGCACCCCGCCCGGAAGTGGCCGAAAGTAACCAGGATCGTTCATCCTGCGCGGCAGTTTGCCGGTTCGGGCGAAGCGCGGTTCGTGGGCGGAGATTCACCTGCCAGCCACCGGCGGGGCGCTCCGCTCCACACGACTGCAAATAACGTTAGGACGCGCCCGACGATTGTTGTCTCAAGTGATGACCTTCGACGGATCGTCCAAATCCAGAAGCGCAGCCACTCAGCGGGTGACGCGGAGGCGGATGAAGCGGCGGAGGCCGGTACCGGTGTCTCTAACGACGAGCCGGGCCGGAGTGTTTTCCTCGATGAAGGTGTCCGCGTCAGTCCAAGTGACCGGGTCTGACGGATCGCCCGTGGTTTGAACGGTAAACGTGACATCGGCGGCCTCCGCGTTCCTATCGATTGTTAGCCTAAGACAAGCGCTGCCTGCGACATCCTGCCAATCAAAAACAAGGTTAGCCGGGCCGGCTTCGTTGGGTTCGGAGCCGAGCGCATATTCCAGCAGGTTGGGCCGGCCATCGTCATCGGGATCGGCCATCTCCCCTGCTAGCAGCGGGTTTCCGGCCTCCATGCCGAACTTGGTTCGCTGCCAGACTTCGAACGGAGTTGGCGGAGTGTAACCGAGCTCAAGGGCGTTTCCGCTCCGGCGCACGTCCCAGGTTCCTGTGGGACCGGGGAAGGCGGCTGCGTCGATGGTGAACTTCCCGGCTTCGAATCCGCTGATGCCGGCCGCGGTTTGCACCAGGGTGAAAACCGCCGGACTTTCGCTGAAATTCGCGAGCGATTCCGCTTTCAACACCACCGTGACCGCGGTCGCATCGGTTAGATCCAACGAAGCCGCGATGATGGTATCGTAGCCGCTGCCTGCGACTCCGGCCCAATCGCCCGCCTGCCACTCCAGGCGCGCTCCGGTGGTTGCTGCCACCGGACCCGTCGTGAGCGTGCCGATTCCATGGCCGGGAGCCAGGGTGCCGGAAACCGCAATGCCACTCGGGACCGAGCCTGCGCCGCTCAGCGTGCCGTTCGTTGCCACGATCACCCCGCCCCCGGCGGGCAATGAACTGGTTAGACACAGGGTTCCAGCAGACACCGTGGTCCCGCCAGTGTAGCTGTTATTTCCAGAAAGCACCAGTGTCCCTGGGCCCGATTTAAAAAGTCCCATGCCGGAACCGGAGAGTGCGCAGTTCACCTCGGCGGTGCCCGTGATGGCGAATCTGGTGGCGGCCCCGGAAAGATCCAGGGTGCCGCCGGCGAGCGTCGGGCGGCCTTCCTCGACGGTCAGACTGCCGAGCGATTGAGTTCCGGCAACCGTGACGAGCATGTCCGTGGCATCGCTGCCGGCTGATAGAACCGCATGCGCCCCGCCAATCCACGGCAGGGTGTCGGTGGCTCCGGTCGCTTCCGCCGACCAGATTGCGGACGCATCCCAGACCATGCTAACGGGAGCGCCCAAGCCCGCGGCGGCGCCGTTGGCGTCGAGGAAAAGCCGCGGCGGCGTGACGCTGATCTGGAGCACCATGTCCGCGGTGGCGCCGGCGGCGTCCGAAACTCTAACGATAAACAGGTTGGTGCCGAGGCTTGCGACCGGGGCGGTGCCGGAGAGCGAACCATCCTGAGCAATGGCCAGCCATGCCGGACCGTCGAGTTTGGAGAATGCCAAGACATCGCCTTGGGTAAGATTCGGATCGGTGGCGGAGGCGGCCAGCGAATGGCCGGTGTAAGGTGCCAACGCGGCCGCATCCGCCGCGATGACCGGGACCACGATGAATTCCGGCGCTTGGTTGAGGAAATTGACGAGAATGTTGACAACCGCATCCGCTGCAAGTCCGCCCGCATCCGTCACGCGGACGCCGAAACGATTGGAACCCACGTCGCCAGCGGAGGGAGTGCCGGTGAGCGATCCGTCAGTTGCCACCACCAACCAGTCCGGCCCACCCGTCTTGCTGAATGTTAGGACGGCTCCGTCAGGATCGGTGGCCTGGGATGCGATGGGTGGTCCGGCATACGCGACGTTCTCGGCGCACTCCACCCAGTTGAGGAGGGAATCCGCCCACCAGGGAGCGTGGTTGGAATCCGAGATCGCGACGGTTGCGGTCGAATCGATTATCTCGTAATCACCTGGTTCGAGCGATAGAACCGCGGTTTCAATTCCTTCGACGAGCTCATCGGTTTCCGGCGTGACCGTGAGGGTAGCGGTGGTGTCTCCGCTTGGAATAACAATACTGTTGGAAAGCGCGGCATAGTCCACGCCATTGGCGGCGGTGCCGGCGAGCGTGAAATCGACCGTAAGGTCGCCGCTGAGCGAGCCGCCGCGGGTAAAGGTGAAGGTGCCGCCATCCGGACCGGTCTCCGCCGCGGCGGCGTCAGTAGCAGCGACACCCATGGTGTTGATCAGGACGGCGGTGAGGATGATATCGTCGAAGGTTTGCACCGCGCCATCATCCGCCGTGAGGCGCAAAAGATAGGTTCCGGGCGCCGCGCAGGTGACGCCGGTGGCCGCCTGACCGGAGTTTCCAAAGGTAGCGCTGCCAGGGCCGCTCACCACCGACCATGCGATACTTGTGTTCGATGGCGGATTCGGCATGCCGTCGTCATCGGCGTATCCTGTTAGCTCAAACGGTTCGGCGACAGCCACCTGGGCATCGGCACCGGCGCTCACCAGGGCGCCCAGGTTGGAAGTGAAGAATCCGGACACGTTGTCGAAAGACGCGCTATCGCTTGTTGAGGCGCTATTGGAACTCCAGCATAATCCGGCGCGCACCTCGCCGTTAAAGGTCATCGTCCCGCGCGAGATCCAGGCCACTCCGTCGCTGGAGTGCCAGAATTCCACCAAGTTGCCGGTGCGGGCGAGGCGGCACCATCGCGGCAGGGTCATGGAGGAAGACTCGGACACCGAATTCCCGTCTCCGGTGGTGGTGCGGCGCACCCAATGGCCTTTATCGCCTGTGCCAGAGCCGATGAATCCGCTCACGTCATTGGCTGTTAGGGCGGTGCCCGGGCGGATGATAAGACCCGCGCGTTCGGAGCTGACGCCGGGGATATCCGCCACGGATGTCACCCGCGCCCTGAGATCGAAATTTCCGCAAAACGATTGTCCTAGCAGATAAAAACCGTCCGCGGTTCCCGTCTGATTGATGCCGGTGGAAGCGCCCGTGAGGGTGTAACTGTCAGAATCGGTTTCGGTATGGCTGCCAGCCGCGCCACTCCCGTAGGTGAATCCGGCGAACGCTGAATTTGTCGTGCTGCCGGCCAGCACCGACACTTCCCCTGTGGTGGAGCCGGCGCCATTGGAAGCGGTGACTCGCAGGACGTAAGTGCCCCCTGCGGAGAACACCGCGGTGGTGGAACTCGCGGCCGGCGTTCCGAAGTCGATCATTCCCGGTCCGCTGAGCTTTGACCATGCGAATGCGGGAGATGATCCATCAGCAACGCTGCCCAGCGCGTGCAGCACCAATCCGAAGCCGGGAATTTCCGCGGAATCATCAACCGGGCTGCTAACCGCCACCTTCGGCATGGCGGCGATTCTATCAAACTGCTGGCTGCCGAGCGCGTCGGCATAGATGCGGACGTCATCCACGGCGGCGTCGAGGAATGTGATGTTGTCCCGCGCGTCGCAGCCGACTGCCACGGTAAGCGTCGGATCCAGCATGCGGATGGCGCCGCTGCCGGAAGCGAGCAGCGCGCCATCGATGAACATCCGGCCGGTCACGCCGTTGCGGACACACGCGACATGGTGCCAGAGACCGTCCTTGATCGCAGTCGGGCTGGTGATGTCGAACTGCGTGCCTTCGTTCACGCCGTTCGCATCCCTGCCGTAAACGCTGAAGTTGATCGTGCCATCGGCATTCACCTTGACGACATAACGGCCGATGTGGCCGCTGGCTCCCGCTTCCCGCTGTTGGATGAGCACGCCGTCACTGGAGTGGGATACCGGCACTTTCACCCATGCGGAGACCGAAAAGGAAGTGTCGCCGGATAACGAGTTGTTGCCAAGGTAGTCGAAGCGGGTGGTCGCGCCGTCGAGTTGGAGCGCTTGGTTTGCGGGGCCGCGGGCAACCCATGAACCGCCGCCAGAGAGGGTGGCATGACGGGCGTTTCCCGAGCTGTCACTGACAGTGGTGCCGGCGGATTCGTCGAGCTTCCACCATGCGTGGACCTGCTCGTTAAGACCCAGGACCTGCAGGTTGAGCGTGGTGGTGCCGACCATCGCCGGCGTTCCGCTATCGGTGGCAGAGATTGTTAGACAATGGGTGGTTCCAGCCACAAGTCTGCTACTGTTAGCTACGGTGATTTCCCCGCCGGAGTTGATGGCGAAAATCCCGGCTTCATTGCCACCCGTGATGGAGTAGCCGGCAATCGTCTGGCCGAGATCCGGCTCGTGGAACGTCACCAGGCCGGCGCGCTGGCCGGCGGTGGCGGACTCGCGGACAATGCCCGATGTGGCGGACACCGCCCACGGGGCGTAGTTCTGCTGATAGGGTGCCAGCCACATGCCGGGGATGATTTCCTTGGCGGTCATGCCGGGACCTTGCCAGGCCACCTGCACGTGATCGCCGCCGCTGCCTTCCTTGTGGCGGGCTTCTATGTAATATGCCTGACCCACGGTCAGCGCGACGGCGCTGGATTGCTGGGTGGGGCTTCGCGTCCATTCCCCAGGATTGGCCCAGGTGGCCAAACTCGCCCGCACGATGGCGCCGGCGGGGTTGGCGTTCGGGCTGATCCGCAGTTCTCCGGCATCGTCGGTGCAAATCCAGAACGTGTAGTTCCCGGTGGCCGGCGCGATGACATAACCGCGCACGGTGCTGCCGTAGAAATCGCGCTTGGCGGTACCGCTGTCGAAGGAGGTGAGGGCGGCCTCCGAATGTGGCCGATCGGGGAAATTGGCGCTGCTGGTGAGGGCGGCAATCGTGGTGCCGGCGATGTCATTGAAAAACGTGCGGATGACCGAGCCCGGAGCCAAGGATTCGGAAAGGTCAAGCAGGTGGATCGTGAGAACGGCGTCCGTCGTTAGAGATGGTGAGCCATGGTCGGTTGCGCGGACGGTGAGCGTGAAGGAGGGCGTGGTTTCGAAATCCAGCGTCCTGGCGGAAGTGAGCGCACCGCTGTTGGCATCAATGGCGAAAGCGTTGCCCGTATTACCATCAACAATCGAGTAGGTGACAAAATCAGAGCGGTCTGCATCGACGGCAACCACGGTGGTGATGATCCCGCCAGCGGCAAGGTTCTCAGGAACGCTCAGCGCCAGTGGAGGGGGGAAAACCGGGGCTTCATTCACATTGCCCACGGTCACGACTAGGCGGATCGATTCCATGGCAGTGCCGAGGTTGTCCGTGATAGAGACAAACAATTCGAAGACGGCCGGATCATCCCAACGGCTGGAGAGCGTCTCAAAATCCAGCAATGCCGCGTTCGCCACGCTGAGGCTCCCGGTGGCGGGGTTGATAGCGAAGGTGCCGCCGGTGTTTCCCGAAGTGATGGCGAATAACAGCGCGCCGCCGCCGTGGCTGGAGCGGGGGACGGACGCGCCAAGCACGGTGCCGATCGCAGGGTTTTCCGCGACCGCGAAATGATCGGCATGGACTCCGCCGGCCACATTGCCGGTGATCGTGTAGCCACCGAGACTGGCGTAGTCCGAATACCCGGTTGTTAGATCGCCCTTGCCCACCCCGGAAACCCGCAGGAAATAATCACCCGCCGCCAGACTCAGCCCGGAAAACATGGCATCGAGCGAGTCCGCGGGGTCATGAGTGGCGATGACCCCGCCGCCCGAGTTGAGTATTTCCGCCTTGAGATCGAGGTTCGGACTGTAGGGCACGTTGCCGATGCTGAGAGCGACCACGCCGCCGCTGGTGGAGAATCGGAAGGAGTCCTCATCCTCCGTGGTTTCAATCATGCCTTCGTTGGAAACCTCCCCGGGTTGGGTGATTTCGAGGGTGGTGGCGGAAACGAAGGTGGCGCCATGATCATCCGGGCGGTAGTCCACGCTGTTGTTGTTAGAAACGATGATGCCCAGGTCGTCCTCGGTTCGGTTGGCGTTGGAGTACTCGCCCTTCGACCACTGGGTGAGGCTCTGATAGTATCCGACCCCCATGATGGAGGCCCAGCCATGATGGCCTGTGTAGTATTCGGTGGCCTGGGAGCCGTCGTGTGAAAGGCCAAGGGTATGTCCGACTTCGTGGGAGATCGCTTCGACCGCGTTTTTTCCGCTGGTGAGGAACGACCAGCAGACCGTGTCGCTGGTCCAGTTGAACGAACCGACGTAGGCCACGCCTCCGCTTCCCGGTGCCGCGCTTGAGGTGGGTGTGATAACGACTTGAATGCGATGTCCCGCGGGAGCGGCGTCATAGACGGCGCGCACGGTGGTGACATTGAGGTTGAAGGGTTGAAAATCCTCGCAGATGCCTTTCCAAACTTCAAAGATTTGGGAGTTTGTCGCATTGGAGGGCAGCGCGTTGATATAGCCCCAGGATACGAAGTCACGAACCTCCCCATCAAAATCGAGGTATATCACACCGATGGCGCCGGGCAGGCTCTGCAACTGGATGACCCCGTTTTCATCTGGGGGGATCAGGTCGTTGGTCGGATGCGTGGCGGGGATTTCCTGCGCGTCCGGGGCGGTGGCATAGGCGCGGCAAACGACCGCCTCCACAGTGGTTTTCACCAGCGAGGGCTTGCCGGCTTCTCCATCCGGACGGATCTGATAGGCAACATCGCTTTGGTCGTAGTGGATGAATCCCGCCAATGCGCCCGCTTTTCCCGGCGCGGTTTGGCGTTGGAACATGAACCTACCGGCCTCGGGATGGGTCACCTTTCCCTGGATGAGCAGCAGGCCATCCGCGTCGCGTTGGATCGAGGAAACCCGGCCCTTCGCCGTGCCGCCGCCCGGCAGCACGACGGTGACCGCGGACGCGTCCGCCGCGAGGATGCGTTCTAGAAAATCATCGGGAAGCGGCACGCATGCGGCGGCAGGGGGCGGCAGTTCAGGGTTCGCGACAGGCACGGGATCAGCACTACGCCGGGCATCGGAGGGCTGCGCAGGAGGGAGGCACGCGCCCGTTCCGGACCCCGTGGATCGGGCGGCGGTGGACGCAACTTTGCTCACTTCCGCTGGAATCAAGGGCGGACGCGCGGACCAGAAGAAAGTTTTGCCCGCCTGCGCTTCGAGCATAATCCATGTCATCATTGCCGCGAAAACGAGGCAAATGCATGAGAGTCCCAAGGTGCGGGGGGGCATGGAACAGTGGGGGGGTTAGGTTAAAACAGAACAGTTCGAAAATCCGAATCAGCCTTGCCGTCTTAAGTCAAAGGTACTCATACCTGAGCAAAACCAGAATTCCCACACAATTCCCCACGCCCGAGAACGCCGCCCGCGCCAGCCCATGGCCGCCATTTTAAAAACAAACTCGCCTGTCCTGTGTTTTCGCGCAGTCTTTTCCGCGATGAAAGACATCCCGTTCGCCACCAACTCACTCACCACGGCGATTCGCTTTCCGGCGCCGCGCCGCCGGAGATATCGACTGGTTTCCAATCCACCTAGAGGGATGGGAATGGCTACCCGCTTTGTGAGAAGTTGGAGTTGCGGAACATCCCGATGAAACGCTCATGACTCGCACGCTCCCTCAGCCAACGACCGAATCCTTCACCTCCGGATTTGTTTTTGCCCTCACCAATCCTGGATCGGAAAAGGCGCTGAAACTGGAAGTGGAGGCGATCCACCCGAGCTGGCGGCTCAGTTACCAGCGGCGGGGATTCGTCAGCTTCAAAACGGCCGAGCCGGTTTCCATCGCGGCGCTGAGGGTTCCTCTCGCCTGTGCGCGGCGGCTGTGCCTGTCGCTCGCCAAAGCACCGACGCGGGACGAGGCGGTCAGGCGGATCGAGGGTTCGTTGGCACCCCACGCGGCTAGTTTGATCCATCACGCGCTTTTTCACCAACGTAAAATGCAGGGCGTACCTGACGCAGCGCCGGCATGCAGACCGGAGTTTGGCCGGATCATCGGCACGGTGGTGGAACTGGGACCCGCCGAATTCTGGGCGGGGCTCCATCGCCACGCGCCCTTCCTCAGCCCCGATCCGGCCGGGGATTCGGGGATCGTGATGCCCGCCGAATCACCCTCGCGGGCTTGGTTGAAACTCGAGGAAGCCGTGCGGTTCTTCGATCTGAATTTCACCGCGGACGATATCGTGGTGGAACTCGGCTGCGCCCCCGGCGGTGTAGTTCTCGCATTGTTGCAACGCGGTGTCCCGGTGATCGGCGTGGACCCCGCCAAGATGGCGGAAATCGTGCTCTCGTCCGCCATTCCAGAGCGCCGCGCCGCTCCCATTCACCGGCCGTGGTTTTACCATTGCCGCAAGCCGGCGGCCTTGGCCAGCAAGCGCGATCTCGGCCAGGGCGTCACCTGGTTCATGTCCGACATGAACCAGTCCCCGCAAGTGGTGCTCAAGGAATGCGCCCGCTTCTGCCAGATGGCTCCGGGGATCCGCGGCGTTCTGATCACCTTGAAACTCACCGATCTTCTGCAAGTGGCCGATCAGGCGCAATGGTTCGCGTCGCTCGTTGCCATGGGATTCACAACCATCCGTCTGCAGCAGCTCAGCGTGCATCACAAGGAGTTCGCGCTGCTAGCCTTGAAGTGAGTCCCGGTAGTCATGCCGAAATGAATTGCTTCGCCACAGTGTGGCAAAACCTCAATTTCCCGTGGTCCGCGTTGCGCAGACAAGAACCAAAGGATTGCTTACAGGAGTCAAACCTGTCGAATGGTTGCATTTGGCAGAAGGAAGACGATAATCGCCCGCGATGCCTGACACCCTCACGGACCTCAGCAGCGATTACGATGTGGTTGTGATCGGCGGTGCCCTCTCGGGTTCCGCGACAGCCACCCTGTTGCTGCGCAAGAACCCTGGCGTTCGCATCCTGATCGTGGACAAGTCAGAGACCCTCGGCCGCCGTGTCGGCGAGGCCACCGTCGAGGTGAGCGCCTACTTCCTCGGGCGGGTGCTCGGACTGACGCAATATCTCAACGAGGCCCACATTTCCAAACAAGGCCTGCGTTTCTGGTTTGCCAACGACAAGGTTGCTTCCCTCGATCAGGCGTCCGAGATCGGGCCGCGCTATCTCGCCCGCCTGCCGTCCTATCAGATCGACCGCGCCGCACTCGATGAGGAAGTCCTGCGCCGCGTGAACGAAGCGGGCGCGACTGTCCTGAGACCAGCCACCGTTTCCAACATCCGCCTCGCCACCGGCGGCATGCAGGTGCTCGATGTGAAACAAGGCGATGAAAAACGCGAATTGAGCGCGCGCTGGATTGTCGATGCATCCGGTTTCGCCGCGATGCTGGCCCGCAAGGAGGGCTGGTGGAAACCGAACAACGATCACCCCACCGCCTCCGCCTGGTCGCGCTGGAAGGGAGTCAAGGATTGGGACGGCCGCGAACTGACCGACAAGTTTCCCGAATGGACCTCCGTCCACTATGGCACGCGCGGCACCGCGACGAACCATATCATCGGCGATGGCTGGTGGAGTTGGTGGATTCCTCTCAAAGGTGGCGACGTCAGTGTAGGCGTGGTGTTCGATCAACGGCTCGTCGATTTCCCGCAGGACGGTGGAAATATTGGTGATCGCTTGAAAACATTCCTCAACCGCCATCCTGTCGCCCGCGAGTTGTTAGATGGCGCGGAATACCTGCCGGAGGATCTGAACTGGCGCAAGAACCTCGCCTATTACAGCACCCACTTCGCCGGCGATGGCTACACGCTCGTCGGCGATGCCTCGGCATTCATGGATCCATTTTATAGCCCGGGTATGGACTGGATTTCCTTCACGGCCACCCGCGCTGCCGACACCATCACACGCCAACGTGCAGGCGAGCCGGTCACCAGCCTGCTCGAAAGCCATAACCGCGACCTAACAGTGAGTCATATGCGCTGGTTCGATGCCCTCTACCGCGACAAATACCAATACCTCGGCGAATATGACCTGCTTGGCCTGGCGTTCCGCCTCGATCTCAGTTTGTATTACTGGGGTGTGGTGGAACCCGTTTTCAACATCGGCGAGAAAGCCTATCTCGCTCCGCCATTCTCACCGCCAAGCGGTCGTGTGTTTGCCGCACTGATGCGGACTTACAACAGGCGATTCGCAAGAATCGCCAATCGCCGCCGGCAGCTCAATGCGCTGGGCAGAATGAACGATCGCCAGCGTATGCTCATCCCGGGGTTCACACTCAATCGCAAGGAGATCTGGAAGTTGCTTCCCTTGTTAGCCGAATGGGCGAAACTCGAACTCAAGGAAGGCTGGCACACTTGGGGCTCAGCCAGAGAGTCACGGACCCAGCCTGCAAGGGAACAAGCGATTTAAACTTCACGGCTCACCCACCGTCGGATTAGGCACGACCACGGCGGTGGATTTCACAGCGCGTGTCAGCACATCCTTGGCCGATTGCCCGGGTACCCCCGCCGGATGTGCCATGCCGCGATATCGCAATGGCCGGTAGCCCAGCGCGAGCATGGCATCCAAGGGCGCTTGTTTGAGACCAGGCTTCCAATAGTCGGGGCCACCGCCGGTTTCATAATAATAGATCCAGGTTCGCTCAGGATTCGACCAACCGGCACACAGCACCACATGGCGGTACGGGATATTGAGCAAATCCCCCGGGCGGAGATCCTGCGCACTCGGCAGTTCAGTGCAAATGGCAGGCAATTGCCGAGTGTCGTGCACACGCGGCAGCTTCAAGCAACGTGAAACAAAACCCGAGCAATCTACGCCTGCCGCCTGGGTACTCACCGCAGAATTGTCGGCGCGGCGTTTCGCGGGTGAGGAGACATCGCCGCCCGCTGCGCCGCTGGAGATGGCAGCATCAAACGAGGAAGTATCATCGAAGCCACCCCACTTGTAGGGAATGCCGTTGTTGACTTGGCCTGGGACCCACCAACCCTTGCGTGGTTGCTGAGGTTCGTGACTGAAATCCGGCGAGTTCACCAAAATACCGGCCTTGTCCTTGCCGTGCAGAATGTTAGTCGCAAACGGACGCCACGGGTGAGTGGCCAGCCGATTGGCGATGGCCATCGATTCGGTAGGGGTAATCTGCGAAGGCGCGGTCGGATCACCCGCAACGAGTGGCTGCGGTTTCTCCTCAGGGGGACCCGACGCACAGCCAGTGACAAACAAAAGCACGACGAGGAGGACATTCTTCATGGGGGTATGATGCGAATTGAGCTGATGGAGTGTCAAACGAATGCTTGCCGTTTCCGCTGGCCGCCGGACTCATTCGATTGACCTGTGGCTGATCGGCTTGCAGACTACCCGCAGCCATGAATCACCGCTTTTGTCTCGCATCTCTTTTCATCCATGGTCTGGCGCTCTCGCACTTGTCCGCGGAAACGAAGGCGGTCCCGCGCACAGCGCTGGTGATTGGCAATGCAAAGTATGAGGCATCCGTGGGACCGCTACGCAATCCAGTGAGCGATGCCAAGGCGGTCGCCAAAACCCTGCGCGGCCTGGGTTTCTCCGTCATTGAAGAACACAACCTTACCCGCGATGAACTGTTAGTAGCGGTGGCGAAGTTTCGTGCCAAACTTTCTAATACGGAAGTCGCGTTGTTTTACTATGCCGGTCATGGAATTTCCGTTGCTGGCTCGAACTACCTGATTCCCGTCAAGTCCGGTTATAAGCCCGAGGGTGCCGATGAACCTACGCTCCGCCTACTCGCGGAAACCAGGCTTTTCAATGCGGAGCAAGTCGTCGCTGAAATGAGTGCAGCCGGTGCGCGCTGCAATCTGGTCATTTTGGATGCCTGCCGCAGCACGCCGGTGGCCCGCAACCCACGCAGCCGCGACCTCGCCACTCCGGGAGGTCTTGCCGAGATGAAACCACCGGCGGGATCGCTGATTGCATTCGCCACCGATGCCGGACACACCGCACAGGATGGGGAGGATGCAAACGGTCTCTACACTGGTGAGTTACTTAAACATTTGCGCACACCAGGGCTTACCATCGAACAGGTTTTCAAACGCACTCGTGCCGGCGTCATGGAACGGTCCGATGGCGGACAAATCCCAGCCGAATATTCCCGGTTGGTCGGCGAAGACATCTATCTTGCCGGCCCGGCTCCTGTAATAGCCGCCGCCACGCCACCGGGCAATACCACCGCAGCGGGCGCGTCTGGCGGCGCAATGAAAGCACTCCCGGTCAAAGCGCCGACTTCAAGCGAGATTGCCAAACTCGCTGCTACCGGTAAGGCGGCCGAGTGCATCGAAGCCCTCAATCTCACGAGCTCCACCCGTGGCGCGGGCGACTATGCCGTCACACCACTGGATGGCCTGTTAGAACGAGCCAAGGAAGACATCAAGGATCTCACATCTCCGTCACCCAAGGTCGAGGAAGCGATGAAAGTCTGCGACCTCGTGCTCGAAGCGGTAAACAAGCTACTGCCGGAACAACATGCAAAAAGACCCAGCCTCACTGCCAAAGCTCAGAATCGGCGCGGTGATTGCCTGCTGATTCTGGGGAGGCCGGAAGATGCTCTCCAGGCCTATAATCTCGCAATCCCGCTCGCAGCGGATGATTCCTATCCGGTATTCAATCGAGGCCGCGCCCACCTCGCTCTCGGACATACCGCTGAGGCCAAAGCAGACTTTACCACGGCTTCCGATCCCAAGTTCAACCAACCCAAAGCCCGCAAACTGGCGCTGGATGCACTGGCGGAATTGCCTTAGCCGATCCAACGAAAAACGCCCGTCTCCTAACAAAGGAGACGGGCGTTTTTAAATAGTGACTGGATTACTTCGAACTCGATGTGAAGCTCGCCTGGCTGGCTCCTTTCTTGATCTTGCTCTGTTTGATCCAGCTCATCGTCGAGCGGAGTTTTTCACCGACCTTCTCGATCTGGTGCTCGGCTTCGGCCTTGCGAATGGCGTTGAAGTTCTTGTTGCCGGTGTTGTATTCGTTGGTCCATTCTTTGGCGAACTTGCCGTTTTCAATGTCTTTTAGCTGCTTCTTCATGCGCTTTTTGACTGAAGAATCGATGATCTTCGGACCCACGGTCACGTCACCATACTCGGCGGTTTCGGAGATTGAGAAACGCATTCCGGCAATGCCCTGCTCGTTCATCAGGTCCACGATGAGCTTGAGCTCGTGAAGGCACTCGAAATATGCCATCTCGGGCTGATAGCCAGCTTCCACCAATGTTTCAAATCCGGCCTTCACCAAAGCGGTGGCACCGCCGCAGAGCACGCACTGCTCGCCGAAAAGATCGGTCACAGTTTCCTCGCGGAAGTTGGTTTCAAATACCCCCGCGCGAGCGCAACCGATGCCACCAGCCCATGCAAGTGCGATTTGTTTCGCCTTCCCGGAGACGTCCTGATGAATCGCGATCAAACCGGGAACGCCTTTGCCGGCAACGAACTGCGAACGCACGGTGTGACCCGGGCCTTTCGGCGCGACGAGGATCACGTCCACATTCTGCGGCGGGGTAATGGTTTTGAAATGTACGGCAAAACCGTGTGAGAAAAGCAGGGTCTTTCCCTTACTCAGGTTCGGCGCGATGTCCTTTTCGTAAACCGAGGGAATCACCGTATCTGGAGTAGCAACGAAGATCACATCGGCCGCTTTGACTGCCTCCGCGGTGTCCATGACTTCGAAGCCGAGTTTCTTGGCGACCTCGCGGGATTTCGACTTTTTATAGAGACCAATGATGACCTTGAGGCCGCTGTCCTTGAGGTTGAGGGCATGGGCATGGCCTTGCGAGCCAAAGCCAATCACGGCGAGGGTTTTCTTCTTCAGCGGAGCGATCGGTGCGTCTTTGGTGGTATAGATTTTCGCGGCCATAGCGGAACGGTAGGTTGGTACGATTGGAGCCCGCCACGTCCATCGGTGGCGCGGCGGAGCTGCACACTGCCCATCCAACACTGCGGGGTCAAGCCGCAACAAAACATCGCTGCATCCAATTGCTTGCCGGACACCCCTGGCCATCGCTATGAAGAGCGGGTGGCCGGAAAAAACATCGTCTATTTCGATTTGGAAACCCAGCGAAGCTTCGGTGACGTGGGAGGATTCGCACACAAGAGCAAGATGGGCATTTCAGTGGCTGTCACTTACAGCACTGCCCGCGGAACTTATGAAATCTATGGGGAAACCGAAATGGACCAACTCGGCGAGGAACTGATTCGCGCGGACCTGGTGGTCGGCTGGAACCACATGCAGTTCGACTACCCGGTACTTCAGCCCTATGTGTTTCACACGCTGGTCGAACAAACCATCAACCTCGACATGATGCTCGAGTTGGAAACCCTGCTCGGATTCCGACTCAAACTCGACTCCGTCGCCGCGGCCTCACTCGGCACCGGAAAGACCGCCGACGGCCTTGACGCGTTGCGCTGGTGGCAGGAACACAAAAAGACCGGCAGCTTCGGGCCGTTGCGCAAAATTGCCGAATACTGCGCCTTCGACGTGAAAGTGACCAAGTGCGTGCATGAATACGCGCTGGAGCACGGTCTTCTCAAATACGACGACAAAAGCGGGCGGATTGCCGAAATCCCCGTGGCATGGAAATAGCGGCGGGCACGGAGAAATGCTAGAGCCAACCGAGTATTCGAAACACCCCCGTTAGAGTCCACAAAAAGGTGGCAACGAGGGCAATGATGAAAATCAAGATGCAGCGTTCAATGGCGGGACGAGTCATGGCCGCGCCTTTTATCCCTCGGAATCGGTTCCGCCAAGGGAAATGCCCGCACCACAACGAAAAACTCAGGGCGGTTGTCTGGTTAATTGATTTGTGGCGGGGGTGTTTTGAGGAGGCGCAAGGCGGCGTGGGGTTTGGCGCTGTGGTGGTGGAAGCCGGCGTTGAGGGTCTCGAAAACTTCCGCGTCGTGAAGCCGCAGGATGGCTCCCCTCA